>NZ_JBSFPI010000002.1:0-513033 GCF_053588115.1 Nocardia sp. NPDC003482
GGGGCACCGCGCCCCCGTCCGGCCCGCCGCCGCGCCGGGGCGGCAGTGGAGGCTCGGGTGGGCCCGGCGGCCGCAAGCCGGGGGCGAAAGGCACGGCGGCCAAGAAGAAGTCGCCGTGGCGCATCGTGCGCCGGGTGCTCTACGTGTTCATCGCGCTGGCCATCGTCGTGCCCAGCGCGACGTTCCTGGTCGCCTACTCCACGGTCTCGGTACCCAAACCGGGCGACCTCAGAACCAATCAGGTGGCGACCATCCTCGCCTCCGACGGCAACTCGGTGATCAGCAAAATCGTTCCGCCGCAAGGCAATCGGACCGATGTGACGATCAACGACATCCCGCCGCACGTCCGCAACGCGGTGCTCGCGGCCGAGGACCGCTCGTTCTACACCAACCCCGGCTTCTCCATCTCCGGCTTCGCCCGCGCGCTGCGCGACAACCTGCTGGGCAAGGAGAGCGCGGGCGGTGGCTCGACGATCACCCAGCAATACGTCAAGAACTCGATGGTCGGCAATCAGCACTCGCTCACCCGCAAGATGCGCGAGCTGGTGATCTCCGCCAAGATGGCGCGGCAGTGGGGTAAGGACGACATCCTCACCGCGTACCTCAACACGATCCCGTTCGGCCGCGGCACCTTCGGCATCGACGCCGCCGCGCACGCCTACTTCGGCAAGAGGGTCCAGGACCTGACGGTCGAGGAGGGCGCGATGCTGGCCGCGACCATCCAGCAGCCCTACGGCCTGGACCCGGAGAACAATCCCAAGGGCGCCGAGACCCGGTGGAACTACGTGCTCGACGGCATGGTCGCGATGAACAACCTGCCCGCCGCCGATCGCGCCAAGATGACCTACCCCAAGGTCCAGCCCTCCAGCGCGAACGAGGCCACCAACGACAGCTCCGGCCCCGAGGGCCTGATCAAGCGGCAGGTCATGCGCGAGCTGTCCGAGGCCGGTATCTCCGACACCCAGATCAACACCGAGGGTCTGCAGATCACCACGACCATCGATCAGAAGGCGCAGGACGCCGCGGTCGAGGCGGCCCGCAAGAACATGAAGGGCGAACCCGACAACCTGCGCACCGCGGTCGTGTCGGTGGACCCGAAATCCGGTGCGGTGCGGGCCTATTACGGCGGTGAGAACGGTCAGGGCTACGACTTCGCCAACGCCGGTCTGATGCCCGGTTCGGCGTTCAAGGTGTTCGGCCTCGGCGCGAATCTCGAGATGGGCAAACCGCTTTCGACGATGTACGACAGCTCCCCGCTGTCGGTGCACGGCATCAAGATCACCAACGTGGAGGGCGAGTCCTGCGGCACCTGCACCATCGCCGAGGCGCTCAAGCGGTCGCTGAACACCAGCTTCTACCGCATGGAGCTGGACATGGGCGAGGCCAACGGCCCGCAGAAGATCGCCGACATGGCACACAAGCTCGGCATCCCGGATGAGATTCCGGGCGTGGGCAAATCGCTGTCCGAACCCGACGGCGGCCCGCCCAACACCGGCATCATCCTGGGCCAGTACCAGGCCCGGCCGCTGGACATGGCCTCGGCCTACGCGACGATCGCCGCGCTGGGCCAGTACCACAAGGTGCACTTCGTGCAGAAGGTCGTCACCGCCGACGGGCAGGTCCTGCTCGACCGCGGCGACGTGGCGGGCGAGCAGCGCATCTCGGATGCCGTGGCCACCAACCTGATCGACGCGATGAAGCCGATCGCGCAGTGGTCGCGCAACCACAACCTGGCGGGTGGCCGCGAGTCGGCCACCAAGACCGGTACCGCGCAGCTCGGCGACACCGGCGAGAACCGCGACGCCTGGATGGTGGGCTTCACCCCGTCGCTGTCGACCGCGGTCTGGGTCGGCACCGAGCAGGGCGACAAGCTGCGCAACGCCAGCGGCGGCATGGTCTACGGCTCGGGTCTGCCCGCCGACATCTGGAAGGACACGATGGACGGCGCCCTCAAGGGCACGACCAACGAGAAGTTCCCGCCGCCCAAGCCGATCGGCGGCCAGGCCGGTGTGCCGTCCTGGACCGCGGCCTACACCCCGCCGTCGAGCACCGTGCCGGAGTTCGTGCCGCCGGTGGTCGTGACGCCGAGCGAGGTGGAGGTGCTGCCGGGCGTGCGCATCCCGGTGCCGGGCCTCGCGCCGAATCCGCAGTCGCGCCAGCAACAACCGCAGGCCCAGCAGCAACCGCAGGATTCGGGTGCGGGCCCGCTGCCCGGACAGCCGGTCGCACCCGCCGACGGCGCCTCGCCCTCGGCCACCGAATCCGGCGGCAACACCCGGCCGACGGCCGGTGCGGGACACGGCAATTCCGGTCCCCGGTAGCCTCGGGTGCCGTGATCGAGCAGCCACTGGTGACCGACGCGGCCGCCGGGAACGAGAAACCGGATACGCCAACCGGATTCACGTCCCCGGCGCCGCTGGCACCGGATCTGCGGTCGGCGGACCGGCGGGACAAGCCCAGCCGCACCGACTCGCTGACCGCCCAGTTGTCCACGATCGCGGGTGGTCCGGTCGGCCATCACGCGCTGATCGGCCGGGTCCGGTTCTGGACGCCGCTGCGGATCGTGCTCGCCTTCGCGGTGGTGTTCCTCGCGCTGGGCTGGGCCGGTAAGGCGGGGTGCGTTCAGCAGACCACCGACGGCTCCGGACATCTCACGCTGGACTGGAACAACGGCCGCCAGTACGTGGCCATGTGCTACTCGGACACGGTTCCGCTCTACGGCGCCGAACATCTCAACGAGGACGCGTTCCCGTACAAGAAGCGGTGGACCGAATTCGGCGCCGACGGCCAACCGCAGACCCGGTACATGGAGTATCCGGTGCTGTCGGGGCTGTACCAGTGGCTGGCGATGAAGATCTCCAACGGCTGGCTGCAACTGCGGTTGCCGGCCGCGCTGCCGGTGGTGGTGTACTTCGACGTCGTCGTGGTCGGGCTGGCGCTGGCCTGGCTGGTGACGGTGTGGGCGTCGACCCAGCTGGCCGGGCGGCGGATCTGGGACGCGGCGCTGGTCGCGCTGTCCCCGCTGGTGCTGGTGCACGCCTTCACGAATTTCGACGCGCTCGCAACGGCTTTCGCGGCCACCGGGCTGTTGGCATGGGCGCGGCGGCGGCCGGTGCTCGCGGGTCTGCTGCTCGGGCTCGGCGGGGCGGCGAAGCTGTATCCGCTGCTGCTGCTCGGGCCGATCGTGGTGTTGTGCCTGCGCAGCGACAGCCGTCAGCGGTTGCCCGCGCTGTGGGATCACCTGCGCCACAACCGTTCCGATCGGCTGGCCGGGCTGCGCGAGTACCTGGACGGCACCCGCGTGCGGCCGCTGCGCGCGGCCGGGGTGACCGTGGTGGTGGCGCTGGGCACCTGGCTGCTGGTGAATCTGCCGATCGCCGTGCCGTTCACCGACGGGTGGCGGGAGTTCTTCCGGCTCAACACCGAACGGCACGCCGATCCGGACTCGATCTACAACGTGATCACCTCGTTCACCGGCTGGTCCGGATTCGACGGTCCGCTGGCCCCGTCCGACACCCCGACGATCCTGAACGCCGTCTCGCTGCTGCTGTTCCTGCTGGCCTGCGCGGGCGTGGCCTACGTCGGGCTGACCGCGCCCCGGCGGCCGCGGGTGGCGCAGCTGGCCTTCCTGGTGGTGGCGGCGTTCCTGCTCACCAACAAGGTGTGGAGCCCGCAGTACTCGCTGTGGCTGGTGCCGCTGGCCGTGCTGGCGCTGCCGCATCGGCGAATCCTGTTGGCGTGGATGACGATCGACGCGCTGGTGTGGTTCCCGCGGATGTACTACTACCTGGGCACCGACAAGAAGGGCGTGCCCGAGCAGTGGTTCACCGGCACGGTCGTCCTGCGCGATCTGGCCGTCCTGGGCATCTGCCTGCTGATCGTGCGGCAGATCTACCGTCCGCTCGAGGATCCGATCCGCCGCGACGGCGTCGACGACCCGGTCGGCGGCATCCTCGACCGCGCGGCCGACCCACTCCTCCCCTGGCTGCCGAGCCCCCTGCGCCCCCGGCTCGCCCCCACGACCCTCACCCGTGTCCCCGTTCCGTCGGGGGTATCGGGGGGCCTCTGAGGCCGGGCCGTCGGGTTGGGCCGGGGGCGGGCGCGCGGGATACGGCGCTGGCGTACCGGTGGTCGGTAGGCGAGGATCGAACCATGAGCGCATTGAGCGACAAGGCCGCCGCATTTCTCGAGTTGCATCGACCCGGTGATCCGGTGATTCTGCCGACCGTCTGGGACGCCTGGTCGGCCGGATTCGTCCAGGAGGCCGGGTTCGCGGCCCTGACCGTGGGCAGCCATCCGCTCGCCGATTCGCTGGGCCGATCCGACGGCGAGGGGATGACGTTCGCGGAGTCGATGGGCCGGATCGCCGAGATCACCGCGGCCGTCGACCTGCCGGTGTCGGTCGATATCGAATCCGGGTACGGGCTCGAGCCCGCGAAGCTGGTCGAGGGCCTGTTGGCGGCGGGCGCGGTCGGGCTGAACATCGAGGACACCGTGCACGGCGAGGGCGGCCGGTTGCGGGAGGCGCGCGAGCACGCCGATTTCGTGGGTGAGCTGCGCCGGGCCGCCGACGCCGCCGGCGTGCACGTGGTGGTCAACGCCCGCACCGACCTGTTCCTGCGCGAGATCGGCGACCCGGCCGACCGGCTCGACCGCGCGCTCGAGCGGCTGCGCCTGGCCGCCGAGGCGGGGGCCGACGTGCTCTACCCCGTCGGCCGCCACGACCCCGACACGCTGCGGCGGCTGTGCGCGGAACTGCCGTTGCCGGTCAACTCGATCGCCCTGCCGGATCAGGGCGATCGTGCCGGATTCGCCGAATTGGGCGTGGCCCGAGTCAGTTTCGGGCCGTTCCTGCAACGCGCGCTGACCACCGAGGCGAACCGGCTGCTGGCGCGCTGGCGCTGAGGCTCAGACCAGCCCGCCGGTCACCATGCGCGGTTCGGACAGGCCCGCGGTCGCGGCCTGCCACTGATTCTGCGCGAGGTGTTCGAGCAGGCAGATCAGCAGCATCTTCCGATTGCGTTCGCCGCCACCCATTTCCGTGTGCGCCGCCAGTTCGGCGGTGATCGAGTTGCCGACCGGCGCGTCGGGCGCCGACAGGGCCCAGAACATCTCGGGCCCGAGCAGCACCGACGCGCCGCCGGTCTCGTTGAACCAGCGGCCCGCGTAGGCGATCAGCATGTCGGTGAACATCTGCGGGTTGGCCACCGCCTCGATGAGCTGGTTCAGCGCCCCGGCCCGCTCGGGGCCGGACTGCATCAGCGACGCCAATCGGCCTGCCAGTTCGCGATACTGACCCATATCCTGGTGCTGCACAACGCTTGTCGACATGCATCGGCTCCATCGGTCGAGTTCGGACGGTACGGGTGTGTTCAGGAGTGCACGAGCGGGCGGTGCTCCAGCGACGGCGCGAACCGCTTCGGCTGGGTGAGCGCGGCGTCGATGAACTGGCTCGCGGCGGGACGATCGGGTTCGGTGGGGAGGTCGGACATGTCGAACATGTCGGGCACCGAGAACTCCGCCGGATTCACGATCGGCTCCGCGGTGCGTTCGCGCCGCCGCCGCGCCCACAGCATCAGGGTGAGATGGACGGCGAACATCATCGTCATCGGCATTCCCGCGTAGATGCCGAGGGAGACGAAGTCGCCGCCGATCTCGCGGGCGTATTCGATGTTGCCCAGGACCGACAGCAGCGTCGACAGCACGAACAGCACTGTGGCGTACCACCATCCGAGCCCGCCCTTGCGGAACGACGCCGTGGCGATGATCGATCCGACCATCAGGCCGTCGGTCACGATCGGCACATTCGCGGCCAGTTCCGGTGCGACGAGATTGCGGATGGCCAGATTGTGCAGTGCGGCATAGGACATTTCGAACGATTTGTACGCCACCACACAGGAAACCACCGCCGACGCGTGCAGCGGGCCGGGACGGAACGCGATAACCCGCCGAATCCAGGAGGTCCGCTGCCGAGGCTCCGCACGGGGCGGTTCGGCGGCAATGGCCGCCTCCGAGGCGATGAGGGTCATAGACGGGCAGCGTAGCGGCTGCGGCTCCGAATTCGGATGAGCCGGTGGCCGCGCGTTTTTCGTTTCGCGCTCAGGCCGCCGGATAATCGGTGTAGCCCTCGGCGGTGCAGCCGTAGAGCACGTCCTCGCGAATCGGCGACAGCGGCCGCCCGAGCGTGATGCG
Organism: Nocardia sp. NPDC003482; assembly: GCF_053588115.1. Classification (NCBI taxonomy): domain Bacteria; kingdom Bacillati; phylum Actinomycetota; class Actinomycetes; order Mycobacteriales; family Nocardiaceae; genus Nocardia; species Nocardia sp. NPDC003482. The sequence goes on from NZ_JBSFPI010000002.1 coordinate 6,193, forward strand.
CTGCACCAGATCGGGATTGGCGATGTACGCGCGGCCGAACGACACCAGATCGGCACGGCCCGAACGCAATACCGCCTCGGCCGCCGCGGCGGTGGTGGCGGGGCGATTCTCGCCCACATTCGCGATGAGCGTGCCGTGCCAGCGCGGACGCAGATCCGCGAGCGCGGGATAGTCGTCGTTGTCGATCAGATGCAGATACGCCAGCCCGTATCGATCCAATTCCGTCACCAATTCCCGATACAGCGGGGCCGGATCGTCCTCGCGCATCCCGAATTGCGGATTACCCGGCGACAGCCGAATCCCGGTGCGGTGCGAACCGGCCACGGCGACAACGGCTTCGGTGACCTCCAGCGCCAGACGCATCCGCCCGATGTGGGTCACACCGTATTCGTCGGTGCGCAGATTCGTGTTGTCGGCGAGGAATTGATGGATGAGATAACTGTTCGCGCCGTGGATCTCCACGCCGTCGAATCCGGCGGCGAGCGCGTTGCGCGCGGCGGCCGCGTAATGGCCGACAGCCGCGGCGATATCGGCGCGGGTCATGACGCGCGGGGTCAGCGAACGCGCCTTGCCGCCGTCGATCAGATGCAGCACGTCGTCGTCGGACACCGCCGACGGGCCCGCGGGCAGCGTGCCGTCGATGCGGGCCCGCGGGTGTCCCTTGCGGCCGCCGTGCATGAGCTGGGCGAAGATCCGCCCGCCCGCGTCGTGCACCGCGGTGGTCACCCGGCGCCACGCCGCCACGTGCGCGTCGGTCTGCAGACCCGGCACCCACGCCTCGCTCTGACCCGAGCTGTGCGGCCAGATGCCCTCGCTCACAATGAGTCCCGCGGTCGCGCGCTGGGCGTAGTAGTCGGCCACGTCGGCGGTGGGCGAGCCGTCGGGGTGCGAGCGCAGCCCGGTCATGGGGGCCATCACCACCCGGTTCGGAACTGTGAGGTGGGGCGTGCGGTATTCGGTCAGCAGCATCATGGGCGTACGGTAAAACCTGACATCAATGTCAGAGGCAAGGAGTGAAACGTGCGGATCGGTGAGCTCGCGCGCCGCACCGGGGTGAGCGTGCGGTCGCTGCGCTACTACGAGAGTCAGGGGCTGTTGACGGCCTCGCGCACGCCGGGCGGCCAGCGCGAGTATCCGGAGTCGGCGGTGGACCGGGTGATTCGCATCCAGGAGATGTTCGCCGCGGGCCTGCACAGCCGCACCCTGGCCGAACTGCTGCCGTGCGTCCACGACGCCGACGGCACGCCGAACGCCCGCGCCACCCCGTTCCTCACCGAAACCCTTGCCGCCGAACGGAACCGGATCGACGCCTGCATCCGGGATCTGCACCGCACCCGCGACGTGCTGGACGGGGTGATCCGGGCCGCCGAGGGCGCGGCCGACTAGGCCGGAACCGGTTCGCGCACCGGGGTTCTCGCCCGCGCGCGCTGGGCGGCGAGCACCATGCCGAGCACGCCGACCGCCAGCCCGGCGACGGTGAGCGGCCGCAGCGGCTGATCGATGATCACCCAGGCCAGCACCGCGGTGACCGCGGGCGTGGCGAAGAACAGTTTGCCGACGCGGGTGGTGTCCCAGCGCCGCAACAGGGCGTTCAGCAGCAGGAACGCGCCCATCGAATTCACCAGCACCATCCAGACCAGCGATTCGGCCAGCTTGCCCGCGTCGTATACGCGAATGTCGTTGTGCGCCAGCGCCAGCAGCCCGACCACCGGCGCGCTGACCGCGACGTGCAGCGCGGTCGCCGACCGGGAGTCGACGGCCGGGGTGAACCGCTTCTGATAGACCGTGGCCACGCTCAGTCCGAGCAGACCGACCACGCACAACACCAGGCCCGACACCGAGAGCCGGGATTGATCGGCCACGGCCAGACCGACTCCGACGCCGCCGACCCCGAAGCCCAGCCACTGCCGAGGTGTCACCGTCTCGCCCAGCACCCGCCCCGCGAACACCGCGATCACCACCGGGTTGAGCCCCTGGACCAGCGAGATGACCGCCGCCGACACGTGTTCGGCCATCGCGGTGTAGAACGCCGCGAACTGCACGAACTGCATCAGCAGGCCGGCCACGATCACATGGCCGAGTTCGGCCCCGCGCGGCCACCGCGCCCGCACCGCCAGGGCGTACAGGGTCAGCGCGATCGCCGCGAGGGTGAAGCGAACCAGCAGTACCAGCAGCGGCGGCGCCGCGCCGACGCCGATGATCCCCGCGATGAAGGCGCTGCTCCACATCAGGACGAAGGCCGTCGGCGCGACCACATCCAGCATTCGTGCGTGCACGAGTCCTCCCGTACATAACCGGTTCAGATGGTTACTACCGTCCCATCGCAGCCAACAACCTGTCAAGGTGGTTACTATGGGAGCGTGTTCACCTTCGTCAGCGGAAACCTCGCCCTCGACTTCGCGGGCACGGTGGGCAGACGCACGACCACGTACGAGGACTCCCTGGGCGGCCCGGCCGATCTCGCCCGCTGGCTCGTCGAGGCGCGGCTGGTCGACACCGCGCCCGACTGCGACGCGCCGGATCTGGCGCGCGCGGTCGAACTCCGCGAGGCGGTCTATCGATCGGCCACCGCCGTGCGCCTCGATCGACCCCTCGACCGGGCCGACCGCGCACTGATCAATCGTTTCGCCGCGGGCGCCCCGCCGAGCGTGGCACTCGACGACCACGGAAACGTCCGGCGCACCGGCGATCTCGACGCGGCCCTGGCCGCGATCGCCCGCGCGGCGGTCGAACTCCTGGGCGGCCCCGATCGCGGCCGCGTCAAGGAGTGCGAGCAATCCGACTGCACCCGGCTCTACCTCGACACCTCGCGCGCGAACTCCCGGCGCTGGTGCGATATGGCCCGCTGCGGCAATCGGATGAAGAGTGCCGCGTTCCGTGCCCGGCAGGCGCGCTGAATCAGGAAGCGACGCCGACCAATTCGCCGGATTCGGTGCTCGCGGCTGGGCGCGATTCGCGCGGCGTCCGGCTTCGCGCCCGCAGGAACAGGAAGAACAACAGCACCAGCAGCAGCGCGCGCCCCCACACGCCGAAGACGACGACGCGCTCCTCGACCTGGTACGGCTCCCCCATCCCCAGCGCGTAGAAGTAGCGGAACACCCCCACCCCGATGGCCGCGTCGGCCACCAGATACGCCCCGATCGCCGTCCAGGGCACCTCGAGCAGCACCAGGAACGGAATCAGCCACAGCGTGTACTGCGGCGAATGCACCTTGTGGAACAGCAGGAACCCGCACAGCATGGCCCCGCTCACGCCGACCCAGGGGAACTCGCCGGTGTCCTGAAACCGCTTCCAGCCCAATAACACCGCCAGCGCGAAGGCGGCCAGCACCAGCAGCGGCGACGCGGTGGACACCACGTTCTGGAACGTCGCCTCCCCGTGCGGGCCGTGGTCGAACAGCGGCCGCAGACCCCAGTACCAGATCGAATTCGTGGTGATGTCGGCCTGCCGCAACTGCTGGAAGGTGAACGAAGCGCGCCACCCCTCGTAACCGGCCAGGGCGAAGGGCAGATTGATCAGCGCGACCGTCGCGACCGCGGCGCCCAGCACGGCCAGCGCGCCCCGCATGTCGCGGCGGCGGTCCGCCCGCGGCTCGCCGACCAGCACGTACAGCGCGAGGGGGATCACGAAGATGCCCGGATACAACTTCAGGCAGAAGCCGATCCCCAGCAGGATCGCGGCCAGAATTCCCTTGGTGCGCAACGGGTATCGGCTCGGCCGGGCGACCACATACACCGCGGCCACCGACGTGCACACCACCGGCAGCTCCCAGTTGTGGAAGGCGTAGAGCACCAGCGGCGGACCCGCCGCCCACAGCAGCGCGGCCGCGCCCGACAACCGGCCCAGCAACCACGCGGTCACCAGCGCGAACGGGGCCAGCAGCAGCGCCGAGTGCAGCAGGAAGGCCGCGTCGTCGTGCGCGCCCGCCGCGCCCAGCCACATGAGCAACCCGCTGAGCACCGGATACTCCACGGCCCCGCCGGTGAGCGTGCCGTCGGGGGTGATGCCGCCGGTCACGTACGGGAAGACGTGCTCGTTGATGCCGCGACCCAGCCACAGGTACTGGATGTCGGAGTAGCAGACCTGCGCGTCCTTGATCCGGTCGAACATCTCGCTGCGACCGTCGGCAGTGAACGGGGGCCCCGCGCAGCGCGCCTTGTTCAGATAGGCGGCGATCAGCGCCAACCCGCACAGCACGGTCGCGACAACACCGGCGGCGGGTCGGTTGGGCATGCGCACCACGATAAGAGGGTTACCTCCTCGCCGCCCGCATTCCGTCCGCGGGGTATCGATTTCGCTGGTGGGAACCCGTTCATGTAGCCTTGTCGGGTTGCTGACGCGACGACCCTCCTGCCCACGGACCGTCCGTGGGCCGTTCCCAGTCCACAGGAGGTGATGGGTTCCCGTGCGTCATTACGAAGTGATGGTCATTCTCGATCCGAACCTGGACGAGCGCACCGTCGGTCCGAACCTGGACAAGATGCTCAGTGTGGTCTCCCAGCAGGGTGGCAAGGTCGACAAGGTCGATCTGTGGGGCCGCCGCCGGCTGGCCTACGAGATCGCCAAGCAGAGCGAAGGCATCTACGCGGTCGTCGACGTGACCGCCGAGCCCGCCACGGTCAGCGAGCTGGACCGTCAGCTGGGGCTGAACGAGTCGGTGCTGCGCACCAAGGTGCTGCGCCAGGACAAGAAGTAAGTCCCCCTCCCCCGTCATCGCTCGTAGTCGTCGGTGCCTGTCTCTAGGCTCTAGCGCGACAACGCGAGTGCATGCGGACTGCACCGGAGACCAGGAGGAACCATGGCAGGCGACACGGTCATCACCGTCATCGGAAATTTGACGGCCGATCCAGAGCTTCGATTCACGCCCGCGGGCCAGGCGGTGGCGAATTTCACCGTCGCCTCGACACCCCGTGTGTTCGACCGCAACAGCAACGAATGGAAAGACGGCGAGGCGCTTTTCCTGCGCTGCAACATCTGGCGTGAAGCTGCGGAGAATGTCGCCGAGAGCCTGACCCGAGGCGCTCGCGTGATCGTGAGCGGACGGCTCAAGCAGCGCTCCTACGAGACCCGCGAGGGTGAGAAGCGCACGGTCGTCGAGCTCGAGGTCGACGAGGTCGGTCCCTCGCTGCGCTACGCCACCGCAAAGGTCAACAAGACCTCGCGCGGCGGTGGGGGCGGCGGCGGTTTCGGTGGCGGCGGCAATTCCGGTGGCGGTGGGAATTTCGGAGGCGGCAACTCCGGGGGCGGTCGCGGCGGCCAGAGCGCCGGCGACGACCCCTGGGGCAGCGCGCCCGCGGCCGGCTCCTTCGGGGGCGGCATGGACGACGAACCGCCGTTCTAGACAACGGCTTTCACGAGTAACGGAGTAAGACAATGGCCAAAGCACCGGCGCGCGAAAAGGTGCTGAAGAAGAAGGCGTGCACCTTCTGCAAGGAAGGCAAGTCCGGCACGGTCAACATCGACTACAAGGACACGGCACTGCTGCGCAAATACGTCAGCGATCGCGGCAAGATCCGCGCCCGCCGCGTCACCGGCAATTGCGTGCAGCATCAGCGGGATATCGCGATCGCGGTCAAGAACAGCCGCGAGGTCGCCCTGCTGCCGTACGTGTCCACGGCTCGCTGAGAACGGGAGGCATCACGATGAAGCTGATTCTGACCGCCGATGTGGACAACCTCGGTGCCCCCGGCGACACCGTGGAGGTCAAGGACGGTTACGGCCGCAACTTCCTGCTGCCGCGCGGCCTGGCGATTCCCGCCACCAAGGGCGCGCAGAAGCAGGTCGAGGGCATCCGCCGGGCGCAGGACGCCCGCCGCGTGCGCGATCTGGACCACGCCAACGAGCTCAAGCAGGCCATCGAGGGCCTGACCGGGGTGAAGCTGGCGGTGAAGACGGCCGGCACCGGCAAGCTGTTCGGCTCGGTCACCGCGTCCGACGTCGCGGGGGCCATCAAGGCCGCCGGCGGTCCGGTCGTGGACAAGCGCAGCATCGAGCTGCCGAAGGCGCACATCAAGAACACCGGCAAGCACGGCATCGTGGTGCACCTGCACCCCGATGTTGCCGCCAAGGTCGACCTGCAGGTCGACGCCGCCGAGTGACCGCCCGGCGCTAGGGCATTCGCCGAAGACCACCCTCGTTCGCGCGAGGGTGGTTTTCGGCTGCCCGCGATTCTTGATAGCTATTCGGTAGCTGAATCTTCGCTTCCGAATAGCGTCCTCGCTGTGCATGTCTCGTGCCGAGTTCCGGATCGGGTTCGGGACGAAATGGGGACAACTTCTGGAACCGACCAGCCGTATTGTGATCCAGGTCATAATTTTCGAGAGCACTGTTAACCCAACACGCCCGGCCGTTCATCTCGAGCGACACGCCGGGGGTATATCGATCCACAGGCCGAGAAATTCGGAAATGGGCCGCTATCAGGGCTTTGTAGTGCATTTCGAGGGTTTTTCCCCAGTTCTTACACAGGGCCTGCACAACAGTCGGTGAACTGTCCCCAGATTATCCACAGAGGTGTGCACACCGCGGTTTGGTAGTCCCCAGATCGATCCCTAAGGTTCTTTCCGGCACCGGGTTCCGGTGTCCCGGAGTGTCGCGTTTCGCGTTCCCCACCAGGCACACCATCGGTTTGCTATCCCTCGCCGCCGGGTTCGGGCACCCCGGTCCCGCGGCCCGGGACCGAACCGGAACGTGTCGTACCCCGGGCGTACAACGGGACATCAATACCCTGTGGAACCGGGCGTGACGAGAGAGGACGGTCGAGTCGGGTGGCAGTCGTCGACGATCGCGGACACTCGGAGTACTCCGAGGCTCCCGGCGAGGATTTCGGCCGGCAGCCTCCACACGACATGGCCGCGGAACAGTCCGTCCTCGGCGGCATGCTGCTGTCCAAGGACGCCATCGCCGACGTCGTCGAGGTGCTGCGCCCCGGCGACTTCTACCGCCCCGCCCACCAGGCCGTCTACGACGCCGTCCTGGACCTCTACGGCCGCGGCGAACCCGCCGACCCCGTCACGGTCGCCGCCGCCCTCGACCGCCGCGGCGAACTCAAACGCATCGGCGGCGCCCCCTACCTCGTCACCCTCACCCAAACCGTCCCCACCGCCGCCAACGCCTCCTACTACGCCGAGATCGTCGCCGAGAAGTCGGTCCTGCGCAGACTGGTCGAGGCCGGCACCCGCATCGTCCAATACGGCTACGCCGGCGCCGACGGCCAAGACGTCGCCGAGGTCGTCGACCGAGCCCAGGCCGAGATCTACGAGGTCACCGAACGCCGCTCGAGCGACGACTTCCTCCCCCTCGAGGAACTGCTCCAGCCCACGATGGACGAAATCGACTCCATCGCCAGCCGCGGCGGCATGTCCCTCGGCGTGCCAACGGGTTTCACGGAGTTGGACGAGGTGACTAATGGTCTGCATCCGGGTCAGATGATCATCGTGGCGGCGCGGCCGGGTGTCGGGAAGGCACTCTCCTTGGACACGCCGCTTCCCACTCCCACCGGCTGGACCACCATGGGCGAGGTCGCCGTCGGCGACGAACTGCTCGACGCCCACGGCCGTCCCACCCGGGTCGTGGCCGCCACCGAGGTCATGTCCGACCGCCCGTGCTACGAGGTCGAATTCTCCGATGGCACAGTCATAGTCGCGGACGAACAGCACCAGTGGCTGACCGAGACCCGTTCGTCGCGACGCTCGACCCGCCGGACCGCCGCGGTCCGGACCACGGCCGAGATAGCCGCATCCATCCGCTGCGACACCGCCGATCGTCGCCTGAACCACTCGGTGGCCAACACCGACCCGCTCCAACTTCCCGAGCGTGATCTCCTCGTCCCGCCCTACACGCTCGGCGCGTGGCTCGGCGACGGCAGTTCGGCCTGCGCTCAATTGACGACCGCCGATCCGGAGATCGTCGCGCGCGTCGAGGGCGAGGGTATTCACGCGGTGCCGTCGTCGGTGCCGCTCCGATACAGCCTGCGACTTCCGCCCGCCGAACCCGTTCGAGCGCGGAACTGTGTGGTCTGCGGGAACGAATTCGTCCCGTACACAAGCGAAGTCCGGACCTGTGGCCGTTCGTGCGGCGGGAAGGCGCGCTTCGTCTCCGCGGCCGTGCCGCGGCCGACGTGTTCGCGCTGCGGTGGGCCGTCGATCGGCTTACGCCTGTGCCAGGCGTGCCGGAACGCCGTCGGAACGGTTCAGGCGCGACTGCGGACACTTGGGGTGTTGGGCGACAAGCATATTCCGATGGAATATCTGCGGGCTTCCGAGCGGCAACGGCGGGATCTGCTCGCGGGACTGCTCGATACCGATGGCACGGTGACGCACGGGGGTTCGGTTCAGTTCTCGGTCACCAATGAGCGGTTGGCGCGGGACGTGGAGGAGCTGATCGTCGGCCTGGGTTATCGCTGCCAGCTGTCGACCAAGCGGGTCGCCGGGCGCTCGGAGCGGTCGTCGGTGGCGTACACGCTGACGTTCTCGACCGATGAACAGGTCTTCGGCCTGCACCGAAAGCACCTGCTGCACAAGCAACGTCGGGCGAGCGTCAGCACGGTCCGCTCGGGGTCGCGCTACATCGTCGATGTGCGCCGCGTCGAAAGCGTGCCCGTGCGTTGCGTCGAAGTCGACAACCCCGACCATCTCTACCTCGCGGGCCGGTCGATGATCCCGACGCACAACTCCACGCTCGGTATGGATTTCATGCGGAGCGCGTCGATCAAGCACGGTCTGGCCAGTGTCATCTTCTCGCTCGAGATGAGTCGTACGGAAATCGTGATGCGGCTCTTGTCCGCCGAGGCGAGGATCAAGCTCGGGGATATGCGGTCCGGGCGGATGAGCGATGACGACTGGACGAAATTGGCGCGGCGGATGAGTGAGATCTCGGAAGCGCCGTTGTTCGTGGATGATTCGCCGAATATGACCATGATGGAGATTCGGGCGAAGGCTCGCCGGTTGAAGCAGCGCCACGATCTGCGGCTCGTGGTCGTGGACTACCTCCAGCTGATGACCTCCGGCAAGAAGGTCGAATCCCGCCAGCAGGAAGTCTCGGAATTCTCCCGAAGCCTCAAACTGCTCGCCAAGGAACTCGAGGTCCCGGTGGTCGCCATCAGCCAGCTGAACCGAGGCCCCGAACAACGAACCGACAAGCGCCCCATGGTCTCCGACCTCCGCGAGTCCGGCTCCTTGGAACAGGACGCGGACATGGTCATCCTGCTGCACCGGCCGGACGCGTTCGAGCGGGACGATCCCCGCGGCGGTGAGGCGGACTTGATTTTGGGCAAGCACCGAAACGGCCCGACGGCGACGATCACCGTGGCGCATCAGCTGCATTTGAGCAGGTTTGTGGATATGGCTCGGGGCTGACCCGTAAATCGGTAAGGTCTCAGAACTCGGTTCGAGGTTCCGCTCTCTCTGCTGGTTGGTTCGTAGATAATCTCCGCCAGTTGGCTTCCACAGGAACAGGTTCGAGTTACCGACCACAAATTGACTCTGCTACAGCTTTCGAATGATCCGGCAGGGATTTCCTGCGGCGAAGACCCGTTCCGGCAAGTTCTTCGTCACGACGCTCCCCGCGCCGACAACCGTGTTCGCGCCGATCGCGACGCCGGGACAGACGATGACACCGCCACCCATCCACACGTTGTCGCCGATGGTGATCGGCGCCGCCGTCTCCCAACGCTGGCGGCGCAGCTCATGGTCGTCCATCGGGTGCAGGGCCGTCAGTAACTGGGCACGTGGACCGATGGATACGTCGTCACCGATCACCACCGGGGCGCAGTCCATCACGATCGCGTCGTAGTTCGGGAAACTGTTGCGGCCCATCCTGATCAGATGACCGTAGTCGCATTGGAACCGAGGCATGATCCACGAGCCCTCGCCGATGGCGCCGAGCAACTCTTCCAGGATCTCGCCGCGCTCGACATCCTCACCCGATCGAGTCGCGTTGAACCGATCCAACAACTCTTGACAGGCACGACGTTCGGCAACCAGCTCCGGATCGTTGTCCCGATACAGCTCACCGCGCAGCATGCGCTCCTTCTGCGTCATCACGCAACAATCCTGCCCGAACCCGACCATTCCAAGCCTGGTGGACATCGCTCGAACACCACCAGCCGATCCAAATTGCTCTGTGCTGGTGCCCGAGGGTAGAAACCGCGGAACGAATAGAGAAGCGCTATTGAACTGAGACAGATCCCGCTGGCTAAGACGTGAGGCAAGCTCGGATAAATTGCCCGCTGGCGCGTCAGGAGGGGTCAACGGATGTCGCTGAAGGCCATTCGCGCATCGAATTCTTCAGGGCGGAAAGACCATCCCCGGCAAGTTGTTCCACCGCGATCGGGCGTCCGGTCGCCAATAGCAGCAGGGCCGTCATCGGGCCCTCGATCGGGTGGCCCGCGCCTGCGGTCCACTCGATATCCGTGGCGCTCAATCGAAATCCCCGCAATCGCCGCCGGGCCCAGAATGGCCATCCCATCTCCCATACCCGGGTAGCCGCCAACGCCGCCGCCTCGGGCGGGATCGGGAGGGTGCGGCCCAGGGGGAGAGCGATGTCCTGGCCGTGGACCAGGGTGTCGAAGAGGATATTGCGGATGTTGGTCACCTTCGGGAGGGTGCGGCAGGGGGCGGCGGCTCGGAGGGCGGCGGCCAGGTCCGGGCCGGGGCGGGTGGCATATTGGCGGGTCAGGTCGTCGACCATCAGGTTGTAGCGGCCGCGGGCGCGGGTGAAGGCACGCAGCATCTGGGCGGGGGACGGGGGATCGGGGGCGGTGAGGAGGTGGGCGGCGACGTCTCGGATGCGCCAGCCCGCGCACAGGGAGGGGGTTTCCCATTCCTCGTCCGTCAGGGTCGCCAGCAGGTCCGCGATGGCGATGCGGTGTTGTGCCACGGTTCGCCAGCGGAACTCGTCGTCGGCCTGCATCGGAACCTCCGGTAGGATAAGTCAAAGTCTCTGACTAGTTTAATCAGTTCTTCTGACTATCTGCAAGGGAGTGGGCGTGGCCGACGAGGATATGAATGTCGGGGTGTTGATGTTCATCCCGTATCGGGCCATGGAGAGTCGGGTGTTGGGGGCGATCGCGGGGGCGGGGTTCGAGGACATCACGCTCGCGCAGGCGCGGATGATGGCGCGTATCGCGCCGAAGGGGAACCGGCTCACCGAGTTGGCCGAGCAGGCTCAGGTGACCAAGCAGACGGCCGGATTCCTGGTGGATCAGTTGGAGCGGGCGGGCTATGTGGAGCGGGTGCCCGATCCGAGCGACGGGCGAGCGCGGCTCGTGCGGCTCGCCGAGCGCGGGGAACGAGCGCGGCGGGTCGCCAACGACGAGGCGGCGGCAGTGGAGCGGGAGTGGGCGGCGCATCTGGGGGTCCAGCGGATGCGCCAGCTGCGGGACGCGCTGACGCGACTGCGGGAGATCACCGATCCCTACGCGTGAGGTTCGGCGCCGAACGCACCGCCGACAGCCGGTGACGCCGAACACATCCCGAGCCCCGGAAACAGCGAACGCGACCGAAACCCGTGCCATCCGGTAACGATCACCGGCCCGCCACCGACATGAGGGGTGCCACCGTGGCCCGTCGGGGGGCCTGTTCGTTTGTTTCTGTCAGTGAAATGGGGATCGGGACATGTCCTTTCGTGAGTTCCTCCGGCGTCATCGAATCGCCTCGGCGGTCGCGGCGCCCGCGGCGTTGGGAATAGCGGCTGTCGTCGCCGTTTCGCTGACGCCGCTGACCACGCACCGGACCGCGGATACGCAATTGAAGGCATCGGTCACGGAATGCCATGACATGGTGACCATCTCGGTGGCCGGGCGCGGCGACTCGCCGGCCCAGGGCACCACGAAACTGCTGGTCGGACCCAATGGCGAGGAATTGCCCGCCGCCCTGACCGACGATTACAAGAGCCCCTGGCTGGATCCGGTGGTGAATGCCCCGGCCGGTTCCGTCGACGATCCGAATGGGTATGCCGCCGTTTACATCGCGTATCCCGCGAATATGGCGACCTATGAGGACGCCGTCAATGCGGGCGTGCAGAATACCGAACGCGTCATGACGGAAATCCGAAAGGCTTGCCCCGATACGAAATTCGCGATCGTGGGCTACAGCGAGGGCGCCGACGTCGCGCGCCGGGTGGCCATGCAGGTCGGGAATCAGCAGGCGGGCGCGGACGGCAGCTACGGCATCGTCGACCCGGACAAGGTCGTCGGCGTGGTGATCCTCGCCGATTCGGGCCGGTCCGCGGGCGAGGGCCCGTTCCCGGGCGCGCAGGATCCGAACCATCCGGACAACTTCGATCAGCGGTACCAGAACGGCGGGGTCCGACCGGTTTCCGGGCAGGGCGCGTTGCCGGGTAACAGCGGCGGCTTCGGCAAACTCGACGGCAAGGTCGCGTCGTTCTGCTCCGAGGGCGATCTGACCTGCGCCGCGCCGCAGAACATCTCGTTGTTGCAGCTGGTGGTCAATGTCGGCCGCCAGATCAACGCCGACGCCCTCGAGCGCGAGGGGCTCACGCCCGCGACCGGTCAGGACGTCGCGGTCGTGCTCGGCCGGATCGCGCTGGCGGCCTTCGCCGACATCTCCTCGCAGCCGAACTGGATGGCCAGCGACGAGACCTTCCTCCAAGTGCTGCTGCGGGTCTCGGATCCGAACTACAAGCCGGGCCAGGCCCCGAAGCCGACCACCCCGGCCGACAGCATCGCCAAGGACGACATGGCTCCGCTGGCCTATCTGCCGCGCAAGGTGTTCAACGAGATCGTCGGCCTGATCGTGACGAACCAGAACACGATCCCGGTCATCATGAGCGATCCGTACCAGCTCACCCTGGGCCCCAACGCGACCGGACATCACTTCGACTACTGGCGCAACGCCGATCCGGCCAACGGGCGGCCCATGACCTCGGCCGAGTACGCCGCGGCCTGGCTCACCCACCTGGCCCAGGAAGCGCAGAACGGTAAGCAGGTCGACAAGAACTACCAGCCGACCCAGGCGGATCTCGACGCCGCGTACCAGGCCGCGCAGTCGGCGAAGCAGGAACGCACGAACGCTCCGGCCACCACCACGACCGCGACCTCGACGACCACCACATCGTCGACCACGACCACGACGGCCCCCGCGACCACGACCACCACCACGACGACCACGTCGGGCTCGACCACCACGACCCCGCAGACGGCCGCCCCGGTGGCGAAGGAGACCACCACCGCGGTCCCGCAGACCACGACCACCCAACCGACCACGACCACCCCGGCCCCGACGACCACCACCACGACATCGGCGGCGGCCACGACCACCGGCCGATAGTCCGACCACTCGGAAACGGGCGCGGGACATCATGTTCCGCGCCCGTTCTCATATCCGTCGCGGCCCGAGCGCGCGCGGCCGGAACGGTGTGCGGCTCGCGTACTCCTCCGCCGCGTGCGCGAGCCAGCCCGCGGTCCGGGCGACGGCGAAGGTCGTCTGCCCCGATCCGGGCGGCATGCCGAACATCGTGGTGAGCAGCCCGAGCGGGAGGTCGATATTCGCCTCGGGCAGCCGCCGGGTGCGCAGCTCGCGCAGGATCGCCTCGGCCACAACGAGTTTCGGATGTTCGGGAGCGATCTCGCGCAGCCGGTCGAACAATCGCGTGCCCCGCCCGTCACCGTGCCGATACACCGCGTGGCCCGCGCCCGGGATCCGCTCGCCGCGCCGCAGCCGATCACCGATCGTCCGCGACACGTCGGCGGGGCGGTCGATCTCGGCGAGCAGGCGTTCCACCCCGAGCGACGCGCCGCCGTGCATCGGCCCGCCGACCACGCCGAGACCCGTGCTGACCACCGCGTAGGGATCGGCGCGCACCGAAGCGGCCACCCGGGCGGCGAAGGTGGACGCGGCCAGCTCGTGATCGGCGAGCAGGATCATCGCGGTATCAAGGCATTTCAGTTCCGGCGCGCCGGGCGGCGGCGCGGGGGCCAGGCGCGACCACAGCAGCGCCGCCAGGGTCGCGTCCACCGGTTCGGAGCGTTCGGGCAGGGCCGTGACCATGCCCGCGAGCAGGGCCGGGGCGACGGCGAGGGCATCGCGGTCGCCGCGCCGGGGATCCACGGCGGCCAAGGCGGTCACGACGAGCTGCAACCGATCCAGGGGCAGCAGATCCGCGGGCAGGCCGCGCTGGATCCGGCGGGCCACCGCCACGGCCGCCGCGTCGGCGCGCCACGGTTCGGCGTCGCGTAAGACGTTGCCCCACAACCATTCCGCGACATCCTCGAAGCGGTGCCGCGCGGCGAGTTCGAGCGCGTCGCGGCCGCGGTAGTAGGGCCGATCCGAACCCAGTGTGGTGACCCGGGATTCGACGGCGATCTCGGTGGGGGCGGGTTTGCGCCGCGGTTTGCCGCGCCGGGCGAGTTGTTCGATCTCTACCGGATCGAACAGGCTGCGGCGCGTGCGCGGATCGTAGCGGCGGCGCAGCACGCCCCGGCTCACGTAGGCGTACAGCGTCGCGGGTTTGACGCCGAGCCGCTCCACGGCCGCCGCGGAGTCGATCCAGTCCGGCATCGGTTGATCATAATCAATATTGATTACCTCCGTGCGGGTCGGGCACAGTGCGGATATGTCACTCGCCTCGTATTGCCGGTCGCAGGCTCGGGCCTGCGCCGTGCTCGGTTCCCCGCGCTACGCCGCGCTGCTGACGGAGGTGGCGCGCGATGTCGAGTCCGGCGGGCCGTGCGCCGCCGCGCTGGCCGGATACGCGGACGCGGCCTTCGACGCCGCGATCCCGCTGCGGTTCATGGCCGCGGTCCACGGGCTCGCGCTGTCCGGCCACGCCCCGGAACTCGCCGCGCACTACGCGGCCGCCGACGTACCGGAAGACGTTGTGTGGCAAGCCTTCCGGGACGCGGTGGCCGCGTGGCCCGAGTGGATCGCCGACTGGCTGACCCGCCCGCCGCAGACCAACGAGGTCGGCCGGGCCGTTCCCCTGCTGGCCGGACTGCTCGCCGCCGTGGACGCCACGCCGCTGCCGATCCGGCTGTTCGAACTGGGCAGCAGCGCGGGCCTGAACCTGCGCGCCGACCATTTCCATTGGGCCGCGGGCGATCTCGCCTGGGGTCCGGCGGACTCCCCCGTCGCCTTCGCCGACGCCTGGCGCGGCGATGTGCCCGAGTGGCTGCGGGGCGCGGCCGAGCGGCATCCGCGGGTCGAGATCGTCGAGCGGGCGGGCTGCGATCCCAGCCCGCTCGATCCCCGCTCACCGCGCGACGCGCTGGCCCTGCGCGCCTACGTGTGGCCCGATCAGCCCGCCCGGCTGGCCCGGCTGGACGGGGCGCTGCGGCTGGCCCAGCGGATTCCCGCGCGCGTGGAACGCGCGGGCGCCGCCGCCTTCCTGTCCGAGATGTCGCTCGTCCCGGGCACACTCACGATCGTGTGGCATTCGGTCATGCGGCAGTACGTGCCCGCCGACGAATGGTCGCTCGTGCGAACCCATCTCGATCGGCTGGCGGCGGCGAGCACCCCGGACGCGGCCTTCGCCCATATCGCCTTCGAGCCCACCGGAACGGCCGAGGATCGCGACGGTTTCCGGCTCACCGTCCGCCTCGGCGCGGCCGACCCGCGGATCCTGGCACACGCCGCGCCGCACGGGATTCCGGCGTTCGAGCGCTCAGCCCCGCTCGTGCAGCAGCAGTAGCGAGTACGCGGCGACGGTCTGCGCGCCGGTGATCTCCCCGGCGCGGATCATCTCCTCGACCACGTCACGGTCGAACCACGCCGAGCGCATGTCCTGTTCCTCCGGTTCGCGATCCGGTTCGCCCTCGGTGAGGTCGGTGGCGAGGAAGACCGCGCCGCGCTGGGCCAGCGATCCGGGCGCGGCGTCGACCGTGCCGAGACGCAGCATCCGGCCCGCGCGCAGCCCGGTCTCCTCGCGCAGTTCGCGGTGGGCGAGGTCGAGCGGATCGCCGACCGCGCGGCCGGGCAGCGTGCCCGCCGGAAACTCCCAGCAGCGCCGCCGCTGCGCGTAGCGGTACTGCTCGACCAGGTGCAACCGGTCGCCGTCCAGCGGCACCACCATGGCGAAATCCGCGCGATGCACGACGCCGTAGATGCCGGTGGAGCCGTCGGACCTGCGCACCCGATCCTCGCGGACCTCCATCCAGGGATTGACGTACACCGTCTTCGTTCCGAGCGTCTCCATACCGCGATTGTGCCGTCCCGGACGGTAGGGTGGCGGCGTGCGGGAGTCGGTCGAGGTCGAGCATCCGGATGTCGCGCGCACGCGCGCGGGCTACGACGCGGTGGCGGAACAGTACGCGGCGATGTTCGCGGGAGCGATGGCGGAGCGGCCGTTCGATCGGGCCGTCCTCGCCGCGTTCGCGGATCTGGTCCGCGGCACGGGCTCGGTCGCCGATATCGGTTGCGGCCCCGGCCGAATCACCGGCGACCTGCGCGATCTCGGGCTCGACGTCTTCGGGATCGATCTGTCGCCGGAGATGGTCCGGCTCGCCCGCCGCGCCCACCCCGACCTCCGCTTCGAGGAGGGCACGATGACGGCGCTGGCCCTGCCCGATCGGTCGCTGGCCGGAATCGTGGCCTGGTACAGCGTCATTCACACCCCGCCCGAGCGGCTGCCCGCGATCCTCGCCGAATTCGACCGCGTCCTGACCGACGACGGCCGGGTGGTGCTCGCCTTCCAGACCCACCACGGCGACGAGGATGTGATCGCCCACGAGCACGCGGTCGCCCCGGCGTACTGGTGGTCAGTGCCCGGCCTGGAGAAGGCGTTGCGCGCCAACGGATTCCGTCCGATCGCGCGCATGTCCGCCGAACCCGTGCCGCCGGATCGGGGTCCGCAGGGCTACCTCGTCGCCGCCCGGTCCGATGCGGGCTGACTACGACGCCGTCATCGTCGGCGGCGGGCACAACGGCCTCGTGGCCGCGGCGTATCTGGCGCGCGCCGGACGGTCGGTGCTGGTGCTGGAGCGGCGGTCGCACACCGGCGGGGCGGCGGTCTCCGAGCGGGTGTTCCCGGACTTCGACGCGCGGCTGTCGCGGTATTCGTATCTGGTCAGTCTGCTGCCGTCGCGGATCGTGGACGAGCTGGGCCTGCGGTTCCGCACCCGGCGGCGGCGCATCTCCTCCTATACGCCGGTGGGCGCGGGCGGGCTGCTGGTGGACACCGGCGACGCCGAGCGCACCCGCGCGAGTTTCGCGCGACACACCGGATCGGACGCGGAATTCGATGCGTGGCAACGGTTCTACGGCACGACGGCCCGACTCGCGGAGCGCGTGTTCCCCACCTTGACCGAACCGCTGCCCACCCGCGCCGAACTGGCCGCGCGGATCGACGACACCGCGGCCTGGGAGGCGATCTTCGAACGGCCGCTGGGCGAGACGATCGAGGCGAGGTTCGCCGACGACACCGTGCGCGGGATCGTGTTCACCGACGCGCTCATCGGCACCCACACCCACGCCCACGATCCGGAGCTGCGGCAGAACCGCTGCTTCCTCTACCACGTGATCGGCGGCGGCACCGGCGACTGGGATGTGCCGGTGGGCGGCATGGGCGCGCTCACCGACGCCCTCGCCGACGCCGCCCGCGCGGCCGGGGCCGACCTGGTCACCGGCCGGGCCGTCACCGGGATCGAGACCGACGGCGGGCGCGCGGAGGTGCGGTACGAGGGCGGCGCGGTCGGCGCGCGCCACGTCCTGGTCAATGCCGCCCCGTACGAGCTGGCGCGGCTGCTGGGCACGCCGCTCCCGGCGAAACCCGAAGGGGCGCAATTGAAGATCAATATGCTGTTGCGCCGCCTGCCCCGACTGCGCGACGACATCGATCCGCGTGAGGCGTTCGCGGGCACCTTCCACATCGCCGAGGGTTACGCCGAACTCGACCGCGCCTATCGCGAGTCGGCGGCCGGGCGACCGCCGAGCGCGCCGCCGTCGGAGATCTACTGCCACACCCTCACCGATCCGTCGATCCTCTCCCCCGAACTCGCCCAGCGCGGCGGGCACACCCTCACGCTGTTCGGATTGCACACGCCCGCAGGGCTTTTCGCCACCGACCCCGAGGGCATCAAGGCGCGCCTGGCGGAAGCCACACTCGCGCAACTGGATTCGGTGCTGGCCGAACCGATCCACGACTGCCTGGCCCGCACCCCGGACGGCCGCCCCTGCCTGGAGGCGCGGTCGCCGGTCGACCTGGAACACGAACTCGGCCTGCCCGGCGGCCACATCTTCCACCAGGACCTGAGCTTCCCGTTCCGCGCCGACGACGATCCGGATCCGGCCGCCCGCTGGGGCGTGCGCACCGACCACGCCAATGTCTTCCGGTGCGGCGCGGGCGCGGTCCGCGGCGGCGGGGTGAGCGGGATCGGCGGGCACAACGCCGCCATGGCGGTGCTCGAGTCGCGCTGACTCAGGCCACGACGGCGCGAATCACCAAGGTGCGCAACGGCATATCGAACTCACCGGTGGCGGTCTCGGGCCGCTCGCGCAGATAGTCCGAGATCCGGCCCAGCACCTCGGCGCGTTCCTCGGGCGAGATCACCAGCGTATGCGAATGGGTTCCGATGGTGGCGGTGAGGGTTTCGGCCGTCTGCCGCTGCGTGTGCGGGAACTCGGCCCGCTCGAACGGCCGGAACAGCGGATGGGCGGGCAGTTTTCCGTCATCGTCGGGCGGGGCCGAGACGCGCGAGCGCGCCACCCGTTCCAGTCCCGCGACCCACGCCACGCTCGGGTCGTCGCGGTTCCACAGCGCCGCGAACACCCCGCCCGGCCGCAGCACCCGCGCGATCTCCGGGAAGGCCCGCTCCGGATCGAACCAGTGGAACGCCTGCCCGGCGAACACCGCGTCCACCGAATGATCCGGCAGCGGAACGGCTTCCGCGCTGCCCGCCAGCACCGGCACCTCGCGCTGCTGCCGGGCGAATTCGGCGCGCATGGCCTCGTCGGGTTCGACGGCGGTGACCCGCAGGCCCGCCGCGACCAGATTCGAGGTCAGTTTGCCGGTGCCCGCGCCGAGGTCGAGCACCTCGGCGGTGGCGGTGTGGCGCAACGGTTCCAGCGCCCAGGAGATCGCCGCCGGGGGGTAGTCGGGACGGTAGCGCGCGTAGGCCGCGGCCTGCGGCCCGAAGGAGCGGGCGCGGTCGCGGCTCGGTCCGCTCATCCGCCGAAGTTCGGCCGCACGACGGTGTCGGAGGTGACCCGGTACGCGGTGAGCACCACGCCGTTGTCGAGGACCTGCGCGTCCTCGAGCGCCAGCGTCGCCTCGGCCTCGGCCGGGTTGAACAGCCGCAGCCCGTGGCCGAGCAGCACCGGGTAGATCACCAGCCGGTACTCGTCGACGAGATGATGCGCCCGCAGATAGTCCACGAGCGTGCCCGATCCGAAGACCAGCAGATTCCGCTCGGCGCGCAGTTTCGCGATGCCCTCGGTGACGTCGGCCTCGATGCGCTGGGCGTTCCACTCCAGCCGGGTGAGGGTCGTCGTCGCCACGTGTTTGGGCATGGCGTTCATCTTGTCCTTGTAGGCGCCCTCCTCCGGATGATCCGGCCAGGACGCGGCGAACATCTGATAGGTCGCGCGGCCCAACAGCAGCGCGTCGGCCTCCCGCAATTCCGCGGCCTTGAAATCGGCGATCCGGTCGTTCCAGAACGGAGCCGTCCAGGCGGGGTCCTGGATGAAACCATCGAGCGAAACGAATTCTGCGACGACGACTTTGCCCATGAGACACGGTAACCAATCGGACCGCGTCGGCGGGTCGGTCCGCGCGATCTCAGTGCGCTTCGGGCAGCGGCGATCCGGGGTCGGACAGCCACAGCAACCAGGGCGCGACGATGAGCGCGGCGAATTCCTCGTAGCCGGGGGCGCCGGGATGGTATCCGTCGCCCGCGCGCAGCGCGCGCATCCACACCTCGCTCTGGCGTAGGGGTTGGTGCACCCGGACGTACGGAACCCGTTCGGCCGCACAGACTTCGCCGAACCGCGCGTCCAATTTCTCGATGCGCGCGTTCTGTTCGTCGTCGTCGACCGGCGGCGGGGCCACCACCATCGCCGACCAGCCACGTCCGGCGGCCCCGCGCAGGACGTCGGTGAGCGCGGCGACCGATCGTTCGGCGGCCACCCGCACCCGGCCGTCGTCGGCGAGGGTGTCGTTCACGCCGAAGGAGAACACGATCCGGCCGTCGCTGCCGTCCGGCAGCCGCGGGGCGCACTCCCGTTCCCAGCGCGCCGCGATGTCGAGCGAGGTCTGTCCGTTGACGCCCAGGTTGTAGTGGACCACCGGGCGGCCCGCCCCGATCGCCCGCGCGGCCAGCCGACCCGCCCAGCCCAGGCACTGCCGGTCGCCGTGGCCGGCGACCAGCGAGTCACCGACGAAACAGATTCGGACATCTCGGGTCATCGTGCGATCGTCGCACACCCCTATGATCAGCCCGGGTCCGTCGGGAGGGAGTTGGTGATGAGGACCGAGACGCCCACCGGCCGCGCGGGCCCGCGACGGCGTGTTGCCGTCCGGCTGTTCCGGGCCCTGCTGCATACTCACACCCGAGCCGACAGCGGGACCGACGCCGCTCCCCCGATCCGAAAGTTCCGATACGACATGCGAGTCGACGGGCGGGAGATTCCCGTCTCCGGCAGCCTGCTGCAGCCGCGGATCCGGCGCACCAGCGACATTCTGCGCGTGGTGCTGTCGGCGCTGCTGGTCGCGCTCGTCGTCGCGGCCTCGCTGATCACCCGGCCGCGCTGGGAGGCGCTGGAGCGGTCGGTCTCCGACATCCTCGGGATCCTCACCCCCGAACAGTCCAATCTCGTGTACCTGCTCTACGGCATCGCGATCTTCGCGCTGCCGTTCGCGATCCTGGTCCGGCTGATCTTCCGGTTCCAGTGGAAACTGCTCGGCGGCTATCTGACCGCGGGACTGCTCGCGGTGCTGGCGCTGTCGATCACCGGCACCGGGATCTCCGCGCCGCAGTGGCATCTGGCCGAGCCCCGGCAGCTCGACACCTTCCTGTCCCAATTCCTCGACGATCCGCGCTGGATCGCCATGCTGGCCGCGGTGCTCACCGTCGCGAGCCCCTGGCTGCCCGCGTCCTGGCGGCGGTGGTGGTGGGCACTGCTCGGGGCGTTCGTGCCGCTGCACCTGTTCGTGAGCCTGGTGGTGCCGTCGCGGGCCATGTTCGGGCTCGCGGTCGGCTGGTTCGTCGGCGCGGTCATCGTGCTGCTGGTCGGCACACCCGCGCTGGAGGTGCCCCTCGACGCCGCGGTGCGGGTGCTGGCCGCGCGCGGCTACACCGTCACCGGCTTCACCGTCATCCGCCCGGCCGGGCCGGGACCGCTGCTGCTGTCCGCGCAGACCGGGCCGGAGCACCGGCTGATCGTGGAGATGTACGGACAGAACCAGCGCAGCTGGGGCATGCTGCGACAGCTGCGGCGCTGGTTGACCTTTCGCAGCGGCGAACGGCCCGCCGCCTTCGCCTCGCTGCGCCGCGCGGTGGAGCATCGCGCGCTGATGGGCATCGCGATCGGCGACCGCGGGCTGGCCAACAACAAACCGCTCACGGTCGCCGCGCTCGATCGCGGCTGGACGCTCTACGCGCACACCGTGCCGCGCGGCGCGGTGCTCTCGGCCGCCGACAACGAGGTGGTGCTCGCCAATGTCTGGCGGGCGCTACAGAACCTGCACCGCGCCCAGATCTCGCACGGCGATCTGCGCGCCGACGAGATCCGGGTGGCCGATGGGCGAATCCTGTTCGGCGGGTTCATGTCCGCCGAGTTCGGCAACTACCCCGCGCGCTTCTCCACCGACGTCGCCCAGCTGCTGCTGACCACGAGCGCGCTGTACGGCGCGAAGACCGTGGTGCGCGCGGCGCTCGAGGTGGTCGGCGAGCAGGGCGTGGTGGACGCCTCGCGGCGGCTGTCCCGCTCGGCGCTGTCGGCGGCGGTGCGCAAATCGGTGCCCGAGTCCGGGGAGCTCATGAAGGCGATCCGGGAGGAGGTGTTGCACCAGACCGCGGCCGACCGCATCGAGGCCGCGCGCATCACCCGCTTCTCCCGCAATCAGATCATCCAGCTGGTCCTGCTGATCGGCCTGGTCTACGTGGCCTACCCCTACATCAGCCAGGTGCCGACCTTCTTCACCGAACTGCGCACGGCCAACTGGTGGTGGGCGCTGCTCGGCCTGATCCTGGCGGGCACGACCTATCTGGGAGCGGCGATGGCCTTGTGGGGCTGCGCCTCCGAGGGCGTGAACTTCCGCAATCTCGCGCTCACCCAGGTGGCCAAGACGTTCGCGGCCACCACCACCCCGGCCGGGGTCGGCGGGCTCGCGCTGGACGTGCGCTTCCTGCAGAAGAACGGGCTGGGCGCGGTGCGGGCGACCGCGGCGGTGGCGTTGCAGCAGGCCGTGCAGGTGGTCACGCACGTGGGCCTGCTGATCATGTTCAGCGTAGCGGCGGGCGTATCGGCGAATCTGGCGCACATCGTGCCCAGCCCGACCGTGCTCTATCTGGTGGCCGGTGCGCTGCTGGGCCTGCTCGGCATCGCCCTGTTCGTGCCGAAGGTGCGGCGCTGGCTGCGCACCGAGGTCCGGCCGCAGCTGGCCGAGGTCGTGCGCGAACTGCGCGATCTGGCGCACACGCCCCGGCGGCTGTTCATGATCGTGGTCGGCAGCGCCGCGATCATCCTCGGCGCGGCGGGCGCGCTGTGGGCGAGCATCGAGGCGTTCAACGGGTCGGCCACCTTCGTCACCGTCACCGTGGTGACCATGATCGGCGGCACGCTGGCCTCGGCCGCGCCCACGCCGGGCGGGGTGGGGGCGGTCGAGGCCGCGCTGATCGGCGGGCTGGCGGCGTTCGGGGTGACGGCCGCGCTCGCGGTGCCCGCGGTGCTGCTCTACCGGGTGCTGACCTGTTGGCTGCCGGTGTTCTGCGGCTGGTTCATCATGCGCTGGCTCACCGCCCACGACATGATCTAGGCGGCTTGCGCTTCCAGCGCCTGATCCGCGGAAAGGCAACCGGCCGTGGTCAATTCGAGATTCGCCAGCGACGCCTCGTGCGCCTCGGGGGTGGCGGCGGCGACGCAGTCCGCGACGGGATGCACGACGAAGCCGAAATCCGTTGCGTGCCGGGCGGTCTGCTCGACGGTGAGATTGGTGGCGACGCCGGTGATCAACAGCGTGCGCAGCCCGCGCTGGCACAGCCACTCGCCCAGGGAACTCCCCGCCAGACCGGACAGTTTCTGATTGTCGAACACCGCGCCCGCGGCGACCTGCCCGGCCATCTCCGGAATGATCTGGGCGCCAGGGCCTTCCGGGCGGAACTCGGTCTGCGCCGCGGCCATTGACCGCATGAATCCGGTATTGCGCACGAGGGCGCCCTCGCCGACCGGAATCGTGAAGCGGGTGAACAACACCGGGATCCCGGCCGCCAGCGCGGCCGCGTGGAACGCGGCCGCGCGGTCGATCACACCGCTCTCGGCGACGGGTCCGGCGAGCATGGGCCCGAAGAACCCCTCGGACTTGATGACATTGACCTGCCAGTGCAGCGCCAGCACGGCCGTGCGCGCGTGATCGGATTCCATGAAAACCATGGTGCCCCACCGGACCCCGGGGTTCGACCGAATCGGGTCAGGCCGAATAGTCCTTGCGCAGTTGCACCTTCACGACCTTGCCGCTGGCGTTGCGCGGCAGTTCGGGCACGATGATCAGTTCCTTCGGGTGCTTGTAGCGGGCCAGGTTCTCGTTGAGGAACGGCTCGAGCTCCGCGAGGGTGAGCCCCTCGTCCGGATTCACCAGGGCCACAATGGCTACCGGCACCTCGCCCCACTTCTCGTGGGCGCGGCCGATGACCGCCGCCTCGTGGATCTTCGGATGGCCGAACAGGACGTTCTCCACCTCGGCGCAGTAGATGTTCTCACCGCCGGAGATGATCATGTCCTTCTTGCGGTCGACCACCCAGATGAAGCCCTCCTCGTCCTGGCGGACCAGGTCGCCGGAGTGGAACCAGCCGCCCGCGAACGCCTCCGCGGTGGCCTCGGGCTTGTTCCAGTAGCCCTGCATCAGGGTCGGCCCGCGGTAGACGATCTCGCCGACCTCCCCGGGCGCGACGTCGTTCATCTCGTCGTCGACGATGCGGGCCTGGATGGTGGGGATCGGCTTGCCGACCGAACCCAGTTTGCGCAGCGCGTCCGCGCCCTCGAGCACGCAGGTGATCGGCGACATCTCGGTCTGACCGAACACCGCGACGTTCTGCGCCTCGGGGAAGCAGTCGGCCATCGCGCGCAGCACCGTGTCCGAGGCCGGGGCCGCGCCCCAGCTGAGCATCCGCAGCGCCAGCTTGCGCTGCTTGACCGTCGGCTCCTCGCAGATCATCTGCCACTGCGCGGGCACGCAGAACGCCGCGGTGGCCTGTTCGGCCTCGATGGCGTCGAGGAATTCGGTGGGGTCGAACGCGCCCAGCGGATGCAGCACGGTCTTCACGCCGAGCATGAAATTCGGTGCGAGACTGCCCAATCCGGCGATGTGGAACAGCGGGGAGGTGCAGAAGGCGACCGTATCGGGGGTGACCTCGGTGGCCCGGATGCAGGTCAGCGCCTGGGCGTTCAGATTGCCGTAGGACAACACCGCGCCCTTGGGGCTGCCGGTGGTGCCCGAGGTGTACATGATCAGGCAGGGGGTGTCCTCCGGAATGTCCAGCGGCGTATGCGATTCCCCCTCCTCGGCCAGCGCGTCGTCGTAACCGAGCACGCCCTCGCCGGTCGTCCCGCCGATCACCACGCAGGTCTCGAGCGCCGGGGACTGCGCCATGACGCCGGTCGCCAACGGCCGCAACAGGCTGTCGGTGACGATCGCCCGGGCGCCGGAGTCGGCGACGATGTAGGCCACCTCGGGCGGGGTGAGCCGGAAGTTCACCGGCACCGCGATCGCGCCGAGCTTGGTGATGCCGAAGACCGCCTCGATGTACTCCGGATGGTTCAGCGCGAGGATGAGCACCCGGTCACCGAATCCGACCCCGCGCCGGGCGAGCGCGTCGGCGAACCGCGACGATCGCTCGTGCAACTGCTTCCAGGTGGTGTCCTGACCACGGAACCGGATGGCGACGGCATCGGGACGCATGAGCGCGTGCGTGGCCAGCTGGTTGTTCCAGTGGTTACGTCGCGACCGGATCGGCTCGTCGAGCGCCTGGGTCATATGAACTCCTCTCGAACCCGGGTGAGAATACCAACTAACTTTTCATCGTGACAAGGGTTACAGAGAAGAATTGTGTCGTTTCGTCTCATCTGATCATTGCGCAGCTCATGGCCGATTACGAAGGCGAGTCGAACGCGCTCCAGCCATGACCGATTTCCGCTGAATCGGAACCGATTCGCAAACTGTGACTTACATCCCGGTTGTCGGCGGCGTCGGCGTCGTGCCAGTATCGACGGCGACCGGGCGTAGGCGCGTCCGCGCGGGCAGGAGGACAGACAGATGTTGCGGACCAGGTTCACCGAGCTGTTCGGGGTCGAGCATCCGATCGTGCAGGGCGGCATGATGTGGGTCGGCCGGGCGCCGCTCGTCGCCGCCGTCGCCAACGCCGGTGCCCTCGGCTTCATCACCGCCCTCACCCAGCCCACGCCGGACGAGCTGCGCCGCGAGATCGAGCGCACCCGGGAGCTCACCGACAAGCCCTTCGGCGTCAACCTGACCATCCTGCCCTCGATCAACCCGCCGCCGTACGAGGAGTACAGCCGGGCGATCATCGAATCCGGCGTCAAGATCGTCGAGACCGCGGGCGCCAACCCCGAACCGTTCCTGCCCGCCTACCGGGAGGCCGGAATCAAGGTGCTGCACAAGTGCACCAGCGTCCGGCACGCCCTCAAGGCGCAGCGGATCGGCGTGGACGGCGTGAGCATCGACGGCTTCGAATGCGCGGGCCACCCGGGCGAGGACGACGTGCCCGGCCTGATCCTGATCCCCGCCGCGGCCAAGGCGCTCGACATCCCGATCATCGCCTCCGGCGGCATCGCCGACGCGCGGGGTCTGGTGGCCGCGCTCGCGCTGGGCGCGGACGGGGTGAACATGGGCACCCGCTTCATGTGCACCCAGGAGTCGGGCGTGCACCAGAAGGTCAAGGAGCAGATCGTCGCCAACAGCGAGCGCAGCACCCAGCTGATCTTCCGCACCATGAACAACACCGCCCGGGTCGCCGACAACGAGGTGAGCCGCAAGGTCGTCGAGATCGAGCGGTCGGGCGGCGTATTCGAGGATGTGCGCGATCTGGTCGCGGGCGCGCGCGGGCGCCGGGTGTTCGAGGACGGCGATATGAACGCGGGCATCTGGAGCGCGGGTCAGGTGCAGGGCCTCATCGACGACATCCCGACGTGTGGCGAGCTGGTCTCCCGCATCGTGGCCGAGGCCGAGGCGCTGATCAACGACCGGTTGGCGTCGTTCGTCGCCTGAGCCGGTGCGCTGGGCGGGTGGCCGTAATTCGGTGGACAGGGCGGATATAACTGCCCTGTGACCGAAATCCTGTTCTGCGGAACCGAACTCGCCGAACGCGTCGAGCGCGCGGAGACCGAACTCATCACGGCCGGTACGGAGGCCGCCCGGCGTCGTCGTCCCGACGGCGCCGGTTTCGTGCTGCCGGTCGCCGGGGGCGCGGCCTGTTTCGGTGAGCCGGGTTCGCCGCTGAACAAGGTGGTGGGACTGGGTTTCGGCGGGACGCCGACGGCCGCGGAACTGACCGAACTGGAACGCGCGTACGCCGCCCGCGACGCCGCCGTGCAGGTCGAGCTGGCGCAGCTGGGCGATCCGGCGCTGGCCGCGCTGTTCACCGAGCGCGGGTACCGGCTGGTCGCGTTCGAGAACGTCCTGGGCCGCGTCCTCGAACCGGACCTCACCCGAAACATCCCCGCCGACATCGAGATTCGGCTCGTCACGGACGCGGACGCCGCGGCCTGGCTGGACGCCGTGGTCGACGGCTTCGCCCACCCCGACGACCAGGGCATCGCTTCGCACGAGGAATTCCCGCGCGACGTCCTCGCCGCCGTCACCACCGATATGGCCTCGGCCGAGGGCGCGCGCCGCTACCTCGCGCTGCGCGGGGACGCGGTGGCGGGCGGCGCGAGTATGCGGCTGTCCGGGTCGATCGCCCAGCTCAACGGCGCCGCGACCGTGCCCGCGCACCGCCGCCGCGGGGTGCAGGCGGCATTGCTGTCGGCGCGGCTGGCCGACGCGGCGCGCGCGAATTGCGAACTGGCCGTGGTCGTCACGCTGCCGGGCTCCAAATCCCAGCACAACGCCCAGCGCAGCGGTTTCCAGTTGCTCTACACGCGGTCGATTCTGATCAAGTCCTAGGCGCGCGCGGCGACCGCCGCGAAGTCGTGGCTCGCGATGACCTCGATGCCCTCGGGCAGCGCGTGCAGGCGCTGGATGGTTTCGAAGGTGAGGTCGCGATCGGCGTCGAAGAGTTGGCCGGGCAGCGGCGCCTTCTCGCGAATCAGCCGGATCTGCAAGGCGTTCCAGACCGCGTCGCCCGCCAGCAGCACACGGGTGCCGTCGTCGACGGCCAGCAGCACGCCGAGGCTGCCGGGGGTGTGCCCGGCCAGATCGACCAGGATCACCGCGCCGTCGCCGAACAGGTCGTGACTGCTGCCGAAGGTGAGCACCGGCGGGCCGTCGAGTTCGACATGGCCGACCGCGCGGTCGGCCAGTGGGGCGCGCACGACGCCGTAGGGAGCGATGTCGCCGGACATGGCCCACTCGTATTCCTCTGCGGGAACCCGCAATTCGACCGACTCCGGCAGCTCGAGCAGGCCCGAGACATGGTCCCAGTGCAGGTGGGTGGCGAGGGTGAAATCGATGTCCGCGCCGGTGAGATCGCGGGCGGCGAGGGCGTCGGCCAGGCCCAGCACCGGCTTGTCGGGGGCGACCAGCAGCCGCGCCGGCAGCGGCATATCGGGCAGAACCCGTTGGTGCACACCGGCACACAGCGCCGGGTCGACGAGGAAGCGGGCCTTCGGATGTTCGATCAGGAAGGCGCCCATCGTCATCGGGACGGTGCCGAGGCTGCGCGCGCCCTCGGCCACGATCGTGGTCGGCGCGGACATGCGCGCCTGCAACAGCGCGGTGAGGCGAACGGTGTTGCGCGCCTGGGGAACCGAGGCCGAGGTCAGATTCGCCAGAAAGGCGCTGTCGGGCCGGCGCGGCCGCAGCAGTTTCGCGGGCGTCGCGGCCAGGGCGGCGCAGCAGCGGGCCAGGGTGATCAGGGCGCCGGGTTGCCCGTCGGTCACGGCTGTCGGTTTCGAGGACACAGCGACACCGTAGGACATCGCGCGCCACGCCGGAAGCACTTCTCGTTCCGGCCGCTCCTCGGCCATAATCGCTGGGGGTACCCGACTGCCGGCGCGTGCGCCGGAGGGCAGGGAGGGAGTACGGACGGTGACCGATCCCGCGCCCGCATCTCCCTCGGTGTCGATCATCGGGATCGGTTGCCGGATGCCGGGCGTCGCGGGGGTGCCACGGTTCTGGGACCTGCTGCTCACGGGCGCGACGGCCGGGCTCGACCACACCTTCGACCACGAGTGGTTCGGCATCGACGCGGCCACGGCCGCGCGGCTGGATCCGCGGGAGCGGCTGAGCCTCACGGTCGCGGTCGAGGCCGTCGACGACGCGGGGATCGGTTACCGCGCACGGGGGTCACCGGCGGCGGTGTTCTTCGGGGCGAGCGGTTCGAACATGATCGCCAACCGGGTGTCGCGGGCGCTGGATCTGCGCGGGCCGAGTCTGGTGCTGGACAGCGCCGGGACGTCGTCGCTGGCGGCGGTGGATCTGGCCGTGCGCCTGCTGGCCGACGGCACCGCGCCGTGGGCGCTCGTCGGTGGCGTCGACGCCGCCGACGCGGACGGTCGCGGCGGCGCCTGCACGGTGCTGGTCCTGCAACGCACCGCCGACGCGCGGCGGGAGGGCAACCGAGTGTATGCCGAAATCCTCGGCACCGCGGTGGGTTCCGACGGCCGGTTGACCGACGGCCGGACCCGACGCCGGGTCATCCGCGCGGCGTGGGAGCGGGCCGGGCTCGATCCGCACGCCGCCGGATACTTCGAATGTCACGGCAGCCCCGCCGCTTCGGTGGACGCCGCGGAGATCGACGCGCTCGCGCGGGTGCTGCACAGCGGGAGCCCGCCGTCGGCGAAGATCTGGGTCGGCTCGGTCACCGCCGACCCGGCACCGCTCGTGGCGGCGGCCGGGGTCACCGGGCTGGCCAAGGCGGCGCTGTGCGTCGAGCGCGGAATCATCGTGCCCGCCCGCGGTTTTCGCGACGACGACGCCGCGGCACGGCTCGGCGAGCGCGGGCTGCGGGTACCCAGCGAACCCATCGGCTGGCAGGAGGCGCCCGCGCCCGACCGGATCGCGGGCGTCGGCTCGGTCGGCATCGGCGGCACCACCGCGCACGCCGTACTGCGCGGTGTCGCGCCACCTCCGGCGCATCGCGACGCCGGGCCGCCGACGCTGATCCCGCTGAGCGCCGCCACCCCGGAACGGCTGCGCGAGCTGGCGGGGCGCTGGGCGGATCTGCTGCTGGCCGACCATCCGCCGCTCTCCGAATTCGCCTCGGCGGCAGGCCGATTGCTGCCCGAACCGGTGCGCGCGGTGGTGCTCGCCGACAAGCACGCGGAGGCGGCGGCGCGGCTGCGGGCGCTGGCGCGCGGGCAGACCGCGGGGAGCGTCCGGCCGGAACGACGTCCGGGTGGCGTGCTGTTCCTGTTCGGCGAATGGACCGCGGGTCCGCCGCGGGCGGGACGGGCGCTCGCGGCCCGGTATCCGGTGTTCGCCCGCGCGGTCGCCGACGCGGCCGACGCGGTGGTACGCGCCGGGGGTGAGCGGGTGTGGACGCCGAAAAACGGTTTCGACGACGGTCCGGTGGCGCGGTTCGTCTTCCAGGTGGCGCTCGCGGAACTGGTGCGGGCGTGGGGGATTCGGCCGGACGCGGTGGCCGGGTACGGGCCCGGGGAGATCGCGGCGGCGGTGACGGCCGGGGCCGTCACCCTGGGCGACGGGGCCCGGCTGGCGCTGGCCCGGGCGGCCGTGGAGCGGGTCACGACGGGCGTCGTCGTGCTCGAGACGACGCCGTACGAGGCGGAGCGGCTGATCGAACCCCTGCGCGGGGAGGTGCGGATCGAAGCCGTGCTCGGGCCGGACACGGTGGTGCTCACGGGTGTGGCGCGGCGGCTCGACGCGGTCGTGCGCAAGGCGCGCAGGCGCGGTGTACCCGTGCGTTCCGTCGACACCGCGACCTCGTTCGCGGGGACACCGGAGTTCGACGCGCTCACGCCGAGTGTGCCCGAGGTGCCGCTGTATTCGACCACCCGGCGCGGGACGGTCATCACGACGGCGCAGCTCGACGCCGCGTACTGGGCCGAGAACGCCCGCGCCACCGTGCATTTGGCGGCCGCGCTGGAATCGGCCGCGGCGGACGGCGTCTCGACGGTGCTCGAACTCGCCGCGGCGCCGGAACTGACGCCCGTGGTGCGCGAGTACCCGGATTTCCGGGAGTCGACGCACGAGCTGTGCGGACGGGACGAGGCCACGGCGTTCCGCACCGCGATCGGGCGGCTGTATCTCGAAGGGCGCGAGGTGAACTGGTCCGCGCACGGAACGTTCGCGCGACGGCCGCCCGAACGGCGTTGGCGCCCAACGCCTCCGGTCACCGCGCCCGCCCGGGTGACGGCCGCCGCGACGGAGGCCGCCCGGGGTTACGACCCGACCGTGGCCACGGCCCTCGAATGGGCCGCCACCGTGCTGCGCACCGAGACCTGGATTCCGATCGCGCCCGCGACCGGCGAGCGGCCGGAGGTGCGGGGCGCCTTGGTGATCGGCGAATCGGCGCTGGCCGTCGCGCTCGCGCGCATGCTCGATCGGCGGCTGCCGACCCGGCGGGTGGCGCGGGCGACGGCGGGTGCGTTGGCCGCACTGCGGGAACCCACAGCCGCCGTCGTGGTCTGGTCGGGTCCGGACGACACCCCGGCCGCGGCGGCGGCGCGGGCGGCGGACCTGCTGCGCGCGATACGGGACAGCCCCGCCGTGACGGCGCTGACGGTCGTGCTGCGCGATCGCGCGGCGCTGACGCAGCACGCGGTGGCCGGGATGGTGCGGGCGATGCAGCCGGACGCGGCGCCGCCCACCCGGCTGGTGTGGTCGGCCGGGGACGATGCGCGGGCGGTGGCCCATGCGCTCGCGAATCATGATGCGGGCGAGGAGCTTTCGGTGGACGGTCCGACGGTCACCGCGCGCCGCTTCCGACCGGTGGGACCGCCCGCCCGCCCGCGTGCCGTATCGACGGCGGGCACCTACGTGGTGACCGGCGGGCTCGGGACGCTCGGCGCGGTCGCCACCCGCTGGCTGCTGCACGCGGGCGCGCGCGACGTGGTGGTCCTGACCCGCACGCCCCGGCCGCTGCCGCCGGTGCTGGCCGGTCTGGAGGAACGGATCGTGGTGGCCCGCTGCGATGTGACCGACCGCGACGATCTCGCCGCCGCGCTCGACGACATCCGGGCGTGCGGATCGGAGATCCGCGGCCTGGTCCACGCCGCCGGGGCCGGGGCCGGGCTCGAAAACGGTTCGGCGCGTGGGCTGGAACGCGTCTTCGCCGCCTCGGTGTCGGCCGCGCTGGACCTGCTCGAGCTCACCGCCGCGGACGCGATCGACTTCGCGCTGCTGTTCGGGATCGCCGCGGACACGCTGGGCGGCCCGGGTTCGGGACCGCGGGCGGCGGTGGCCGCCGCACTCGACGCCGTGGCCCGCGCCCGGCCCGATCAACGGGCGACCGCGATCGCCTGGGGCGCATGGGAATCCGATCGACCGGCGGGCGAGCTGCGCCGGGCGGGCCTCACGCCGTTCGACGCGGCGCGGGCGACGGCCGTGCTGATGCGGATCCTCGAGCATCGGGAGACGAGCGTGCTCGCGGTGGATCACCGTCCGGCGCCCAATCACGTCCCGGCCAACCGGCGGCTCACGACCTTGTTCGGCACCTGAGGCGACGGGCAATCCGGCGGTCAGTGCGAGTCGCGGCCCAGCAACCGATCCGTCTCGCGCCGTTCGCGTTTGGTGGGCCGACCGGAGCCGCGATCGCGCCGGGGCATGGACGCGACGATCTCCCTGGGCGGGGGCGGCGGGCTCTTATCGATCAGGCAGGTGGCGGCGATGGCCGCGCCCACGCGCTTGGTGAGGACACGCTCGACGACGACGATGCGTTCCAGTCCGTTGACCCGCACCCGCACCTCGTCACCGGGTTTGATCTGATGCGCGGGTTTGACCGCCACGCCGTTGACGCGCACATGGCCGCCGCGACAGGCCGTCGCGGCGGCGGAGCGTGTCTTGAACAGGCGGACAGCCCAAGTCCAGGAGTCGACCCGGGCCGTATCCATTCGCCGTACCTCTCGTGCCCGGCCGCGGGGGCGGACCGGGCACGGCGCGGAACTAGGCGACCCGGCGAGCGGTGACGACCGAGTCGGGGTTCAGCGGGGCGTAGCTCACGGTCTCGCCGGACTGCGGCGCCTGCAGAATCTTGCCGTCGCCAGCGTACATGGCCACGTGCCCGCCGCCGTTCTGGATGACCAGGTCACCCGGCTGCAGCTGCTCGAAGGCCACCGGCTTGCCGACGTGCGACATCTCGAAGCTGGTGCGCGGCAGATTGATTCCGGCCTGCTTGTAGGCCCACTGCACCAGACCCGAGCAATCGAACGACGAGGGGCCCGAGGCGCCCCACACGTATTCGGAGCCGATCTTGGTGCGGGCGGCGTCGAGGGCGACGTCACCGGCGGTGTTCTGGTGCTGCTGTTCGAACAGGCCGGGCATGGGCGGCGCGAAGTTCGGCAGTCCGGGCGCGGCCTGACCGGGCGCGACGGCCTGCGGCGCCAGCGCCTGCTGGACCTGCTTGATCTGATCGGCGTGATCGGAGAGCGCCTGATTGACCTGACCGACCTGCTGATCGTCCAGGGGCACATCGAAATTGCCGATGCCGGGAACGTTGATGGTCGCGGCCATGGCCGGAATCGCCGGCATGGCACCGGTCGTGGCTGCCACCGCGCCGAAAACGAGCGCGCCCTTCACGGAATTCGGTAGCCGGGGCTCCCGTTGCAAGCTGTGTTTACCCACCGAGCTGAGTCTCCTGTTTCTTCCTGCCCGTACCGCCGACCGAGTTAGCTGACGGGTTCGGGCCGGGAAGATCGGCCCTACCCCGACGACCTTGCGGCCGTAGGGGATTCACCCCAACACATTGGGTCCCCGGCTCGGTGTTCGAGCTGCCCACTCGACCACCGATTAGGCGGATGACCTCCCGGGCCGCCTCTCCGGTGAGGCGACGGACTCCGTGAAGTCACGAGAAGATTACGGCCACGCCGCCCTCTTGTCCACCGGTGCGCGCCAACGGATCCGCGCGAATCGCCCGGCACCGGGCCCTGCCTGCGGTTTCGCGAACCGGCTCGGTGGGTAACAAGCCGGTCTCGGGGCAGTCACGGTTGATATCGCGCGCGCGGGCATGTCCGTTACGCCCGTTCTCCGACCGTTCGCTCCAAATCCTCGATGCGCCTGCGCGCCTGCGCGAGTTCGGCCTCCAACTGCCCCAGCGCCATGACCAACGGACCCACCGCCAGATCCGCCACCAATTGCGGGTCGTCGTATCCCTGTTCGATCGCCGCCAGGATGTTGTCCCGGATCCGCCCCGCCACGGGCGCCTCCGCGGGCACGTTCCACGCTTCGACCACCTCGGCCACCGTGGGAATCGACTCCTCGGCCATGACCCTCTCCCTGCACTGGGAACCGTTCGAGAACAGTTCCAAGGGTAGGGGTGTCGGCTCGGCGGCGGCGATATCGAACAATAGCCGCGTCTACGGCTTTTCATAGATACCCACAGATTCCGCTCGCGACCGCTACGGTGTACGGGCATGGACCCCGTGCGGAATCCCTATGCCCCCGGCGCCGGGCAGCGGCCGCCCGAGCTGGCCGGGCGGGCCCGGCAACTCGACGCGTTCGACGTTGTGCTGGAACGGGTCTCGCGGGGACGTCCGGAGCGCAGCGTGGTGCTCACCGGGTTGCGCGGGGTGGGGAAGACCGTGCTGCTCAACCAGTTGCGGTCCACCGCGCGCGGACGGGGCTGGGGGACGGGCAAATTGGAGGCCCGGCCGGATCAGGAGCTGCGCCGACCGCTGGCCTCGGCGCTGCACATGGCGGTGCGCCAGATCGCGGTGGCGCACCGGAATCCGGAGATGGTGGACGATTTCCTGGGGATCCTCAAGGCATTCGCGCTGCGGTCGACCGCGGACAAGGGGATGCGGGAGCGGTGGCAGCCCGGTATCGACGTGCCCGCGGTGACCGGCCGGGCCGATTCCGGGGATATCGAGATCGATCTGGTGGAGCTGCTCATGGAGGCGGGCCAGGTGGCCCGCGACATCGGGGTGGGCATCGCGATCTTCATCGACGAGATGCAGGACCTCGGCCCGGCCGATGTGTCCGCGATCTGCGGGGCGTGCCACGAACTGAGTCAGGAGGGCGCGCCGCTGATCGTGGTGGGGGCGGGCCTGCCGCATCTGCCCGCGGTGTTGTCGGCGTCCAAGAGCTATTCCGAGCGACTGTTCAGCTATCACAAGATCGATCGGCTGGACCGGGCGGCGGCGGATCTGGCGCTGATCGCCCCCGCCGAACGCGAGGAGGTGAAGTTCACCGAGGACGCGTTGGACGCCTTGTACCGCAAGGCCGATGGCTACCCCTATTTCGTGCAGGCGTACGGCAAGGCGACCTGGGACGCGGCCGCGCAGAGCCCGATCGGCGTGGAGGACGTGGAACTCGCCGCCCCGGCCGCGGAGGAGGAGTTGGCGGTGGGCTTCTTCGGTTCCCGCTACGAGCGAGCGACCCCGGCCGAGCGAGAATACATGCGCGCCATGGCCGATCTGTCCGGCGACGACGGCCCGGTCGCCACCGCCGCGGTCGCCCGGGAACTCGGCCGCAAACCCGCCTCGCTCTCGCCCGCGCGCGACGGGCTCATCAAGAAGGGCCTGATCTACTCCGCTGAACGCGGCACGATCGGCTTCACCGTGCCGCATTTCGGCCGGTACCTGCGCAGCGTGAGCTGACTGCGGCGCGATTCCCCGAGCGCTACCCCTACCGGCGGGTAACCCGGACTCCTACACTCGAATGTGATTCTCATCACGTCCGAGGGAGGCAGCATGGCCACCACCGCGAAAGTCGACGCCACCGAGGAACAGGCCCGCGCGCTGGTCGAGGAATCGCGCGAAACCACATGGGCGAAGCCGTCGTTCGCGAAGGAGATGTTCCTCGGCCGGTTCCGGCTCGATCTGATCCATCCGTTTCCCGAGCCGCCCGCGGCGGATACGGCCCGCACCGAGGCGTATCTGCGGCGGCTGCGGGCCTTCGCCGAGACCATCGACGGCGCGGCCATCGAGCGGACCGCCAAGATTCCCGACGACGTGGTCCGGGGGTTGGCCGAACTCGGCTGCTTCGGGCTGAAGATCCCCGAAGAGTATGGCGGACAAGGGCTTTCGCAGGTCGGCTACAACAAGGCGCTGATGGTCGTCGGGTCCGCGCATCCGAGCCTGGGCGTGCTGCTGTCGGCGCATCAGTCCATCGGCGTGCCCGAACCGCTCAAGCTCGCGGGCACCCCCGAGCAGAAGCGGGAGTTCCTGCCGCGCTGCGCGAAAGGGGCGGTGAGCGCGTTCCTGCTCACCGAGCCCGACGTCGGATCCGATCCCGCGCGAATGGCCTCCACCGCCACCCCCACCGAGGACGGGCAGGGCTACGAGCTGAACGGCGTGAAGCTGTGGACCACCAACGGGGTCGTCGCCGAACTGCTCGTGGTGATGGCCCGGGTGCCGCGCGGCGAGGGGCATCGCGGCGGCATCTCCGCGTTCGTGGTCGAGGCCGACTCCCCCGGCATCACCGTCGAGCGGCGCAACGCCTTCATGGGCCTGCGCGGCATCGAGAACGGGGTCACCCGGATGCACAACGTGCGGGTGCCCCGGGCCAATCTGATCGGCCGGGAGGGCGACGGGCTGAAGATCGCGCTCACCACCCTCAACGCGGGACGGCTGGCGATTCCGGCGCTGTGCACGGCCGCGGCCAAGTGGTCGCTCAAGATCGCCCGCGAGTGGTCGGCCACCCGGGTGCAGTGGGGCCGCCCGGTCGGCGAGCACGGCGCGGTGGCCGCGAAACTGTCCTATATCGCCGCGACCACCTTCGCCCTGGAGGCGGTGCTCGATCTGTCCGCGACCATGTGCGACGAGGCCCGCAACGACATTCGCATCGAGGCCGCGCTGGCCAAGCTGTGGGCCTCGGAGATGAGCTGTTCGATCGCCGACGAGCTGGTGCAGATCCGCGGCGGGCGCGGCTACGAGACCGCGGCGTCGCTGGCCGCGCGCGGCGAACGGGCCGTGGGCGCCGAGCAATTGGTGCGCGATCTGCGCATCAACCGGATCTTCGAGGGCTCCAGCGAGATCATGCGACTGCTCATCGCCCGCGAGATGGCCGACGCGCACATGGCCGCGGCCGGGGCGCTGGTCGAGCGCGACGCCGCCCTGAAGGCGAAGGCCAAGGCGGCCGTCGGGGCGGGCGGCTTCTACGCCAAGTGGTTCCCGCAGCTGGCCGTCGGTCCGGGCACGGTGCCCGCGTCGTACGGCGAATTCGGGGCGCTGGCAACGCATCTCAGGTTCGTGGAGCGGATGTCGCGCAAACAGGCCCGCGCGCTCATGTACGCGATGGCCCGCTGGCAGGCGAAACTCGAATACCGCCAGGGCTTTCTGGGCCGGGTCGTGGACATCGGCGCGGAGCTGTTCGCCATGGCGGCGGCCTGCGGGCGCGCCCGGGCCCTGCGGGCGGCGGACAGTCCCGAGGCCGACGCCGCCGAGCGGCTGGCCGACACGTTCTGCGCCCAGTCCCGCCTGCGGGTGCGTCGCCTGTTCGACGCCCTGTGGGACAACACCGACGACGCCGACACCGCCCTCACCCGAGCCGTCCTCGACGGCCGTGTGCGCTGGCTCGAGGACGGGGTGCTCGACCCCAGCGAGGGCACCGGCCCCTGGATCGCCGAATGGCAATTCGGCCCGTCCACCGAACCGAACCTGCTGACCCCGTTCCTGCCGTCCACGAAAACCACCGCGCACCCCTAGAACTCGCGTCGAACGGCCGGGGTCGGTGGCGAACTCCGGCCGCCGCGCCCGAGGGTCGGGTCAGTGACGCTCGGCGAAGAAGGCGCGGAGGTCGGCCGCGTAGGCGGTGGGCTGGTCCATGGTGATGAAGTGGTGGCCCGGGGGGTTGGTGGTGGGCCAGTGCACGATGTGGGCGGTGCGTTCGGCCAGGCGGCGGATGCCGGGGGCGCCGCTGTAGACGCCGGTCGGGACGGTGGACGAGCCGGTGGGCCAGCGGAATTCGGTGGTCTCGTAGTAGGGCCAGGACGAGGTGGCGAAGGTGCGGGTGAACCAGTAGACGCTGAGGTTGGTGAGCAGGGCGTCGCGCGCGATGCCGCCGAGTCCGCCGAAGTCGCCGAATTTCTGGAGCATCCAGGCCAGCGCCGCCGCCGGGGAGTCGTCCCAGCCGTACGCGAAAGTCTGTGGGGCCGAGCGCAACAGCGCGTGATGGTCGACGCCGTGCACCCAGTCCGCGGACATCATCGCGTCGTGGGCCGCGCGTTCGGACGGCGAGAGGTCCGGCACATCCTCCGGCGTGGGGAAACCCAGCCCGGCGGTGACGTACAGCCCCGCCACCCGGTCCGGCGCGGTCTCGGCCAGCGCGGTGGCGACGTAGGCGCCGAGGTCGCCGCCCTGCACCCCGTAGCGCCCGTAGCCGAGCCGGGCCATGAGCTCGTGCCACATGCGGGCCACCCGCTCGACGGTGCAGCCGCCACGCGGGGCGGCGGAGAAGCCGAAGCCCGGGACCGAGGGCACGACCACGTGGAAGGTCTCGGCCAGCGGTTCGATCACGTCGGCGAACTCGACGAACGAATTCGGCCAGCCGTGGTCGAGGATCAGCGGCAGCGCGGCGGGGTCGGCGGAGCGGACATGCAGGAAATGGACGTCGAGGCCGTCGATCTCCGTGAGGTACTGCGGAAACCGGTTCAGCCGGTCCTGCTGTGCGGCCCAATCGAATTCGGTGGCCCAGTACTCGGCCCACGCGCGCACCTCCGCGACCGGCACGCCCCGGCCGTCGCCGGGCAGGGACCGGGACCAGCGGGTCCGGATGAGGCGGTCGTGCAGGTCGTCGAGGTCGGCGCGGGGGATCTCGATGCGGAAGGGGCGGATCTCGGTGCTCATACGAAGGACCGTAGGAGCGCTCTAGGACTGATTCGGTCCTAGATGATCTCCTCATTTTATCCACTTCTCTCGCGATGGCACTAGATATCTCTATACAAAGACAGAAGGGCGTGCCTTGCTGTTTCTAAGTAGATCTACGCGAATGACTAGAAAGACCTAGATTACTGTCGAGAGCCGACCCGACCGCGCGGTCTATCCCCGGCACCGGTTCGGCAACGTGTGCATAACAGCAGGTTCGAGGGGTTAACGAGACGGCAACTCCCATCGACATCCGGGCAAGAGCGGACTCTCCAGGAGCACGTCATGTCCCCCATCGCCCTTCGCACCGTCGCCCCCGACGGCCGCCGCGTCGTCGTCACCGCCGACGACGGCACCCCGATCGTCGCGCGCGACTTCGGTTCCCCCGACGCGCCGCTGACCGTGGTGTTCGTGCACGGCCACTGCCTGCGCACCGAATCCTGGTCGCTGCTGCGCGACGAGTTGCTGGGGCACTGGGGCGCCGACACCCGGATGGTCTTCTACGACCATCGCGGGCACGGCGAATCCGGCGCCGCGGATCCGGCGACCTACACCATCGACCAGCTCGGCCACGATCTGGACGCCGTGCTGCGGACCGTCGTTCCCACGGGACCCGTTGTGCTGGTGGGACATTCGATGGGCGCGATGGTCGTGCTGGCCTTCGCCCGGCTGTTCCCCGAGGCCATCGGCACGCGGATCGCGGGCATCGGGCTGCTCGCCGGGGCCGCGGGCGGGCTCACCGCGCTCGGCCCGGCCCGCTTCCTGAACCGGCACACGGTCGGCTCGCTGCGTCTGGCCGTGCGGCGCGCGCCCCGGATGATGCTGGCCTCCAAGCGCCTCGGCGGCCGCATCCTCGAACCCATGATGCGGGAGGCGGCCTGCGGCGCCCGCCGGGCCGGACCGCGCCTGACCGCCGTCGCGACCGCCGTCCTCAACGACACCCCGCTGCTGACCATGGCGTCGTTCCTGGACTCGCTGATGCGCTTCGACGAGACCCCTACGCTGCGCCTGCTGAGCGATCTGCCCGCCCTCGTACTGGCCGGATCGGCCGACGTGATGATCCCGTTCGCGCATTCGGTGGTGCTCGCCTCGCAGCTGGCGGGCGCGGAGCTGGTCCGCCTCGACGGCGCTGGTCACAGCGTCATCGGCGAGCGGACCGCGGAGGTCGCCGCGGCCGTCTCGGCGCTCGTGGAGCGGGCGCTGGGCAGCGTCACCGGACCGACCACAGCGTTGGCCGCCGCGGGTTGAGGGTTTTTCACAGCCTTTTGCTACGGCCGAATCCGCGATCTTCGCGTACTGTGTTAAAGATCACCTTGTGTGGTCGATCACACGGTTCGAGGAGGATTCCATGACCCGTAGCGAGATTGCCGAACTGCGCTTCGCGGTGGGCCAGCTCCGGCACTGCATCGGCGCGCTGCGCTCCCACTACGGAGACGCCAACACCGTCCGCCGCCTGGAGAACGACCTCGAGCGGCTCGCCATCGATGCCGAGGACTTCGAGCAGTCGCCGCCGCCGGAGGTCGCCGACCGGCGCGCCCAGGACGTCATCTACGTCCCCGACGCCAAATCGGACGAGGCCGCGTGGATGGGCGCCCAGGACGAGGGCCTCGGCTTCCACTCCCGCCCGCGCACCAAGTAGGGAGGCCCGCCCGCGTCGGGCGGCGTTGCTGACAAGTGGCGGGACAATCGGGCCGGAACCGGCCCCGATTGTCCCCACTGTCCGAAATGCCTTGTAGTACAGCACAATTCGTGCGTGTTGCTTACGGTTCACTACCCCGGACCGCGCGCCCGCAAGATCAGAAAATGTGGCGCAAATCATATGACTCGAGGCGGGTCGATATTTCCGGGACCCGTCACACGTCATAGCCCGGTTGTCGTATGGTGCTCGGCATCACATTCGATGCCGGAGGTAACGATGACGTTCCACGGGGTAGATCAGCGAGGCATCCTGCAGTGAGCGCACCCACACGCGCCCCCGAACCGGGCACGGGAGTATTCAGCAAAGGCCGAGCGGCCATCTCGCCGCGAACACTGCGCACCGATCGCTGGTGGATCCCACCGCTGGTCACCGTGCTGGGCCTGGCGGCATTCATCGTCTACGCCACCATCAGAGCCTTTGTGCGCACGGCGTATTGGGACGACCGGTACCACTACCTGACGCCCTTCTACTCGCCGTGCGTGAGCACCTCGTGCGCCGACGGCTCGAGCCACTTCGGCCACTGGGTGGGCGCGCTGCCGATGTGGATCCCGTTGGGATTCCTGGTGTTGCCGTTCCTGCTGCTGTTCCGGTTGACCTGCTACTACTACCGCAAGGCCTACTACCGCGCGGTCTGGTTCTCGCCCCCGGCCTGCGCGGTCGCCGAACCGCACGCGAAATACACCGGGGAGACCCGGCTTCCGCTGATCATCCAGAACGCGCACCGCTACTTCTTCTACGTCGCGGTCGTGGTGTCGGTGGTCAACACCTACGACGCGATCAAGGCGTTCCACGGCGAGGACGGCGGATTCGGTTTCGGCCTGGGCAATCTCGTGCTCTGGGTGAACGTCATCCTGCTGTGGGTCTACACGCTGTCGTGCCACTCGTGCCGCCACATCGCGGGCGGGCGGCTCAAGCACTTCTCCGCGCATCCGGTCCGCTACTGGTTCTGGACCCAGGTCTCCAAGCTCAACACCCGGCACATGCTGCTGGCCTGGACGACCCTGGGCACGCTGGTGCTCACCGACTTCTACGTCATGTTGGTCGCCAGCCACACCATCTCGGATCTGCGATTCGTCAACTAAGGAGTATTCGGTTCCATGCCTGAAGTCGAGCGGCACAAGTACGACGTCGTCGTGATCGGGGCCGGTGGCGCCGGATTGCGCGCGGTGATCGAGGCCCGCGAGCACGGTCTGTCGGTCGCGGTGGTGTGCAAGTCGCTGTTCGGCAAGGCGCACACCGTGATGGCCGAGGGCGGCTGCGCGGCGTCCATGGGCAATGCCAACGAGAAGGACAACTGGCAGACCCATTTCAAGGACACCATGCGGGGCGGCAAGTTCCTCAACAACTGGCGCATGGCCGAACTGCACGCCCAGGAGGCGCCGGATCGGGTGTGGGAGCTGGAAACCTATGGGGCGCTGTTCGATCGGACCCCGGACGGCCGGATCAGCCAGCGCAACTTCGGCGGCCACACCTATCCGCGCCT
Source organism: Nocardia sp. NPDC003482 (assembly GCF_053588115.1). NCBI lineage: Bacteria > Bacillati > Actinomycetota > Actinomycetes > Mycobacteriales > Nocardiaceae > Nocardia > Nocardia sp. NPDC003482. The sequence continues at coordinate 47,642 of NZ_JBSFPI010000002.1, forward strand.
CGCGCACGTCGGCGACCGCACCGGCCTCGAGATCATCCGGACCATGCAGCAGAAGATCGTCTCGCTGCAACAGGAGGACTTCGCGGCGACCGGCGACTACGAGTCGCGCATCAAGGTTTTCGCCGAGTGCACGATCACCGATCTGCTGAAGACCGACGGCAGGATCGCCGGAGCGTTCGGATATTGGCGCGAGTCGGGCCGTTTCATCCTGTTCGAGACCCCCGCGGTGGTGCTCGCGACGGGCGGGGTCGGCAAGTCCTACAAGGTCACCTCGAACTCCTGGGAGTACACCGGCGACGGACACGCGCTGGCGCTGCGGGCCGGGGCGACGCTGATCAACATGGAGTTCCTGCAGTTCCATCCGACCGGCATGGTCTGGCCGCCCAGCGTCAAGGGCATCCTCGTGACCGAGGGCGTGCGCGGCGACGGCGGCGTGCTGAAGAACAGCGACGGCAAGCGGTTCATGTTCGACTACATCCCCGCGGTCTTCAAGGGTCAGTACGCCGAGACCGAGGAGGAGGCCGATCAGTGGTTGCGCGACAACGACTCCGCGCGCCGCACCCCGGACCTGCTCCCCCGCGACGAGGTGGCCCGCGCGATCAACGAGGAGGTCAAGGCGGGTCGTGGCACCCCGCACGGCGGGGTGTACCTGGACATCGCCTCGCGGTTGCCCGCGGCGGAGATCCTGCGCCGCCTGCCGTCGATGCAGCATCAGTTCAAGGAACTCGCCGACGTCGACATCACCAAGGAGCCGATGGAGGTCGGGCCGACCTGTCACTACGTGATGGGCGGCATCGAGGTCGATCCCGACACCGGCGCGGCGACCGTGCCCGGATTGTTCGCCGCCGGTGAGTGTTCCGGCGGTATGCACGGTTCCAACCGGCTGGGCGGCAACTCGCTGTCGGATCTGCTGGTGTTCGGGCGCCGGGCGGGTCTGGGCGCGGCCTCCTACGTCGAGGAACTGGGCGACGGGCGGCCCGCCATCGCCGACGACGATATCGCCGACGCCGCGAAAACCGCGCTGGCGCCGTTCGATCCGCCCGCCGAGGGCACCGGGGAGAACCCCTACACGCTGCACACCGATCTGCAGCAGGCGATGAACGATCTGGTCGGCATCATCCGCAAGGAACACGAACTGAAGCAGGCCATCGAGCGGCTGGCCGAACTGCGCGAGCGGTTCGACCACGTGACCGTCGAGGGGCATCGGCAGTTCAACCCGGGCTGGCATCTGGCCCTGGACCTGCGGAACATGTTGCTGGTCAGCGAGTGTGTCGCGCAGGCGGCGCTGCTGCGCACCGAGAGCCGCGGCGGACACACCCGCGACGACCACCCGCAGATGGATCCGCAGTGGCGCAACAAGCTGCTGGTGTGCCGCATGGATCCGGACGGGGTGGGCCAGACCGTGCCCGCCGTGACCGTCACGCCGCAGGATCAGGTGCCCATGCGCGCCGACCTGCTCGCCCTGTTCGAACTGGGCGAGCTCGAAAAGTATTACTCCTCGGCAGAACTCGCCGGACATCCGGCCGCTGCCGCGAAAGGGGATGCGTAGCAATGGGTTACGACGCCCGATTCCGGGTCTGGCGCGGCGACGACGAGGGTGGCGCGCTGCAGGACTACACCGTCGAGGTGAACGAGGGCGAGGTCGTCCTCGACATCATTCACCGGTTGCAGGCCACCCAGGCCCCGGACCTGGCCGTGCGCTGGAACTGCAAGGCCGGTAAGTGCGGTTCGTGTTCGGCGGAGGTGAACGGCCGCCCGCGCCTGCTGTGCATGACGCGGATGTCGACCTTCACTCAGGACGAAATCGTCACTGTGACACCGATGCGCACGTTCCCGGTCGTGCGGGATCTGGTGACCGATGTGTCGTTCAACTACGAGAAGGCCCGGGAGATCCCGTCTTTCACGCCGCCCGCGGATCTGAAGCCCGGCGACTACCGGATGAAGCAGCAGGATGTGGAGCGCTCCCAGGAGTTCCGCAAATGCATCGAATGCTTCCTGTGCCAGAACACCTGTCACGTGGTGCGCGATCACGAGGACAACAAGAACGCCTTTGCCGGGCCGCGCTACCTCATGCGCGTGGCCGAACTCGAGATGCATCCGCTCGATGTCGCCGACCGCCGCGAGATGGCCCAGGAGGAGTTCGGGCTCGGCTACTGCAACATCACCAAATGCTGCACCGAGGTCTGCCCCGAGCACATCAAGATCACCGACAACGCCTTGATCCCGCTGAAGGAGCGCGTCGTCGATCGCCGGTACGATCCCATCGTCTGGCTGGGCAACAAATTGTTCCGGCGCTGACGCGCCGATCCGGAAACAATTGAGCGGCAGGGGTTCTCACCCCTGCCGCTCGATTTCGTCAGAGCATCGACACCACACCGACCGCGACCACCGCGACCAGCATCCCGAACAGCAGCGACGACAGAACGGCTCCGGTCAGTACATATACACCTGCCGCAGATACCGCGAACAGCAAACCTACGATCAGTCGTTCGACCCAATCACCGGGTAGCAGCTTGCGGTCCCGGGGAGAGGTGTTTCTCAACCCACGGTCCACGAACAATGGAGTACCCGTCCGTTACGTCCGCAAACATCGCTTCGTTGCGAAACAGCCGTCGAGTCGTAATCTCCGTGCGCACAGCGGGTTTCGGACATTCCTCGCCGAACCGACCGCTGCTGAGAATTTGCCGCAAATCCTCCCGGATCTGCCGAAAATCCACCCACCGGCGGGTCGGCTGAGGGATGCTAGGAGTGTGCCCGGAGCAGTAAGACGCTCGGTCCCTTCGCACTCCTGAACCCTCCGGGCGCGTTCAGGATCCGTCGCAGGAACGAGGAGTCATGGCAGTACTGCGCTTTGCCCCAACCGGTTTCGGCTCGCGGACGGAGGTGGCGGCATGCAGCTGACCAACCTGCACACACCCGTGGCCGCGCTGCTGCGCTGCGGCGCCGATCCGGGCGTCATGACCGTCGAACAGGCCCATGCCGCAATGCAACTGCATCTGGAGTGCGCGGTCGACACCTGCAAGGTGCGCCGCCGCGCCCGCGCGGTCCTGGTGGAGGAAGGCCGCTGCGTCCTCGACGAACGGGCGCTGCCGTGACCGCGCCGCGCGCGGGACGGCACGCCGCCCGGCAGCGGCACGCGGGCGGGCGACACGCCCGCACCCACGGCCGCGGCCCGCGCCCGCTCTATCCGACCCGCTCCGGTCCCGCCCGCCACGCCGCGCGGCCCGCGGTTCGCCAGCCGCGTTCGCGCACCGCGCTGAATCGATACGATCGCTTTCTGATCTGGAGTGCCGGATGGTTGCTACATCTGCGGATCGTGCTGCTCGGTGAAAATCCGGTGAGTTGGGACCGGTAGCTCCCGCCGACAAGATCGAATAACCCGCTCCGGAACGAAGGGGTTGCGGGCATCGCTGGGCCCCTTATCCTCTTCGTTATCGGGGCGGGTACGTTCGTCGAGGTTCCTGCACGAGTGATGTGAGAGGAACCGCATGGCCAGAAAGCAGTCTTCGGAGATCGAACGCTGGCCGGAGGTCGACGAGGAGCGGTGGCCGGTGGTGGAACCCGACGAGGATCGCTGGGAGGCGGCGCGCAATCGCCGCCGGGCGGCCGAACCCGAGGAGGAGCGCTGGGAGGACGAGCGCTGGGAGTCCCCGGCCCGACGGCGCACCGGACGACTCCGGGTCGAGGTGCCGCCCATCGTCAATCCCTACGCGATCGTGGCTTTGGTGGCCGCCCTGGTGGGACTGTTCCCCGTGGCCATCGTGTTCGGGCTCATCTCCTTCAGCCATCCGCGCGGGCGGGCGATGGCCCTGTTCGCCTTGATGATCGGCGTCGCGGAGGTGATGCTGCTCGCGGGCGTGATCGTGCTGTCCGGTTTCACGCTGCCCCGCCCCGAACTGCGCGGCGCATCGACCACGGTGGCGACCACGGTCGTGACGGTCGCGAGCCAGCCCCCCACCACCACCGCCGCGCCCCCGAGTTTCGCCGCCCCCGCGCCCACCTCCTCCGCCACGCTGACCCCGACCGTGGTCACCAAGGGCGAGACCTGCGCCGAGACCCAGGCCGCGCTGATCGGCACCGCCGCGGACGGCAGCACCCTGCTGTGCCTGCGCGGCGGGAGCGGCTATCGCTGGAGCGGCCCCTACGCGGTGTCCACCGCGGTGAATTCCGTTGGCGCCAAATGCGTTCCGAGCACGGACAAGACCGCCCGCACCGCGGACGGCCGGGCGCTGGTGTGCGAGCGCAACGTCTGGACGCTGTGGGTCGAGTAGGCGATTAGGCTCGGTACGTTCCGACGTACCTACCCATCGCAGAGAGGCGAACCCATGGTGGACAGAGTCGCAGTCGTATCCGGAGCGGCCCGCGGGATCGGGGCGGCCGTCGCACGGCGGCTCGCCGCCGACGGCCTGCGCGTGGGCGTGCTCGATCTGGACGCCGCGGCCTGCGCCGACACCGTCGAGGCGATCACCGCCGCGGGCGGAACGGCCCTCGCGCTGGGCGCCGACGTCGCCGACGAGGAGTCGGTGGCCGCCGCGGTGCGGCGGCTCGAGGAGGAGCTGGGCGGGCCGACCGTGGTCGTCAACAACGCCGGGATCCTGCGCGACAACCTGCTGTTCAGGATGAGCGTCGACGACTGGGACGCGGTCATGAACGTCCATCTGCGCGGCGCGTTCCTGCTCACCCGGGCGACGCAGAAGTACATGGTCGAGGCGAAATGGGGGCGCATCGTCAACATGTCGAGCACCTCGGCGCTGGGCAATCGCGGTCAGGTGAACTACTCCGCGGCCAAGGCCGGGATGCAGGGCTTCACCAAGACCCTCGCGCTGGAACTGGGCAAGTTCGGGGTGACCGCCAACGCGATCGCGCCCGGTTTCATCGTCACCGACATGACCGCCGCGACCGCCGAGCGGGTCGGCGTGTCGTTCGAGGAGTTCCAGAAGGCCGCCGCCACACAGATTCCCGTGCAGCGCGTGGGACGGCCCGAGGACATCGCGCACACGGCGTCGTTCCTCGTCAGCGAAGGGGCGGGTTTCGTCTCCGGCCAGGTCATCTATGTCGCGGGCGGGCCGCGGGATTGACGGCGGGTTAGGATTGGTACGGCGCGATGAGTTTACGAACGTGAGCACAGCGCGCCAGGGATGATCTTCCGAACATCGGAGTAGGGCCTCATGATCCCAGAACCGATCCGCACCGAACTGGTCGAGTCGCGCATCGCCGACCGCGGACCGACGGCCCTGCGCATCGCCATCGGCGGGCAGCTGCGCAAGATGCGCCAGGAGCGCGGCATCACGCGCGAGGCGGCGGGCGATCACATCCGCGGTTCGCACGTCAAGATCAGCCGACTCGAGTTGGGCCGCACCGGTTTCAAGAAGCGCGACGTCGAGGATCTGCTGACGTTGTACGGGGTCACCGATCCCGAGCAGCGGGCGCTGTTCATGAAGCTGGTGCGCAAGGCGAATCAGCCGGGCTGGTGGCATCAGTACTCCGATCTGCTGCCGCCCTGGTTCGAGACCTACCTCGGCCTGGAGAGCGCCGCGAAGACCATCAGAACCTTCGAGGGCCAACTGATTCCGGGCCTGTTGCAGACCGAGGACTACGCCCGCGCGGTGGTCTCGCTCAGCATGGACAACGCGACCGCCACCCGGCGGGTCGAGCTCCGGCGCAAACGCCAGGAGGTGCTCGACCTGCCCGGGGCGCCGTCGCTGTGGGCGGTGCTCGACGAGGCCGTGCTGCGCCGCCCGATCGGCGGCCGCGAGGTCCTGCGCGAACAGCTGCGGCATCTGGCGAAGATGTCCGAGCGGCGCAACATCATCCTGCAGGTGCTCCCCTACCACGCGGGAGCCCATGCGGCGGCGGGCAGTTCGTTCACCATGCTCCGCTTCGCCGAACCCGAGGTGCCCGACGTGGTGTACCTGGAACAGCTGACCAGTGCGCTGTATCTGGACCGTCGGCCCGACCTCGAGCTCTACCGCGTCGTCATGGAACGGCTCGTGGTCCAGGCCGAGACGCCGGAACGCTCGCGGCAGCTGTTGCTCGAGGCCGCCGACCAGCTCTGAGCGCACGGCGGTAGCGTCGCTCAGCATGAATCGTCGGCTGCGCCGGGCGGGGACGAGTTATCTGTTGTTGCTGCCGAGCCTGATCGGTGTCGGCGGTTTCCTGCTGCTGCCGATCGCGCTGGTGGCGTGGCTCAGTCTGCACAGCTGGAACTTGTTGGGGCCCATGGCTTTCGCCGGATCACGGAACTGGCGGTCGGTGCTGGGCGACGGCGAGTTCGGGCACGCGCTGCTGGTGACGCTCGCGCTGACGGCGCTGGTGGTGCCGGTGCAGACCGCGCTGGGTTTCGCGGTCGCGCTGCCGCTGGCGCGGCGGCGGGGCGGGGCGGCGTTGCGGGTGCTGTACGCGCTGCCGTGGATGTGCGCGCCGGTGGCGGTCGGGGTGGTGTGGCAGTGGCTGTTCGCGCCGAGCGACGGGGCGCTGAACGCGCTGCTGGGGCGGCGGATCGAGTGGCTGTCCGATCCGGTGCTGGCATTGCCGTCGGTCGCGGCGGTGAGCGTCTGGGCGAACGTGGGTTATGTGGCGTTGTTCTTCGTGGCGGGGCTGCGGGCGATTCCGGCGGAGATCTTCGACGCGGGGGCGATCGACGGGGCGACCGGGTGGCGGCGGACGTGGTGGCTGACGCTGCCGCTGCTGCGGCCCACCCTGTTCTTCGTGCTCGTCACCGGAACCCTCACGGCCTTTCAGACTTTCGACACGGTGTACGCGCTCACCAAGGGCGGGCCGGGCGGGCGTACCGAGGTGGTGGCGATGCGGATGTTCACCGAGGCGTTCGACGCGGCCCGGCCCGGGCGGGCGGCGGTGATGGCGCTGGTGGTCTTCGCGGTGATGTTCGTGATCACCCTCGTGCAGCATCGATACCTCCGGGAGCGGGCGGATGCGAACTGAGTTGGCGCGCGGGGCGATCGCCTATGTGGTGCTGTCGATCGGGGCGGTGCTGACGGTCGCGCCGCTGGTGTTGAGCGCGCTGACGGCGGTGAAGACGTCCGAGCAGTTCGGGGCGGAATCGCCGTTGTCGTGGCCGGATCCGGTGACCGGCGACAACTTCCGGACCGTGCTCGACCAGGGGTTGGGGCGGGCGCTGGCGGTGACGGCGGTGATGACGGCGTTGATCACGCTGGGGCAGTTGGTGTTCTCGGTGCTGGCGGCGTACGCGTTCGCGCACACCGAGTTTCCGGGGCGGGAGGCGCTGTTCTGGATGTATCTGGCGACGATGATGGTGCCGCCGATGGTGACGTTGATTCCGTTGTATCTGATGTTCGCGCGGCTGGGGCTACTGAATACGTTCTGGGCGTTGGTGTTGCCGTTCGTGTTCGGCTCGCCGTACGCGATCTTCCTGCTGCGGCAGTTCTTTCGCGGGATTCCGGCGGAGCTGATCGGGGCCGCGCGGGTGGACGGGGCGTCCACGCTGGATGTCATTGTGCACGTGGTGGTTCCGATGAGCAGGCCGGTGCTGGCGACGCTGGCCGTGATCACCGTGGTGTCGCAGTGGAACAACTTCATGTGGCCGCTGGTGGCCAGTAGTGGGCGGACGTGGCAGGTGCTGACGGTGGCGACGGCGAATCTGCGGACCGAGTACGACGCGCGGTGGACGCTGGTGCTGGCGGCGACGACGCTGGCCATCGCGCCGTTGGTGGTGTTGTTCCTGGTGTTCCAGCGGCAGGTGCTGCGGTCGATCTCGTGGACGGGGCTGAAGTGAAGACCTCCACCCGAGCCGTGCTGGGGATCGCGTTGACGGCCGTCGTGCTGGTGGCGGCGGCGTTGTGGCTGGGGCGGGGCGGCGATTCGGCCGGGCGGACGGTGCTGCGGATGCGGATCTGGGACGCGAGTTTCGTTCCGGTGTACCGGGATTCGCTGGCGGCGTTCGAGCGGGCGAATCCCGATGTGCGGGTGGAGGTCACGGTGGTGCCGTGGGCGTCGTATCCGCAGAAGCTGCGGCTGGACGTGGCGGGTGGGACGGCGGACGACCTGTTCTGGACCAATGCGTTCGAGGATTACGCGGACGCCGGGCGGCTGGTTCCGATCGACGGGTCGATCGGGGACGCGGCGGGGTGGGATCCGTCGGCGGTCGCGCAGTACACGCGGGGCGGGAGGCTGTGGGCGGTACCGCAATTCGTGGACGGGGGGACGGCGGTGTTCTACAACCGGGACCTGCTGGCGGCGGCGGGGGTGGATCCGGGTGAGGTGGGTTCGGCGCGTTGGGGTTCGGGGGACGGGGACGAGTTCACGGGGTTGTTGCGGCGGCTCGCGGCGGTCGCGCCGTACGCGTACAACGCCGGGGGTGATTTCCAGTCCCTCGAACTGCCGTATCTGGGGTCGGCGGGTGGGCGGTTCCAGGACGGGGAGCGGTTCGTGTTCGACGAGCCGCCCGGGGTGGTGGCGTTCTCGTATCTGCGCGGGCTGATCGCGCAGGGGCTGGCGCCGTCGGCGGCGGATACGAACGGGAGCGGGGACTTCGCGAAAACGGCCTTCCTGCAAGGGAAGATGGCGTTGTTCCAGTCGGGGACGTTCAATCTGGCGCAGATCGCGGAGCAGGCGCGGTTCGGGTGGGGCGTGGCGATGCTGCCCAGCGGTCCGGCGGGGCGGGTGAGCACGAACAACGCGATCGGGGTGGCGGGCAACGCGGCGACGCGGCATCCGGACGCGGTGCGGCGGGTGCTGGCCTGGCTGGGGAGCGCGGAGGGGAATCGGTTCGTGGGGGAGAACGGCACAACGGTGCCCGCGGTGCTGGCCGATCAGCCGATCTATCGAGAGTACTGGTCCCGCAAGGGCATCGATGTGCGCCCGTTCTTCGACGTCCTCACCGGCCCGCGCATCGCCTCCGGCGGCGGCCCCGGCTTCCCCGCCGCACTGAAGGCGATCGAGCCGATCCTCGCCGAGATGTTCCTCGGCCGCACCCCCGTTCCCGACGCCCTGCACCGCGCCCGCGCCGCCGCCGAGCGTGCCGCCCACCCCTGAACCAGCCCCAGCCGCACCCCTTGTTCGGATCCGCACCCGTTGTGGGGGGCTGGAAGGGGTGCGGATTCGAACAAAGGGTGCGGCTGGGGTGGGTCAGATTTGGGAGTGGTCTACCAGGGGGGTGCGGGGGGCGAATTTGGGTTTGTGGGCCTGGCCGGAGATTTCGAGGAGGCGGATGGCTCGGTAGCGGTGGGGGCGTAGGGGTTCGAGGTAGGTGATCATGGTGGGGTCGTCGATGGGGTGGCCGAGGAGGGTCCAGCCGACTGTGGCCGCGAGGTGGTAGTCGCCCACCGAGAGGGCGTCGGGGTCGCCGAAGGCGCGCTGGGCGACCTCGGCGGCGGTCCAGACGCCGATGCCGGGGATGGTGCGCAGGCGGGCGGCGGCCTCGGGATGGGGGAGGTCGGCGGCCTGTTCGAGTTTGTCGGCGATGCGGGCGGCCAGCACGATGGTGCGGGACCGTTGCGGGTCGACATTCGCGCGGTGATAGGTCCAGGAGGGGATGTGGCGCCAGGTCTCGGCGGCCGGGGGGACGCGCAGCGGGACGGGGGTGGGGCCGGGGGCCGGATCGCCGAAGCGCCACACCAGTTTTCGCCAGGAGGCGCGGGCGGAGACGGTGTGGACGCGCTGTTCGAGGATCGCGGGGACCAGGGCCTCGAAGACCAGTCCGGTGCGGAGCATGCGCAGGCCGGGGAAGCGGCGATGGGCCTCGGCGATCTTGGGATGGTCGGGCGCGAAATCGGTGACATCCTCGTCCAGGCACAGCATGTGAGGGAGGCGGTCGAGGAATTCCGCGGCGCCCGGACCCCACGCGCGGGCCTCGACACCGCGCGGGCCGGACTGGGCGAGCCGGTAGGTCACCGGGCCGCTCGGCAGGCGGGCGGCCCGCCAGTGCGCGCCGTCGGGCGTCACCCGATGACAGGGATCGCCGCTACCGCGCCGCAGCGGAGCCACGGTGTGGGCCAGGTCGATCGGGCGGTCCGCGGTCACCGTGCGCTGCGCCTCCGCGGTCCCGAACCTCACCGGGGAATTATGCCTCGCGGCGCGGACACGGCAATGGGGAATGGATCACACCCGATTCGGGCGCGTCCGGCGTAACGGAACATTCCCACACCGCGATTCTTCTGTCGATCCACATCATTACCGGCAATTGACCGGCATCCTTATCCGGGAGGTTTCGAATGGTCACCAATCTGTTGAACTGGCTGCTCAGCGCGCTGGGTGGCGTCTTCGCGGGCAGCTCGGGCTACCAGATCCCCCCGGGCACCCTGCCGTTCGGCAGCTGAGCCGTTCCCGACCTCACCGGCCCAGCAGGAACTGGGCCAGATGCCGCCCGCTCCGGTCGGCCAGCTGGTCGGCCTGGGTGCGGCAGGAGAATCCGTCCGCCAGGAAACGGGCGTCGGGTCCGGCCGCGCGGAGTGCGGGCAGCAGACCGTTTTCCGCGACCGCGACCGAAATGTCGTAATGGCCGGACTGCATCCCGAAATTGCCAGCAAGTCCACAGCATCCGGTGATTTCGGTCACCTCGGCACCGGACTGCCGGAGAATGCGGCGGTCGGCGTCGAAGCCGAGGACGGCGTGCTGATGGCAATGCGGTTGCACCACCACGCGATCGCCGCCGCGATCGGGCGGCGACCAGTCCGGCTGCGCGGCGAGGAATTCCGCCAGCGTGCGCACGGCGCGCGCGGTGGCCGCGGCGCGCGGATCGTCGGCGAGCAGGTCGGGTAGTTCCGCGCGCAGCACGGCGGTGCAGGACGGTTCCAGTCCGACGACCGTGCCGCCCGCGGCGACGTGCTCGTCGAGCGCGGCGACCGTGGCGCGCAAACTCTTTCGCGCGCCGGTGAGCTGACCGGTGCTGATCCGCGTGAGGCCGCAGCACACCCGATGTTCGGGAATGCGGACGCCGTACCCCAGGGATTCGATGAGTTCGACCGCCGCCCAGGCGATCTCGGGCGCGAAGGCGTCGGTGAACGTATCGATCCACAGCAGCACCGGCGTGCCGCGCGCCGCCCCGGGGCGCCGCCGTCGCCACTGCGCGCGGAAACTCTCCCGCGCCAGCATCGGGATCTCGCGGCGCGGATCCATGCCCGCGGCGCGCAGGCCCAGTCGGCGCAGCGGTCCGCTGGCTCCGAAGGCGTTGACCAGACGCGGCATTCGCGTCGCCGCGCCCAGCCAGCGGGGCAGTTGCCCGAGGGTGTAGTGGTCGCGAGGACGTATCCGGCCGCGGTAGCGCCGGTGCAGGGTCTCGGCCTTGTAGGTGGCCATATCGACACCGGCCGGGCAGTCCGACGCGCACGCCTTGCAGGACAGGCACAGGTCCAGCGATTCGGCCACGCCCGGCGAGCGCCAGTCGAGGTCGCCGCGGACCACCTCTTGCAGCACCCGGGCGCGGCCGCGGGTGCTGTCCTTCTCGTCGCCGGTGGCCAGATAGGACGGGCACATGAATCCGCCCGTCGCGCGAGTGTCGGCGCGGCACTTGCCGATTCCCACGCAGCGGTGCACGGCGGTACCGATGTCCCCGTCGGCGGGGAAGGCGAAACCGTCGGCGGGCGGGGTCGGCCGGATGCCCGCCAGCCGCAGATCGGCGTCGATCGGGCGCGGGCGCACCGCGATTCCCGGATTGAGCACGTCGTCGGGATCGAACAGGCCCTTGAACTCCTCGAACGCGGTCAGGACCGCCGGAGAGTACATGCGCGCCAACAGTTCCGAGCGGGCCCGGCCGTCGCCGTGCTCACCCGACAGCGAACCACCGTGGGCCACAACCAGATCCGCGGCGTCCTCGAGGAAGGCGCGGAACCGGTCCGGCGCGTCGGCGATCGGCAGATCGAGGCGCACATGGATACAGCCGTCGCCCAGATGCCCGTAGAGCAGTCCGTCCACCCCGTGCGCGCGCAGGAGGGCGTCGAACTCGCGCAGATACGCGCCCAGTCGCTCGGGCGGCACGGCGGCGTCCTCCCAGCCGGGCCAGGCCGGATGCCCCGCGGGCGTGCGGCCCGCCAGGCCCGCGCCGTCGGCCCGGATGCGCCACAGCCGGGCGGCCTCCGCCGGGTCGGCCACGATGCGGGTGTCCAGGGCGTGCGCCGTCGCGCACAGGCCGAGCGCGAGTTCGCGGGCGAGTTCGGCGCTGTCGGCGGCGATCTCGACGAACAGCCAGCCGCCGCCCCGGGGCAGTTCGGGCACCGCGCCCCGATGCGCGCGCACCACGTCGACCAGGCGGGCATCGATGCCCTCCACCGCGATCGGCCGGGCCGTCATGACCGCGGCGATATCGTCGGCGGCCGTGGGCATATCGGGATAGCCGAGCACGACCAGCAGGGTGGCGGCGGGCAGCGGCACCAGATTCACCGTCGCCTCCAGCAGCAGCCCGCAGGTGCCCTCGGTGCCCACGAAGGCGCGGGCCACCGCCGAACCCCGTTCGGGCAGCAGATGTTCCAGCCCGTAGCCGGACGCCTGCCGCTCGAAGCGGCCCAGGTCGGTGCGGATGAGGGCGAGGTGGCGGCGGATGAATTCGGGCAGGCCGGGCACCGCGGCCGGATCGTTGCCCAGGCGGCGTTCGGCGCCCGTGCCGTCGAGCACGCGCACCGCGCGCACGGTGTCGGAGGTGCGGCCCCAGGCCACCGCGCGCGGGCCGCAGGCGTTGTTGCCGATCATGCCGCCCAGCGTGCAGCGGTTCTGGGTGGACGGGTCGGGCCCGAAGCGCAGGCCGTGCGGGGCGGCCGCCCGTTGCAGCTCCGCCAGCACCAACCCGGGACGCACTCGCGCGCAACGGTTTCCGGGGTCGATCTCGAGCACATCGTTCAGATGACGGCTGAAGTCGAGCACGAGCCCGCTGCCCACGGCATTGCCCGCCACCGAGGTGCCCGCTCCCCGAGCCGTGACGGGCAGCCCCTCGGCCCGCGCGAATTCCAGCGCGGTCGCGACATCGCCCTCCCCGCGCGGAAAGACGACCGCGGCCGGACGCACCCGATAGTTGGAGGCGTCGGAGGAGTACTCGGCCCGCCGCCGCTCATCGGCGTCCACCTCCCCGTCGAGAGCGGCCCGCAACCCCCGCACCCACGAATCGCTCATGCCCTCACCCTAGGCCGACCCTCGTGGCGGGGCGGCACGGCCACGATCGGTCGACGGGCGCGCGGGGGACGGTCAGTCGACGGTCAGCACGATCTTGCCGAGCCCGTGGCCGGTGCGTCTCTCCTCCTGGGCGGCGGCGGCCTCGGCGAGGGGGAAGACGCGAGGGGCGCCGGGGAGGCGGTATTCGCCGTCGGCGACCAGGCGGGCCACTCGGTCGACGGCCGCGAGATCGGCCTTGCCGCCGCGGGAGAAGAAGGCGACGCCCTTGTCGCTCGCGGCGGTGTCGGCGATGGTGACGATGCGGTCGGTGCCGCCGCGCAATTCGATTGCGGCATCGAGGAATCCGTGGCCCGCGCAGTCGAGGATCGCGTCCACGCCGTCGGGGGCCAGGGCGCGCACGCGGTCGGCCACGCCGTCGCCGTAGGTGGTCGGCGTCGCGCCGAGTTCCCGCAGCACGTCCTGATTGGCCGCCGACGCGGTGCCCAGCACCCGGGCGCCCGCCGAGCGCGCGAGTTGGACGGCGATCGCGCCGACCGCGCCGGAGGCGCCGTTGACGAGCAGCGTTTCGCCGGAGGTCAGCTTCAGGGCGTCGAGGGCGCCGGAGGCGGTGTTGGCGGCGACGGGGATCGCCACGGCGTCGGGGAAGGACAAGGCGGCGGGCTTGGCGGCCAGCTGGGTGGCCAGGGTGTACTCGGCGTAGCCGCCGCTGACGGCCCAGCCGATCACCTCGTCCCCGACCCGCCAGCGGGCGTCGGGGCCGACGGCGTCCACGACGCCCGCGATCTCGAGGCCCGCCCCGGCCGGGAACTCGAGCGGACCGAACAGGCCCTCCCGGCGTTTCCAGTCCGCCGGATTCACCCCGGCCGCGCGCACCGCGACCCGCACCTGCTCCCCGGTGGGGTCGGGCACGGGCGCCTCGACCAGTTCCAGTACCTCGGGTCCGCCGAAACGTTCGAATCGAATGGCTTGCACGAGATCGACTCTACGACGCTCGCCTTTCGCCCTCGGCGAACGACGGGCGGGCCGGGAAGTCTTGCTCTCAACCATTGTTGAGGTCTTAGTGTCGGTGGCCCGGGGTTGAATGTCCGGGAGCGGAAGGAGCGGGCGGATGAGCATCGAATCGGTGGCGTGGAGTCAGCTGTATCGGCAGGCGAACGCGCCCCAGGAGCGGCGCGGATTCAGCCGCGAGACGGCGGCCCGGATGCTGCGGTTCGCGCGGCCGCATCGGCTGCCGCTGATCGGCTTCCTGCTGTTCAGCGTGTTGTCCGCGCTGCTGGCGGTGGCCAATCCGGTGCTGGCCGGGCGGGTCGTCGACCGGATCGTCGGACATGCCGAGCCGTCGACGGTGGTCCGGCTGGCCGTGATCATCGGCCTGGTCGCGGTGGCCGACGCCGCGCTGGGCATCCTCATCCGGTGGCTGTCCGCGCGCATCGGCGAGGGGCTCATTCTCGATCTGCGCACGGCCGTGTTCGACCACGTGCAGAAGATGCCGGTCGCCTTCTTCACCCGCACCCGCACCGGCGCCCTGGTGAGCCGCCTCAACAACGACGTCATCGGCGCGCAGCGCGCGTTCAGCACCACGCTCTCGGGGGTGGTCACCAATATCGTCACGCTGCTGCTCACGCTGGTGGTGATGATCGGGCTGTCCTGGCAGATCACGCTGCTGTCGCTGGTGCTGCTGCCGCTGTTCATGCTGCCCGCGCGGCGGATGGGCATCCGCATCGCCGGAATCCAGCGCGAGGCGGCGCAACTCAACGCGGCGATGAGCACCCAGATGACCGAGCGCTTCTCCGCGCCGGGGGCCACGCTGGTCAAGCTGTTCGGCCGCCCGCGGCAGGAGTCCGCGGAGTTCGCGCTGCGCGCGGGACGGGTGCGCGATATCGGGGTGCGCACGGCCATGTTGCAGACGGTGTTCGTGACCGCGCTGACGCTGGTGTCGGCGCTGGCGGTCGCCCTGGTCTACGGTCTCGGCGGCTGGTACGCGCTGCGCGGTGAGCTGGACGCCGGTGCGGTGGTGGCCCTTTCGCTGCTGCTCACCCGGCTGTACACGCCGCTGACCGCGCTGGCGAGCGCGCGGGTGGACATCATGTCGGCGCTGGTGAGTTTCGAGCGGGTCTTCGAGATCCTGGATCTGAAGCCGCTCATCGAGGATGCGCCCGACGCGAAACCCGTTCCGGCCGGGCCGGTTTCGGTGGAGTTCGACGAGGTGCGCTTCGGCTATCCGGCGGCGGACAAGGTGTCGCTGGCCTCGCTCGAGGACGTCGCCACCCTGGACGCGCGCGGCGGGGTCGAGGTGCTGCACGGCATTTCGCTGCGCGCCGAACCCGGGCAGATGATCGCGCTGGTCGGCTCGTCCGGTGCGGGCAAATCGACCATCGCGCAACTGGTTTCGCGGCTCTACGACGTGGACTCCGGGGCGGTCCGGCTGGCCGGGGTGGACGTGCGCGAGCTGACCGGTCGTTCCATCCAGGACACGGTCGGCCTGGTCACCCAGGACGGGCACCTGTTCCACGACACCATTCGCGCGAATCTGCTGCTGGCCCGCCCCGACGCCACCGAGGCCGACCTGTGGGACGCGCTGCGCCGCGCCCGCCTGCGCGACCTGATCGCGTCGCTGCCCGACGGCCTGGACACCATGGTCGGCGAGCGGGGCTACCGCCTCTCCGGCGGCGAACGCCAGCGCCTCACCATCGCCCGCCTGCTGCTCAAACAACCGCGCGTGGTCATTCTCGACGAGGCCACCGCCTCGCTCGACTCCACCTCCGAGGCCGCGGTCCAGGAGGCGCTGGCCGAGGCCCTCGACGGCCGCACGGCCCTGGTCATCGCGCACCGATTGTCCACCGTCCGCAACGCCGACCAGATCCTGGTCATCGAGGACGGCCACATCATCGAACGCGGCACCCACGCCGAACTCCTGGCCGCCGACGGCCGCTACCACGAGCTGTACCGAACCCAGTTCGCCGACGACTCCGAACCGGCCGCGGCGTAACCGATGTGGCCCGACGGGCTCCGGGTCGGCGCGGTCCGCTTCGCCCGGCCGACGGCGAATTACGATGCGGCCGTGGCCTTCTACGGCGAGGTGCTCGGCCTGCCGGTGCTGGCGCGGTGGCGCGATCACGACGGCTACGACGGCATCGTGTTCGGTCTGCCGGGCAATGCCGTGCACCTGGAGCTCACCCGGCACGGCACGCCGCCGGTGATCCCCGAACCGCATCCGGAGAATCAGCTCGTGCTCTACCTGGACGGCCCCGAGGCGCTCGCCGCGGTGGTCGCGCGGCTCACCGCGCACGGCCACCAACCGGTGCCCGCGGCCAATCCGTACTGGCCCCGCAACGGCGCGGTCCTCTTCGCCGATCCGGACGGCTGGCTGCTGGTGCTCGTGCCGTGGATATTCGGCGAACGGGACTGACGCAACCCCTACGCTGCTGGGCAGGAGTCGGCGGTGGAGGAGTGGATGGTCGGGGACGCGGGGCGGCGGCGGGATGCGGCGGTGACGCGGGGGGTGATTCTCGCGGCGGCGCGAGAGTTGTTCGCGGAGCGGGGGTTCGAGCGGGCTACCGTGCGGGAGATCGCGGGGCGGGCGGGGGTGAATCAGGCGCTGCTCTTTCGGTATTTCGGGAGCAAGGAGGAGCTGTTCCGGGCGTCGATCGCCGATCGCGGGCGGCGGGTGCTCGCCGAGGGGGAGGCGGCGGGGCTGGTCGGGCGGTTGCTGAGTCGCATGTTGGAGTCGGGCGAGGCCGAATCGCCCGGGCCGTGGTTGCAGGCGGCGCTGCGGTCGAGCGGGCACGACGAGGGGACCGAGGCGATCCGGCGGGAACTGGGTGACGAGTACGTGGCCGCGCTGTCCGGGCTGACCGACGGGCCCGACGGCGAACTGCGCGCGGATCTGGTGCTGGCGTGGTTGCTGGGCATCGCGCTGATGCGGTCGGTGCATCACCGGGAACCGCTGGCCGCGGCCGATCCCGCCGACGTTGCCCGGCATGTGCTGCGCGCCGCGCGGGTGCTGCTGCCCGGACTGGACCCGAATTTCCCGCCCGGATAAGGGCTTTCGACGCGTTGACGGGCCGGTGTGACCGAGCCTACATTGATGTAAGCGATCGCTTACATGCTGTCGGCCTCGGGTAGGGAGACCCCATGACCGTGAACACCGAAGCGCGCCACTACCCCTTCGGCGAACCAGTCCGCCTCGACATCGATCCGAATTACGCGATTTTGCGCCGGAAGGAACCCGTCACCCGGGTGCGCCTGCCCTACGGCGGGGAGGGCTGGCTGGTCACCCGCTACGACGACGTCAAGCAGGTGCTCGCCGATCCGCGCTTCAGCCGCGCGAAAACCGTTGGGCGCGAGGATATTCCGCGCATGTCGCCCGCGCCGTCGCGGCCCGATTCGCTGCTGAGCATGGATCCGCCGCAGCACACCCGGTTGCGCAAACTGGTCGCCAAGGCGTTCACCGGCCGCCGGGTCGCCGCGCTGCGCCCGCACGTCCGCGAGATCGTGGACGGGCTGCTGGACGCGATGGAACGTGACGGCGCGCCCGCGGATCTGGTGGCGCGCTTCGCCTTACCGCTGCCGGTCACGGTGATCTGCGAGATGCTCGGGGTGCCGACCGAGGATCAACACCGCTTCCGCGACTTCTCCGACACCGTCCTGTCCACCACCGCCTACACCCGCGAGCAGATCGACGCGGGCCGGGCCGAATTGGAGCGCTATCTCGGCGAATTGGTGAGCGAGCGGCGCGAACGGCCCACCGACGATCTGCTGGGCGCGCTGGTCGCCGCCCGCGACGACGAGGACCGGCTCAGCGAATCGGAACTGGTCAACCTCGGCATCGGCCTGCTGGTGGCGGGGCACGAGACCACCGCCAACCAGCTCGCCAACTTCACGTATCTGCTGCTCACGCAACCGGATCGGTGGGAGTTGCTGCGCGCGCACCCCGACCTGGTCCCCGGCGCGGTCGAGGAGCTGCTGCGCTATGTCCAGCTCGGTTCGGGCGGCGGTTTCGCACGGGTGGCGACCGAGGACGTCGAATTGCACGGGGTCACGGTGCGCGCCGGGGAGTCGGTGTTCACGAATCTGCAGGCGGCCAATCGGGACGAGACCGTCTTCGCCGATCCGGAGACCCTCGACCTGACCCGAAACCACAACCCGCACATCGCCTTCGGCTACGGCGCGCACCACTGCCTGGGCGCGCAACTCGCCCGGGTGGAATTGCAGATCGCGCTGGGCGCACTGCTGCGACGACTTCCGACGCTACGGCTGGCGGTGCCCGTGGAGAACGTGCCCTGGAAGACCGGCCTACTGGTGCGCGGACCCCGCGAGCTGCTCGTGGCCTGGTGAGGAAACCGTTGTGCCGGAATCGGTTCGGCCGAGCAGGTGCGACCAACCCACCAGCGCCAGCGCGGCCGCGGCGAGCAGCGCGCCGAGCCAGGCGACCCAGGTGTAGTCCAGACCCGCGTCCAGCCCGAGGCCGCCGAGCCAGGGGCCGAGGGTGATGCCGATGTTGAAGGCGACGACATTGCCCGCCGCGCCGAGCGTCGTGGCGGCGGGGGCGAGGGTGAACACGCGGCTGTTGGAGACCGGATTGGTGCCGAAACCGAAGGCCCCCAACAGGAATACGAGCACCGCGACCGGCGCGAGGTGGTGTGCGGTGAGCGCGAGCAGGACCGAGGTGAGCGCCAGGCCGGAGATGCCGACGGCCAGGGTGCGGGTGGGATGCGCGTCGGCGACCCGGCCCCCGACCGCGATCCCGAGGAAGGCGCCGACGCCGTACACGGCGAGCAGGACGGGCACCCAGCCGGGGGACAGGCGGGTCGTCTCGATGAGCAGCGCGCCGAGGTAGCCGAAGGTCGCCATCACCCCGGCGATCGCCAGGGTGGTGCTGCCGTAGAGCAGTCCGACCTGCGGGGTCGCCATGGCGCGCAGCTCCTTTCGGAGATCGGCGGTGGTGGTCGCGCGGCTGTCGGGCACCCGCAGCAGGACCCCGATCATGGCGATCGCGGCCAGGATCGTCACGGCCCAGAACGCGGCCCGCCAGCCGAGATGCTGACCGAGGAAGGTTCCGGCGGGCAGGCCGACGATGGTGGCGACGGTGAGTCCGCCCGCCACGACGCTCATGGCCCGGCCCCGGGCGTTCTCGTCGACCATGCCCACGGTCGCCGACGCGCCCACCGACCAGAACCCGGCGTAGACGAAGGCCGCGATCACCCTGGTGCCGAACAGGATCCAGTAGTTCGAGGTCAGCGCCCCGGCCGCGTGGGCGACGACGAACACCGCGAGGAAGGCGAGCAGCGCGGTGCGCCGCGACCAGCGCCGGGTCGCGATCGCGAGCACGGGCGCGCCCACCAGCATGCCCAGCGCGAAGGCCGAGATCAGCAGTCCCGCACGGGGTATCGAGACGGCGAGATCGGCGGAGATGTCGGGCAGCAGGCCCGCCGCCATCAACTCGGAGGTGCCCTGGGCGAAGATGGACAGGCCCAGGATGTAGACGGCCAACGGCATGGGAACCCTCTCTTTTTTGTATCGTTCAGTTCAAAACACGCGCACGCGAAACACGCCGAGCGGCAATGCTTTTCGGCTCAGAGGCAGTCGAGCGCCACGTCCGCGATGCCCGCGAGCGTCGCCCGATCGGCCCCGCCCCGGGCGGCCACCCGCATCCCGCCGATCGTCGCGCTGACGAACTGCGCGAGATCGGCCGCGGGCCTTTCGGTCCGGATCTCACCGGCCCGCTGACCGGCCTCGATCATCGCGGTGAGGGCGGTGAGCCGCCGGTCCAGATCGGCGCGCAGCAGGTCGGCGACGCCCGCGTCGCGCGGGCCCAGCTCCACGGTGGAATTCACCACCAGGCAGCCGAGCGGATCGTCCTCCGGGGCATCGACGACATTCCACAGCAGTGCGCGCACCCGGTCCTTGACCGGGCCCGCGGCGTCCACGGTGGCGAACAGGCCCGCGTTCTTCTCGTCCATGTACCGGCGCAGCGCCCGGCGGAACAGGTCCGGTTTGCTGCTGAAGGTGTTGTAGATGCTGCTGCGGCCCAGACCCGTCGCGGCGCACAGGTCCTGGGTCGAGGTGGCCTCGTAGCCCGCGGACCAGAACGCGCGCATCGCGGCGTCCACGGCGCGGTCCTCGTCGAACTGCTTGGGACGTGCCATGATCGAACCCTAGCACGTTTTGAATCGCTCAGTCCAAAAAAATTCAGAACTCGCCCGCGACGCCCAGGACCGTGCGGCCGGAGTGGTGTCCGGCGCGAATGGCGTGCAGCACCTCCTCGACGCGGGTGATGGGCGCGTAGTTCTCGAGCAGCGAAAGATGTTGCGGCTTCAGGTCTTTGCCGAGGCGGCCCCACAGGGCGCGGCGCCGCTCGATCGGGTACTGCACGGAGTCGACGCCGAGCAGGGCGACGCCGCGCAGGATGAAGGGCAGGACCGTGGTGGGCAGTTCGGGGCCGCCGGTGAGGCCGCTGACCGCCGCCGCGCCGCCGTACTCGATGGTGCTGAGCACGTGGGCGAGGGATCTACCGCCGACGCTGTCGACCGCGCCCGCCCAGCGCGCCTTGCCCAGCGGCCGCGGTTTGGCGTCGGGATCCTCGGGGAGGCGGCCGATCACCGATTTCGCGCCGAGCGTGGCCAGCAGTTCGCCCGCGTCGGACTTGCCGGTGGAGGCGACCACCTCGAAGCCGAGTCCGGCGAGGATGTCCACGGCCACGCTGCCCACGCCGCCGGTCGCCCCGGTGACCAGGATCGGGCCGGAGTCGGGGGTGAGACCGCAGTCCAGCAGGGCCTGCACGCTCAGCGCCGCGGTGAAACCGGCGGTGCCCAGGGCGGCCGCCTCGCGCGGCGTCAGGCCGTCGAGCGCGACGACCCAGTCGGCCGGGACGCGCGCGTATTCGGCGAAGCCGCCGTTGCGGGAGACGCCGATCTCGTAGCCGTGCGCGATCACCGGGTCGCCGGGGGAGAAGCGCGGGTCGTCGGAGGCGGACACCTCGCCGATGATGTCGATGCCGGGCACGATCGGATAGTTCCGCACCACCCCGCCGCCGCGGGTGATGGCCAGGCCGTCCTTGTAGTTGGCACTGGAGTAGTGCACCTTGATCGTCACCGCGCCGTCGCCGAGGAAGTCGTCGCCGACCTCCTCGCGCGCCAGCGTCACACCGTTGTCCGTCTCGTGCGCCACCATCGCCCAGAACATGATCCCGAGCATAGGTGCTCACCGGTCGTAGTACGCGACGCCGACCGGGCCGACCCCGACGCAGACGTCCAGACCCGGGGTGTGCGAGCCGATCCGGAGGATCTCGCCGTTGCCGATCAGGCGCACGTAGACGGTGTGCAACCCCGCGGTGACCGGGACGACGACGGTCCGGCCGTGTTCGAGGCCGACGGTGATCGCCCCGTCCCGGCTCGCCAGGTAGTTGAGCTGCGCGGTCCACCCGAAATCCAACAGCGGTCCGTCGAGCGCGAGGTCGACCGGTTGTGCGGTGGCGATGTGGTAGCCGCAGCCGGGCACCGGACCCGGCACGATCGCCCGATTCCACCAGATCCGGGCGTCGGTGAGCGCGCCCGAATCGGTGAACATGCGCAGCCTCGGGGTGGAGTCGGCGAACGCCCCCGGCGGCGCGACCGGCGACAGCACCCGGCTCGCCAGATTCTGGGGATGGGTGAGCGGGCTCAGCACATCCCAGGGCACCTCCTGATCGAGCAGCGGCGTTCCGTCCCGCACGGCCGCGCCGGCGTTGGTGAGGTAGGTCCGGGTCGGGCTGATCGACCAGGAGTTCGCGAACGTGACGGTCGACCAGAGGCTGCTGGCCACGAAGGCGATCGTCACGAGCAGGGGCGCGGCGGCTCGGAAACGGTTGCGCGCCACGCTGGTTCGAGGCGCCGACCGGCGGGGACGGGCGCGCAGGAGGAGCGCTCCGGCGGCGGTGAGGACGACCGTCACGTCCGCGAGATAGCGCAGGGACTGCATGAGTTCGGCGGCGGTTCCGGGTCCGCCGCGGATCAGCACGACGGGCAGTTGCGCCAGCAGGACGTAGCCGACGACCATGAGCCACAACGGGATCACCCGGCGACGGGACCGGATCGATTGCGCGACAACCACTCCCAGCGCCAGCCAGGACAGGATCACCGCCCAGCCGGGCGGCGTCGCCCAGGGCGTGGACGGGAGCCAGCGGGCCCAGCTCCACGGGCCGCCCAGCAGGGTCGGGACGATGCCGAGCGAGGTGGCGCTGTGCAGCAGCCGGCGCACGCCCTCGGCGTCGCCGCGGGTGGCCGACGCGTGCGCCACGGTGAGGTAGACCGGCAACCAGCACACCAGGACCGAACCGGTTCCGGCCCAGAGGGTTCCGGCCCGGCGGAGCACCGTGCGCAGGGCGCGCGGGTCGCCGTCCAGGTGCCGCGCCAGGGCCGCGACGGCGAAGGCCACGAACGGCACGACCACGGACTTCTCGAAGAACAGCAGCCCGATCGTCAGCACCACGACCGCCGAGACGGCGTATCGCCGCCGACCGGTGCGGACCAGGGCCACCGCGTCGCCGATCAGCCACGCCATGGCGAATTGCAGTGGCAGGGCGTTCAATCCGGCCGACCACCAGGCCAAGGCGGGCAGGGTGAGCGGGCAGAACAGATAGAACGCGAACGGGAGCAGCACCACCGGGCGGGCGCGGGCGCGCGGCACCAGGATCATCAGCATGCGCAGCACCGCGACCCCGGCCGCGGCCTGCCACAGCAGCAGCGACACCACCGGCCCCGCCCAGTGCAGCGGCGCGATCGCGGTCACCAGCCACGCGGTGGCGAAGGCGAGCGGCATGAAGTGGCCGTCGTGGTCGTACAGCAACAGATCCGCCGACAGCAGCGGATGGTCGCCCGCCCGGCCCACCAGGATCAGATCGTCCCAGTAGAAGTAGCCGCGTCCGGCGACCCAACCGCGAATCACCCACTGCGCCACCAGCATCGCCGCGGCCGCGAGCAGCACCGGCCGCGACCGTCGGGACACGGTCGCGGCCTCGGGCGCCTCGGCCACGGCGACGGCCATCGTCAGCGGAAGGTCGGGGCCCGCTTGGCCAGGAAGGCGGTGATGCCCTCGCGCCCGTCCTCGGAGTCCGCGCAGGCCCCGATGAAGGCGGCCTCGCGCGCGAGTTGCTCCTCGAGGGTGTGGTCGGAGGAGACCAGCAGCAGCTTCTTCACATTCGCGTTGGCGTGCCGGGGTCCGGCGGCGAACTGCTCGGCCAGGGCGTCGACCGCGGCGGTGAGTTCGGCGTCGGGGACCACGCGGTGCACCAGGCCCCAGTCGAGGGCCTCGGCCGCCGACACGGTGCGATTGGTGAGCATGAGTTCCTGGGTGCGGCGCAGGCCGATCAGGCGCGGCAGATAGTAGGACGAGCCGCCGTCGGGGCTCAGTCCGCCACGGGTGTAGGCCATGGTGAACGACGCGGATTCGGCCGCCACCACCAGATCGGCCGCGACCGCCAGGCTGAATCCGGCCCCGGCCGCGATGCCGTTGACCGCCACCAGCAGCAGCGCGTCCATCCGCGCGAACGACGACATGGCCTGATGCAGATCGTCGGCCAGCTGCTTGACGTACGCGCCCGCCCCGGATTCCGCGGCCGCCATGGCCTTCAGATCGCCCCCGGCGGAGAAGAACTTCCCCGCGCCGGTCAGGACGACCACCTTGAGCGTCGGATCGTCGGCGCACAGCGCCGCGAGTTCGGCGAGTTCCCGGCCCAGGGTCGCATCGATTCCGTTGGCCGCCTTCGGCCGGTCGAGCGTGATCCGGGCGGTGGCGCCCGTCCGCTCGAACCGGAGCGTCGCGTAGTCGGTCATGCCGTCGCCTTCCCATCGAGTCTGCCCGCCCAGCATGTCAAATCGCCGCGCGCGGTGATCACCGCGGGACCAGTTCCAGGCGTACGCCGAGCAACCGGACCGGGCGGTCGAGCTCGAATCGGCCGAGGACCTGCACGGCCGCGCGCACGATCGTCGCGACGTCGGCGGTCGGCTCGGGGAGTTTGCGTTGTTTGGTGCGGGTGTAGAACGTGTTGGTGCGCACGGTGACCCCGACGCGCTGGGTGATCCGGTCCGCCTCGATCATCTCCTCGGCCACCTCGGTCGCCAGCCGGACCACCTGTCGTTCGATCTCGGCGCGCTCGGTGAGGTCCTGCGGGAAGGTCTCGGAACGGCTGCGGCCCACGGGAATTCGCGGCTCGGTCACCACGTCGGTGTCGCCGCGCCCGTTGCCGAGCAGCCACAGGTACGGGCCCGTGCTCGGGCCGAACTCCGCGGCCAGGACGGTACGGTCGGCCGCCGCGAGCTGGGCGACGGTCTCGATGCCGAGGGCCGCCAGGCGCGCGGCGATGCGGGCGCCGATGCCCCACAGGGCGCTGGTGGGGCGGTCGGCCATGAGCCGGTCCCAGTTCTCGGCGGTGAGGCGGAAGACGCCGGTGCCGCCGGGCGCGTGCTCGCCCTTGCCGACGGTTTTGGCGAAACCGGTGGCGAGTTTGGCGCGAAGTTTGTTGTCGCCGATGCCGATCGAGCAGGTGAGCGCCAATTCCGCGACGGCGGAACGGATCTCGCGGGCCAGCCGTTCGGGATCGTCGGTGTCGGCGGCGAGGAACGCCTCGTCCCAGCCGAGCACCTCCACCCGCACCGGGAACGCGCGCAGGCGGGCCATGACCTCCTCGGACGCCTCCTCGTAGGTGGCCATGTCCAGCGGCAGGAACACCCCCTCCGGACATTTGCGGGCGGCGGTGCGCAGCGGCATGCCCGCGTACACGCCGAAGGCGCGGGCCGGATAGGACGCGCACGTCACGACCTTGCGGGGCTCGTCGGGATCGCCGTTGCCGCCGACGATGACCGGCCGGTCCCGCAGCTCCGGGTGGCGGCGGAACTCCACCGCCGCCTGGAACTGATCGAGGTCCACGTGCAACAGCCACCGGGGCACCCTCTCGTCTTACCCCACCCGGGTGACAATCCGGCGGAACCAGAATAATATTCTGTTCGTGAAGATTCGTGATCGGTTGCTGCTGGCGGCCGAGCGGCAGTTCGCCGAGCACGGGACGGTCGAGACCACCCTGGGCCAGATCCGCGACGCCGCCGGCGCGAGCGTGGGCGCGCTGTACCACCACTTTCCGGACAAGGCCGAGCTGTACCGGCAGGTGTGGGCGAACGCGCTCGCGGACTATCAGCGGAATCTGTGGGCCGTGGTCGGCGCGAGCGTCGACGCGCGCGCCGGGATCACCGGCGGCGTGGTCGCGCATCTGCGCTGGGTCACCGAGAACCAGTACCGGGCCGCGGTGCTCACCTCGGCGCGGCCGCCGGGGGTGCGCGAGAGCGAGTCCAATCAGGTGTTCCTGCGCGATGTCTGGCGGTGGTGGCGCACCCACGCGGCCTACGGCACCGTGCGCGATCTCGGCTTCGATCTGGTGTACGCGCTGTGGCTGGGGCCCGCCCAGGAGTACGCGCGGCACTGGCTCGGCGGCGAGATCACCACCGCGCCCACCGCCGTCGCCACCGAACTGGCCGAATCCGCCTGGGCCGCATTGCGCGCGCCCGCATCCGACGAATCAGGAGCATCCCGATGACCGCCCTCCCCGATCTCGACCTGGCCCGGAAAGTCCTTGCGGCGCAACCGTTCAGCGTGCTCGTCGGCGCGGAGATCAGCGCGTACGGCGACGGGGCGGCCACGCTGGTGGTCCCCATCCGGCCCGAACTGGGTCAGCAGTTCGGTTATGTGCACGGCGGGGTGCTGGCCTACGCGGCCGACAACGCGCTCACCTACGCGGCCGGATCGGTGCTCGGGCCCAACGTGCTGACCGGCGGGTTCTCCATCACCTATCTGCGGCCCGCCGCGGGGGTGCGGCTGCGGGCCGAGGCGCGGGTCACCGGGGCCACCCGGCGGCAGGCGGTGTGTCACTGCGAGATCTACGCCGAACCCGAGCACGGGGAGCCGGTTCTGGTCGCGGCGGCGCAGGGCACGACCCGCGCGGTCGAGCGGGAATTGACCACGCCGGCATCCTGATTCGGCCGTTCTCGGTGACCTCGGTCTTCGGGGCATGACGCGGCGGGTCTTCTTTAGCTAGGTTAAACGGTCGTGCGTCCATCACCGCCGCTTCGCGCGCGTACCACGCTCCGGGTGCTGGGGATCGTCGCGGTGCTGGCGGTCGTGCTGGTGTTCACGCTCGTGGATCCGTGGCTGGATCGCGCGGGCATCCTGGTGGGCGGGCTGGATGTGCACGTCTATCGGGACGGGGCCTGGAAGATCCTGCACGGGCATCCGCTGTACACCGAGCCCAGCGTGTACGGGTTGTTCTACACCTACACGCCGTTCTCCACGCTGCTGTTCATCCCGATCGCGCTGTATCCGTGGGGATGGGTCACCAACACCTGGCTCCTGGTGAATCTGGGCGTGCTGTTCGGCTGCGTGCTGCTGTGCTGGCGGATTCTGGGGTATCGGCTCGAGCGGCGAATCGTGGCCGTGAGCGCGGTGGTCGCGCTGGCCTGCGTCTTCGTCGAGCCCGTGCGCACCACGCTGTACTACGGGCAGATCAACCTGGTGCTGATGGCGTTGGTGCTGTGGGACTGCGCGCGGCGCGAGGGCGACCGGTGGCGCGGGGTCGGCGTCGGGCTGGCGGCGGGGATCAAGCTGGTTCCGCTGTTCTACGTGGTGTATTTCCTCGCGCTGCGGCGCTATCGGACGGCCGTGACCGCGGCGGCGGTGTTCCTGGCGACCGTGGTCGTCTCGGCGCTGGTGCTGCCCGCGGATTCCCGGCAGTACTGGACCTCGACGTTCTTCCACTCGGAGCGGATCGCGCAGGACACCCACGCGGCCAATCAATCCCTGCGCGGGGCGATCGCCCATCTGCTGGGGCATTCCGCGCCGGTGTGGTTGTGGGTGCCGCTCGCGGTCGTCGTCGCGGTGGCCGGGCTGAGCATCGCGGTCGCGTGGTATCGACGCGACGAGCGGCTGCTGTCGATCGCGGTGGCCGGGATGACCGCGTGCGGGGTGTCGCCGTTCTCGTGGAGTCACCACTGGGTGTGGCTGGTGCCGTTGCTGGTTCACCTCGTGCATCGGGCGCAGACCCGGCCGTGGTGGTGGGCGCTTGCGGGCCTGGTGTATCTGGCCGCCGGATCGTGGACCTACGAGTGGACGCCGCAGTGGGTGGTGGTCGGGTTGATCATGTACCCGCCGACGTGGGTGATCGCGCCGATCCTGATGAATCTGTACGTGACGATGTTGCTGATCCTGTTGGCGGCGTCGGCGATTCGCCTGTGGTGGCCGCGGCCCACCACCAGAGTGGGCCGCGGCCAACGGTTTTCGCTCAGGCCGAGGCGAGCGCCTGGTACGCCGGTTCGGTGACCGGTTCGATCGCGTAGGCCAGGATCTCGGCCACGTCGGCGACCGGGCGGACGTCCAGCGCGGCGAGCACGTCGGCCGGGACCTCGTCCAGATCCGGCTCGTTGCGGGCCGGGATGAACACGGTCTTCAGGCCCGCGCGCTGGGCGGCCAGCAACTTCTGCTTGACGCCGCCGATCGGCAGCACCCGGCCGTTCAGCGTGACCTCACCGGTCATGCCGACATCGGCGCGGACCTGCCGGCCCAGCGCCAGCGACACCACGGCGGTGACCATGGTGACGCCCGCCGACGGACCGTCCTTGGGCACCGCGCCCGCGGGGAAGTGGATGTGGATGTTGCGATCCAGCACCGCGGGCTCGATCCCGATCTCCTCGAGATGCGAACGGACGTAGGTCAGCGCGATCTGCGCGGACTCCTTCATGACGTCGCCCAGCTGACCGGTGAGGGTGAGCGAGCGCTCGCCCTCGGCGGCGTTGGCCTCGATGTAGAGGACGTCGCCGCCCGCGCCCGTCACCGCCAGGCCGGTCGCCACGCCCGGGACCGCGGTGCGTTCCACCGAATCCGGGGTGAAGCGCGGACGGCCCAGGTAGTCCCGCAGATTCGCCGGTTCGACGACGATCGGGGCGGTTGTCTCGCCTTGGGAGAGCCGGGTCGCGGCCTTGCGCAACGCCTTCGCGATGAGGCGTTCCAGCTGCCGCACGCCCGCCTCGCGGGTGTGGTTCGCGGCGATCTCGCGCAGCGCCTCGTCGGTGACGCGCACCTCGTCGGTGGTCAGCGCGTTGCGTTCCAGCTGGCGCGGGACCAGGAAGTCGCGGGCGATGGCCACCTTGTCGTCCTCGGTGTAGCCGTCGACCGTGATGAGTTCCATGCGGTCCAGCAGCGGGCCCGGGATGGTGTCCATGACGTTGGCGGTCGCGATGAACAGCGCGTCGGACAGGTCCAGATCCAGGTCCAGGTAGTGGTCGCGGAAGGTGTGGTTCTGCGCGGGGTCCAGGACCTCGAGCAGCGCCGCCGCCGGATCGCCGCGGTAGTCCGAGCCGACCTTGTCGATCTCGTCCAGCAGCACGACGGGATTCATCGAACCCGCCTCCTTGACCGCGCGCACGATCCGGCCGGGCAGCGCGCCGACGTAGGTGCGCCGGTGGCCGCGGATCTCCGCCTCGTCGCGCACGCCGCCCAGGGCGACGCGAACGAACTTGCGGCCCAACGCCCGTGCGACGCTCTCGCCGAGCGAGGTCTTGCCCACGCCGGGCGGGCCGACGAGCACCAGCACCGCGCCGGAGCCGCGACCGCCGACGACCTCGAGTCCGCGCTCGGCGCGGCGGGCGCGCACGGCCAGGTACTCGACCATGCGATCCTTCACCTCGTCCAGGCCGTGGTGGTCGGCGTCGAGGACCGCGCGGGCGGCCGAGACATCGGTCGAGTCCGTGGTTTTCACGGTCCACGGCAGTTCGAGCACGGTGTCGAGCCAGGTGCGGATCCAGCCCGCCTCCGGGCTCTGATCGCTGCCGCGCTCGAGCCGGTCGACCTCGCGCAGGGCGGCCTCGCGGACTTTGTCGGGGAGGTCGGCCTGTTCGACGCGGGTGCGGTAGTCCTCGGCGCCGTCGGGCTCGTTCTCGCCCAGTTCCTTGCGGATCGCGTTGAGCTGCTGGCGCAGCAGGAACTCGCGCTGGGACTTCTCCATCCCCTCGCGCACGTCCTCGCTGATCTTCTCGGTGACCTCCATCTCGGCGATGTGGTCGCGCACCCAGCCGATCAGCGTGGTGAGCCGTTCGGCGACGTCCGGGGTCTCGAGGAGTTCGCGCTTCTGCTCGTTGGTCAGATAGGGCGCGTAGCCCGCGGTGTCGGCCAGCGCCGACGGATCGGTCATCTGCTCGACCATGTCGATCACCTGCCACGCCTCGCGACGTTGCAGCACCGACACGACCAGCTTCTTGTACTCGGCGGCGAGTTCGCGGGTGCGGCCGTCCGGCTCACCGGTCTCCACCGGTTCGGCCTCGACCCACAGCGCGGCCCCCGGCCCGGTCACCCCGTGCCCGATCCGCGCGCGCCGCTCGGCCCGCAACACCGCCGCCTTCGCACCCCCGCGCATCCGCCCGACCTGCTCGATCGTGGCGACCACGCCATAGCCCGCGTACCCCTCCGCCAACCGCGGCGCGAGCAGCACGGACTCCAGATTCGCCGCCTTCGCGGCATCGATCGCGGCCTGCGCCGATTCGTCCAGTTCGATCGGCACCACCATCCCGGGCAGCACGATCGGATCGGTCAGGAACAGCACCGGTAGTCGTTGTGGGGTAGTCATCGTTTTCGAGCCCCTTCCAAAGTTGAGCGCTACCTACTCAACCTGGCGGGGTGGTCCATTGTTCCGGACGGATGTTCACCGGCAGCGAAACGACCGACTGACTTGCTTTCTTAATATTAATAAGACTGCTAAGATCAGTTGATGGGCGTGCAGGGCCAGGTCTACGGGCCACGGACGATCACGAAGGTCTACCAGGTATCGGTTCCCGCCGCGTTGCTCCGAAAAGTAGGGCTCGACAAGCACTCTCAGGTCTGTTTCGCTGTCTCGGAGGAGGATCCGGCGATGATCTGCATGTTCGCAGCGGACCGAACGCAAGTTGGCCCGGCGCCCGACAGCGACAATCCGGTGCCGTCTACTGTT
The DNA here is from genome assembly GCF_053588115.1 of Nocardia sp. NPDC003482. Taxonomy (NCBI): domain Bacteria; kingdom Bacillati; phylum Actinomycetota; class Actinomycetes; order Mycobacteriales; family Nocardiaceae; genus Nocardia; species Nocardia sp. NPDC003482. The sequence continues at coordinate 77,718 of NZ_JBSFPI010000002.1, forward strand.
GCACGCTGATGACTGACCAGCGAACTTCTGGACGACAGTGCGTTGCACCGCCGCAGATCGAGGATGCTGTTCGGGCGGCAACCTGGTGCGGTGTAGTGCTGCCCCGCACCAAAGTCAGCGATTTCATGGTTTTTCCGGTCGTGGAGATCATCCCGGACGCTTGGACTGAGCGTTTAGTCAACGGCTACGGTCCTGAGCTGGATCGATCCACGCTGGGAATCTGGGAATCATGGACGCCCGATATGGGTGATCCGCCGCCCAGGTCGCCCGTGTCGATCGTCGGTTTCGTCTCGACGGCAATGAAAGCCGCAGACGCGCTGCATGCACTCGACTCACTCGCTGGTTACGGCGCAGGATTGTGGCTGACATCAGGATCCCGCAGCCCATCAGCATGGACGCTATCCAAATTTGACGTCGGCGGAGTTGCCGTCGTACATGAGCAGGCGGGCAACGTCGATGTGCTGGTGGAGGGTCGGCGTGGACCGATAGCTACCGCACGACGCATGGTGTCGACGCGGCACAAAGAGGAAGTGCTGTTCGGGTCAGCGCTCGCTATCGGGTACTCGCCTGCGGATGCGGTGTCGACGACACCCACGCCTTGAGTGCCTTCGACGGTTCCCATGCCCTGTTGCTTCTATTCAGGATCAGCTCGTGATTCGCCTGGGCGACAGCGCACATCGTCTTCCACTCACTGCCCCGGCTCTCCGGAGGATGCGCCAGAAGCAGCTGCGCCTGCTTCGCCAGAGCTGCGATCGAATGCTCGAATGCCGCTGTCTCCGGGTATGGATGATTGATGATCCACTCGAGCGACCGGCCCATACATACAGTGCAGTCACACTTCCACAAGTCGAGCTCGGGGTTTCGGGTGATGCCGTCCTCGATAGTGTTAAGGCGCCTGTAGGACAACAACGCCGGCACGTAAGCAGCCGGCGGGGGCGTGAATCCGCCGGGTCCGTCGGTGATCGGGTAGATATGACGCAACGCCGACTTGGTACCGACCGACACCGCTGCGGCACCGTGCGCGAGAGCACCAAGTACCGAAGTGTCCGATCGCAGCAACAGCACTGGCACCGGACAGCGCAGCACCGCAATCAACCCCGAGACTGCCGTCTTGGTCGCGAGCGGATCCCCGTCCGACTCCAGCATCAGAGCAACGGGCGCGTCGGCTGCGGTCAGCTCAGCGATGAGGGCCTCATGGTCGTTCGTCAACCACTGGATCGCCAAAGGTAGCGCCGTAACTACTTGTGTGAGCTCTGCGCCCCAGCGGAGCACGGCGCGCAGTGCGGCGAGATCATTGGCGGGGATGTAGCCAGAATCGGTTAGTGCCCAGCGCAACCCGCCTTTGATCTGCATGTTGATCCAGTCGGTGGTCATGCAGCTAGCGCCTATGCCGCGATTCTTGCCGCTGTAGCGGCTCGCGTCGAGCAGAATCGCCGCGCGGGGGTTCGCCTGCTGGATATAGCTGATCGCCTGCTTCGCGTCAGACCTGTCGCGAGTGGTAATTACCGCGCCTACGTCGTGCGAGCGAGTCAATGGCGTAAGTACCTGCGCCCAGGATGCCGGCGCGTGCGCCATGAACGGCGGCCCGAAGTTCGGCAGCTCGTCAGGTCCGTCGAAAATCAGCGCCTCTTCGATGCCGCTCACGATCTCACCGCCTGCAGGTTGGTGCCCGAGGTTTCTCGCACGTAGTGCTCGCGGAACGCCTCCGGTGTCATGTAGGCAATCCGCGCGATGTCCGCATCGCTGTAACCATGCCGAGATCGGTAGGTTTCGATGACGGAGTCGAGCAGGCATGCCCGCTCGACAGGGAGATCGATGGGTTCCACTGTGTTCCATCCGAACTTGGACAGTTTGATCCGGAATTCCCGGAACTGGCGGTCGCTGATCAGATCGAGCGTCTTGGCACGCTGGATCAGCGCGGCGATCGACACCTTCCACTGTGCCTTCAGTTCCATCAGGCGAGGGAAGTCGCGTGTAGTCAGTCCGTGTAGCTGTGGCTGGATGTCCTCGGCTGGCATCAAGAACTCGGCGGCGAACAGATCGGCCTGCTGTTCTTGCTCAGAATTGGGCAGCACATGCATCATGATGTGTCCCAATTCGTGACAAATGGTGAATCGTTCACGATCGGGCGGCAACCCTGTCCGGACGACCATGAGTGGCGCCTTGCCCCGGGGCCAGGTGCTGAAGGCATCCTGCGCTGTGGAATCGAGTGCGCGCGCGACGATCACGATGCCGATGTCGTCGAGCAAGGTGTGCAGATTGCTGATCGGCCCACTCGGAATTCTCCAGCGGGCTCGAAGCAGCCGAGCGACATGTGCGGCATCCCCGCCGAATTCGTCGATGTCCATTCGTTCGAGGGCGATGTCTGCGCCGCCGTCGACCCCAGTCAGCAAGGCATCGACAGTGATCCGCGTCAGGTGGCTCACGGCTTCGATCTTCTTCGCGGTCCCAACTGTGATCTTGCTGTGTCGTCGACGATGGAACATGCAGGACACCTCGATACCCTGCTGCGCTTCGTGATTAGTCAATAGCGCAGGGGGACAGCCCAGTACGTCGGCGAAGGCAACCAAACGTTCAGCGGTCAGCTCGGTCAGTCCATTCTCGACCTTGGATACGAATCCCTGAGTCACGCCCGCAGCCTGCGCCAGGTCAGCCTGCGACCAGCCCTTCGCCTCACGAACCAGAGTCACCATCCGCGGGCTAGCGGAACCGAGGTCGCGCATCTCGGAGGAGTGCATAACGACGAGACTACCGGGGCGATGAATTATTTCGCTCATTTCTGCCGGTGTGTCGGAACGGCTTGACGATGAAGCAGTTCGATTCGGCCCTGGGCGGGGCCCACACCCGATTCACGAAATCACGTACCACACGTCACTCAGAAGGTAGCTGGTCAAGGCCGTGCCGTTCCGACACTTCACGGCGGAACCTACAGGCGGCGGTCAGCTCCGGCGGACTCTGCGGGCCGGTCGGGTGAGGGTGAGTTCGGCTGGCGAGAAGGCCAGGGTGTCGTTGACGCCTGCCGGGCGGACGCGCAGGAAGTCGGGTTCGGAGGGGTCGGCGATGGCGATTATCTTGCCGGAGCGGCCTTCCGGGATGCCTACGGCTTGGGGGGTGAACCAGACGGTGGGGTGGCGACCGGCTTCGAGGTCGGCCATCAGTTGGCGGATCTCGGTGTCCGACAAGGGTTTCGGGTCGGTGCGGGGTGAGGGCACGGTGCACTCCGGTGGATCGTGAACATGGCGCACTTCCGAGCATGCACGAGAAGGGGTGAGGTTCGCGTGTCGAGTGGGCCTCGAAGCTCTCGAACATACTTTCGAGAGGGTAGCTCGAGTTCAGGGGAGTCGCTATCGGGTGGGGCGGTGGAATACTCGGGGGCGACCTGTCGACGCCGACGCGAGGAGAGAGCATGCTGGCCGCACGTCTTCATCTGGGATCAGAACGTCGGCTCGAGGTGGAGGAGGTGCCGGTTCCGGAGCCGGGGGCGGATCATGTGTTGATCAAGGTGGAGGCGGCGGGGGTGTGTCTGTCGGATGTGCATCTCATCGATGGGACGTTGACGCCGCTGTATCTGAAGGGGGATGTTGTCACGCTCGGGCACGAGGTGGCGGGGACCGTGCACGCGCTGGGGCCGGGGGTGTCGCAGGCGAAGGTGGGGGATCGAGTCGTGTTGCAGGCGGGGGAGTTGCGCAACGGGGCGGTGTTCACGCGCGGGGTGGACTACGACGGCGGGTGGGCGGAGTACGCGCTGGCGCGGGTCGACACGCTGGTGCCGCTGCCGGACGATCTGCCGTTCGAGCAGGCGTGTTTCATTCCCGACGCGGTGTCGACGCCGTGGGCCGCGATCACCGCGACCGCGCAGGTGCGCCCGGCCGAACCCGTCGGGGTGTGGGGTGTGGGCGGGCTGGGGGCGCACGGGGTGCAGTTGTTGCGGCTGATCGGCGCGGCGCCGATCATCGCGGTCGATCCGTTGCCCGCGGCGCGGCAGCGGGCGCTGGAGTTCGGCGCGGATCACGCCTTCGATCCGGGTGAATCCGATTTGCGCACAAAGGTTTTCGAGGTGACGGGCGGGGCGGGGCTGGCGGCGGCGTTCGACTTCGCCGGGGTGCCCGCGGTGCGGGAGCAGGCCGCGGTGTGCCTGGGGCCGGGCGGGCGGTTGGTGCTGGTCGGGCTGACCGACAAGCCGATCACGATCACGCACGGGACCATGTTCAGCTTCTTCCAGCAGCAGTTGCGCGGGCACTACGGTTCGCAGCCGGAGCACGTCGATCAGCTGGTCCAGTTGCAGCGCCTGCACCGCATCGACTTCGCGCGCTCGGTGAGCGGGGTGCTGCCGCTCGCGGACGCGGCCAAGGCCGTGCACTCGCTCGAGGCCAAGGAGGGCAATCCGATTCGCCTGGTCCTGAAGCCGTGACGGCGCGATTGACACCCGCATAAGCCAATGAGAACGTTGGGGTCCCAATAGCTCGAGGTTCGGATCAGATCAAGGGGGCTTCCCACGATGACGACACTCGCGGGTGGGGTGTTCATCGATTGGGAGCACCTCACCGGCCAGCCCAAGATCGTCGTGGACCTGATCACCTTTCCGATCTTCAGCGGGCTGGCCGGGTGGCTGACCAACTGGACCGGCGTGCTCATGCTGTTCTGGCCGGTGTTCTTCCGGGGTGTGCGGATTCCGGGGCTCCAGGTGCTGTATCCGTATTTCCCGCGGCGGGTGCAGGTGCTGCCGACGTTCTCCGGGGACGGGCGGCGGATCGGGTTCCAGGGGTTCATCCCCGCGCGGGCGGAGAAGATGGCCAGCATCTGCGTGGACATGGCCATCATGCGGATCGGCAGTCCGAAGGACTTCATCCACGAACTCGATCTCGAGGGCGTCGCGGACTACATCGCCGAGGTGGCCCGCGAGCGGGTGCGGCCGATCGTCGACGAGATCATGACGCGGGAGAATCCGGAGCTGTGGCGGGCCGTGCCGCGTCCGGCGCGCGCGATGCTCTATCAGCGCATCGCGCGGGAGCTGCCGGAACTGACCCGGCGGGCGTTCGAACAGCTCGGCGACAATGTCGACCAGCTCATCGATATCAAGAGCTTCGTCATCCGCTATCTGCGCGCGAACCCGAACATCCTCAAGGATCTGACCACCACGATCGCCGCGCCGGAACTGCGGTTCATGATTCGGATCGGCCTGCTCGGCGCGCCGTTCGGCCTGCTGCTCGCGCTGTATATGCAAGTGCACCACGACATTCCGATCGTCGGCTGGATTCCGGGCTGGGCCGTGGTGCTCGCGGCGGCCGCGGCGATCGGGGTCGCGGTGAACGTGATCGCGATCAAGATGGTGTTCGAACCCGGCGATCCGCAGCCGCGCTACAAGTACCTGTGGCGGCAGGCGCTGCTGGCCAAGCGGCAGCCGCAGGCCGCCGCCGACCTCGGCCACCTGCTGGCCTATCAGGTGCTGACCCTGCCCAATCTGGCCAACGAACTGCTCGACGGGCCGAACGGCGACAAGACCCGCCAGCTCATCGAGCATCTGATCTCCGACGAGATCCACCGCCAACTCGGCCCGACCACCTCGGTGGTGCGAATGGCCTTCGGCCGCCGCCAGTTCGACAATCTCACCGCCGGGGCCACCAGCGCGGCCGTCGGCCTCGCCCCGAGCCTGGTGGCGGACGAGGAGTTCGCGCGCGAACAGGCCGGGAAGATCGACGATTTCGCGACCCGCAAACTGCGGCAGCTCACGCCCGGCGAGTTCATGGAGATGTTCTACGCCTCGGTCGAACAGGACGCCTGGCTGCTGTATCTGCACGGGGCGGTGCTCGGCCTGGTGGTCGGCGGGGTACATCTGATCCTGTTCGGCTGGTGAATAACAAGCACGCGTGCTTGCATTTTTTCGGGGGCGTTGCGATGCTGAACGCGTGGTTGATCTCCCGGCGCTGCTCGCCGACTTCGACGCGGAATGCGCGGATCTGGACGCGTTGGTCGGCGCGCTGCCGCCGGACCGTTGGGCGCTGCCCACCCCGGCCGAGGGCTGGACCATCGCCCATCAGATCGGCCATCTGACCTGGACCGACGAGGTCGCGGCGCTGGCCGCCACCGATGCCGAGGGGTTCGGCGAGCTGGTGCGCGAGGCGACGCCGCGGGTGCTGACCTTCGTCGACGAGGCCGCCGCCGAGACCGCGGCCATGCCCGCGCCCGAGTTGCTGACGCGCTGGCGGCGCGGCCGGGCGGTGCTGGCCGAGGCGCTGCGCGCGGTGCCGCCGGGTGTCAAACTGCCGTGGTTCGGGCCGCCGATGAGCCCGGCGTCGATGGTCAGCGCGCGGCTGATGGAGACCTGGGCGCACGGGCAGGATGTGGCCGACGCGCTCGGCGCGGTGCGGCCGCCGACCGCGCGGTTGCGGCATATCGCCCATCTCGGCGTGCGGACCCGGAACTTCGCCTATCAGGTGCACGGTCGCACCCCGCCCGACCAGGAGTTCCGGGTGGAATTGCGGGCGCCCGACGGGCAGGTCTGGAGCTGGGGTCCCGACGACGCGGCGCAGCGGGTCGAGGGGTCCGCGCTGGACTTCTGCCTGCTGGTGACCCAGCGCCGCCATCCCGAGGACCTGGGGATCACGGCCGTGGGCGCGGACGCGGCGGAGTGGCTGGGCATCGCGCAGGCGTTCGCGGGTCCGGCCGGGAGTGGTCGCGCGGCGGGACAGTTCGCCGGATAGCTGGAGCGGGCGAGCGCCAACTCTGGGTGCGCCGTGCCGTTGCCGACCGGACGCCGTTGGCCGGAGGTTTTCGAGTTGGCAGTCGAAGCGGGCGCTCGCCTGCTGACTATCTGTTTACCCACTGGTTCCGTAGCGGAAACACCTGGACCACAAAGAAATTCGCGCGCGCGGATTATGACAATTGTCCGCGTTCACACTGTGATCTTGACCAAGCCCCCGCGACGGGGTCGGGCGCGGCGCAGTAGTCTGGACAAGCGTTCGGCTTTCAACGGTGCGAGTCGGCGTTCAGGGGGACCCGAGGGGAGAGGGAAAGGAACGCACCGTGACGTCGCAGCATTCCGCGACCGGGCGCCGCACCACGACCCGGCGTTCGGTCCAGATCCTCCAGCACACGGCGATCGTCACCGCGGGGATGGCCAGCATCGGTTTGACCGTCGCGGCGGGGACCTACATCGTCAACCAGATCGCGCAGAGCGGGCTGGGCCCCGGCACCGAATTCAGCGAACCCGGCGCGGGCCGCGTCGAACCGGGCCCGGCCGACGAGCCCCGCGCCCGCGAATCGGGTACGCCCGCAACGATTTCCACGCCGGTCGGCCTGGTGGTGGAGACCCGCCGCCTGCCGGATCCGGTGGCCGAACCGCCGCTGCCCGCGCCGGTTCCGGTCGCGCCCGCCGCACCCGCCCCCGCGAGCGCGGCGACGGCCGCCACGCCGCAGACCGGTCCCGCCCCGCTCCGGGTGCGGCTGCCCGGCGACACCTATGTGGGGGCGAATGTCGTTCGCGATCAACCGGATTCGCTCACCATGACGGTGGACACGAATGTGCCCGCGGCGGTGACCACGGCGCTGACGCAGCGGCCCGGGTCGGCCGGGGTCACCCGGCTCAGCACCGGGGTGGACACCCACAGCGGGCGGATCACCGTCACGCTGACGGATCCGGTGCTCGGCGACCGTTCCGTGCGCTGGGCCGATCCGGCTGTGTGACACTGCCCGGGTGTACGACTACTGCGTGATCGGCGGCGGCATCGTCGGTGTCGCCACCGCGCACCGCATCCGCGCGACCCACCCCGGGTCGAGCGTGCTGCTGCTGGAGAAGGCCGGGCGGCTCGCGGTCCATCAGACCGGGCACAACAGCGGGGTGATCCACTCCGGGATCTACTACGAGCCCGGCAGCCTCAAGGCGCGGCTGTGCCGCGAGGGGGCGCGGCGGACCGTGGAGTTCGCCGCGGCGCACGGCATTCCGTACGAGGTGTGCGGGAAGCTGTTGGTCGCCACCGACGCCGCCGAGCACGCGCGGATGCTGGCGCTGTACGAACGCTCGGTCGCCAACGGCGTCGAGGTGGATCTGCTCGACGCCGCCGAACTGGTCCGGCGCGAACCGCACGTCACGGGCGTGGGCGCGCTGTTCGTGCCGAGCACCGGCATCATCGACTACACCCGGGTGACCGCCGCGCTGGCCGACGAATTCCGTTCCGGCGGTGGGGAGATCGTGTTCGGGGCGGAGGTCACCGCCGTTGCCGAGAGTTCGGACGCGGTCACCGTCTCGGGTCCGGCCGGGTCGTGGCGGGCGCGGCGGCTGGTGGCCTGCGCGGGGTTGCAGGCCGATCGGGTGGCGCGGCTGGCGGGGCTGCGAGTTCCGGTGCGGATCGTGCCCTTTCGCGGCGAGTACTACCGGTTGCCCGACGATCGCAAGGGTTTGGTGCGCACGCTCGTCTATCCCGTGCCCGATCCCGAATTGCCGTTCCTGGGCGTGCATCTGAGCCCGACCATCGACGGGGAGCTGACCGTCGGGCCCAACGCCGTGCTCGGGCTCGCGCGGGAGGGGTATCGCAAGGGCAGCTTCGATGCGCGCGACGCGCGAGAGGTGCTGGGCTATCGGGGATTTCACCGGGTGGCCGCGGCCCATGTCCGCACCGGGCTGCGGGAACTGCGCAATTCGCTGTTCAAGCGGGGTTATCTGGCCGAATGCCGAAGGTACTGCCCGGAATTGACGCTCGCCGATCTGTTGCCGCGCGAGGCGGGCATCCGCGCTCAGGCCGTCGCCGCGGACGGCACGCTCGTGCACGACTTCCTGATCGAGCGGACCGACCGGACGGTGCACGTGCTCAACGCGCCCTCGCCCGCGGCCACCTCGGCGCTGCCGATCGCCGACCACATCGTGGCATCGCTGAACAACTGACCGTTTGCCACGGGTTCCCCGACACGCCCGGGCGCGCGAGTTTCTTCGGCGAGAATCGTCCAATAAAGAGGAGTCCTGTAGTACTTTTGTCGCAGCCGTGGAACAGGGAGCAAAGCCTATGGGCCACATCAGGTTCGCGAGCGACGTCGGGGCTCCGGTGGAGGTCGCGTTCACGTACACGGACAATCACCTGTTCGTGCCGGACTGGATGTTCGGCGTCAGCGCATTCGAACCGGTCGGCGACGCCGGACACGGGCCGGGTGCGGTGTACGCCGCGGGCATCCGGCTCGGGTTGTGGCGTTCCACGGCCGAGTGTGAGATCACCGAGTACCGCCGCAACGTGGTCATCGGGTACACGCTGCGCGGGCGCCGGCCGGGGAAGGTGGCGCCCGCGCGGTCCGATGCCCCCGCGGCGGTGCTCGGCACGCTCACCCTCCGGTTCGACCCGCTCGGCTACGGCCGTTCGGTGCTCACCTCCGAGGCCGACTACCGCCCGCCACGCGGTATGACCGCCCGGATGTGCGCCCGCTTGATCGACGCGGCCGTCACGGGGGCCGTGCGGCGGAGCGAGGCGCAATTGCGAAGAGAGATCGAGGAATTCCACGGGACCGATCTTGTCGGTCGGATTGCGTAGGGTAGGCCACCATGATCATCGTGAGTACCGACGGTTCCTGCCTGCGGAATCCCGGCGGCGCCATCGGCTGGGCGTGGGTCAACCACGAGGGCGGGTCCGGCAGCGGCGGGGCCGCCGCGGGCACCAACCAGGTCGCCGAGCTCCGCGCGGTGTTCGAGGCGATCGTCGCCCATCACGACACCGAACCGCTGCTCATCGAGAGCGATTCGCTCTACGCCATCAAATGCGCCTCCGAGTGGCTGTCGAGCTGGCGGCTCAACGGCTGGCGCACCGCGACCGGCGGCCCGGTCAAGAACGTGGAGCTGGTCCGGCACATCGACCACGCCATTGCGACCCGGCCGGGGCCGGTGCGGTTCCGGTGGGTGCGCGGGCACGTGGGCAACTACTTCAACGAGCAGGCCGACAAGCTGGCGGGCGAGGCGGCCCGCGCGGCCGCGCCCGATCCGGCGGCGCCGGCCACCGGGATCAGCGATCTGCCGCCGCTGCCCGAGGTAACGGTGGCCGTCGCGCCGCGACCGACGCCGCTGCCCGAGGTGACCGTGGCCGTCGCGCCGCGGCCGAAAAGGGTTGCGGCGGCGGCCGATTCGACCGCCGCCGCGGAGGCGGACGCGCTGACCCTGTTCTAGCGGCCCGGCGTGGCGGGCGCGGGGCTCGGGGCCGGGGCGGGTTGCTGCTGAGCGTCGCCGGGCGCGACGGGGGCGCCCGGGGCGGCCGCGCCGCCCGAGCCCTTGCTGACCGGCGAGTCGAACTTCGAGATCAGCCAGCGCCCGTCCTTCTTCTCCATGTGGGCGACGCCGGGCAGGGTGACCGTCTGCGGCTGCGGGGTGGCGGCGTTGCTCTGCTGCTGGGTGATCATCACGACGACATTGGCCTCGCTGTCGTTGCCCGACTCCCAGGCGCAGTGGATCTCGTCGACCGTCGAGCGCGCCTGCACGCTCTGCATCGCCTGCTTGAGGGCGTCGGTCGCGCTGCCGAAGAACTGCGCCCACTCGCCGGTGGACAGGTCGTTGACGCGCTTGAAGTAGTCGTCGAGGTTCTTCGAATCGTAGGCGCCCACGGCATTGCCGAAATCACACGCGGCCCGGGTCGCGGCGGCACGGGTGGCCAGCTCGTCCTTGCGGTCGTGGGCCTGCTTCCAGAAGACCACGATCGCGGTGACGGCGGCGACCAGCAGCACGCCCGCCACGAAGGCCGCGGTGATCGGGAGCCAGGAACGCTTGCCGTCGCCGGACTTCGACGCGGCGGCCGGTTCGGGCTTCGGCTCCGACGCGGCGGCCTCGGCCTGGGTGGGCGGGGCGGTCTCCAGCTTCACCGTGGGCTCCGCCGCCTCGGACTGCGCCGGAACCTTCGCGGTCCGCTCGGCATCGGACTCGGCGGCCGCCTTCGTGGTCGCCTCGGCATCGGTATTCGTCTTGTCCTTGGCAGCGTCGTCATCGGACATGAAGCGATCAGTCACCTTCCCGGCGCGCCACGAGGCACACCGTGTAGCCGGGTCGGCCCGGTCGGATCCGGGCCGCACGATTCTCTGCGCGAGTATGCCTCACCGCACCGGGGGCAGGGTCCGCTCGTTGGGATCGACACCGGTCGGCATCTGCGCGCCGTTGTTGGGGATATCCGGGCGCGGCGCGTTGGCCGAACCACGGATCTGCTGGTCCGGGGGCGGATTCACGCAGTAGTTCCAGCGCGGCATCGTGCCGTCCTGGACGACGTAGGGCGGGTTCTTCCGGGTCTGGTAGTCGCAGAACGGCCGGGGCCAGATGTCGACGATGGTGTGGAACTCGCCGTCGTGCGCGGGCTCGCCCGCCGCGGAACTGCCCACCACCAGCGCGGGGAACAGCGCCCGCAGCGCGGGGAGCCGCAACTGCGCGCCGCGCGTGATGGCGACGAAGTTGTTGGCCAGGCTGGTGATCGGATCGGCGGTCTTGTCCAGCACCTCGCCCAGCTGTCCCAGCTGTCCGGGAGCGCTGTCGAGCACCCGCTTCAATTCGTCGTTGGCGTTGTTGAACTGGTTCAGCAACGTGCCCGAATTGTGGGTCAGCGTGGCGAGATCCGGCTGCGCGTTGGAGGTCGTCGAGGCGATCGTGCGCAGATTGGCAAGCAGGTTCGTGGTCTGCGGCAGCAGATTGTCCAGACCCGCCGTGACCAGGCTCAGCGCGTCGATCATGCTGCGCAGCTGATCCGGTCCGCCGCTGAGGGCCGTATCCAGTTCGGTCAGAATGACATTGAACCGGTCCGGATCGATCTGGTCGAAGAACGCGGTCGAGTTGTCCAGCACCGACCAGACCGGGGTCGGCGTCTTCACCTTCTGCGGATCGAAGGTGACCACCGAACCGTTCGCCAGGAACGGGCCGGTGTCGGTCAGCGGCCGGAAGTCGATGTACTGCTCGCCCGCGCCGGAGAGCGCCTGCACCGCGACGGTGGTGTCGGTGGGGATCTTGTAGCGGCTGTCGATCTCGGCCTCGGCCGCGATCGCGCCGCCCCGGTCGACCAGCTTGATCGAGTTCACCTTGCCGACACGGTAACCGCGCAGGGTCACGTCGTTGCCGGGTTGCAGACCGCCGGAGCGATCCAGGTTCACCGTGACGGTGTAGGTCTGCCGGAGCGGATTGACCCGCATGACCGTGATCGTCAGGTAGGTCGCGCCGACGATCAGCGCGAGCACCAGGCCCACGTTCGACAGCAGCAGTTTGTGTCTGGTCAGCCAGCTCACCGGTGGCCCCCCGTCACTCGGCCGTACACGATCTGCAGCACCTGGATCAGGCTGCCCTGCAGATCCTGCACATCGCGCAGATCGAAGAACTTGCCGTTGGCCGGATCGGTCAGCAGCGCCGCGTCCAGGTTGGTGATGGTGACCAGCGCGGCCAGCGAGTTGCCCCGGAAGGTCGAGTCGATGCCGGGCCGGATCTCGTGGAAGGCGTCCAGCAGCGGGGCGAAGCTGTCGCGGGTGTGCGACAGCGCGTCCATCAGCGTGCGCACGCTGTCGAGCAGGTCACCCAGCTGCTTGCCCGTGGTGGCGGAGTAGTCGCCGAGGGCGTTGCTCGCGGTGGACACCTTGGTCAGCAGATCGCCGATCTGCTTGTTGTTCTCGGCGATGGTGCCGATCATGCCGGGCAGCGTGTCGGCCACCTGGCCGAGCTCGTTGTGCCGGGCCTCGATGGTGTTGGTCAGCGCGCTGAAACCCGCGAGCGTGGCGTCGATCCGGTCGCTGTTGGCGTGCAGCGAGGTGGTCACGCTGGTCATCTGGCGGATCAGATCCGCGAGCTGATCGGGCCGCCCGCCGACCACGGAGTTCAGCTCCGCGGTCAGCTTGCCCAGGGCCGCGACGCCGCCGCCGTTGAACAGCATGGAGATCGACAGCAGCAGTTCCTCGACGGTCGCGCCGGCGGAGGTCTGCTCGATGGCGATGGTGTCGCCGTTCTTCAGCAGCTGCCCGCCCGGCTGGGTCTTCGGCTTGGAGACCGCGACGAAGACGTCGCCCAGCGGCGTGGCCTGTCGCAGTTCGGCCGTGGTGCCCGCCGGCAGCTCGATGTCCTTGCGGATGGTCAGGTCGACGACGGCCTGGAAGTTCTTCGTCGAAATGTGGCTCACCACACCGACATCCGAGCCGCCGATCTTGACCTTGGCCTGATCGGGCAGGTTCAGCGCGTTGGCGAAGACCGCGTGCACCGTATAGGTGTCGCCGGAGACGCCGGGTTTGGGCAGCGGGAGCTTGTCCACGGTCAGACCGCAGCCCGACGCCGTGGTGAGCACCCCGAGCGAGGCGGCCAGCGCGATCAGCGCGCGCCGGGGCCGGAGCGTGAGTCGTGCTCGTCGTGTCGTTCGCGTCATTGCGTCAGTCCCAACAGTGCCGCCGTCAATCCCAGGTCGGGTCCGAAATCCTCGATCTTGCCGGTGCGGCAGCCGTCCGAGCGCATCTGGATCTTCTCGCAGAACACGCTGATGAGCTCACCGGACAGGCTGGTGCCGAGCAGCGCGTGCAGCCGGATGTGGTGGTTCTGGCGGTTCACCGACCGGTCCAGGTTCTGCAGCAGCAGCGGCGCCAGATCGGTCACCTCGGTGAGACCGGTGGCGTTGCGGCGCAGCTGATCGGTCACCGCGGTCAGGCCGGTCAGGCTGGACGACAGCTGCTGCTGGTACTGGCCGAAGCCGCCGCTGGTGTTGGCGAGGAAGCCGTTCAGCTGGTCGAGGGTGGCCTGCAGGCCGGGTGCCTGTTCGGCGAGCAGCCCGGTCAGCTGGGTGGTCCGATTGCTGAAATCGCGGACGGATTGGTCGTTCTCGGCCAGCATCGTGGTCAGCTCGTTGAGCTTGATGATGATCGTGGCCACCGCGTCCTTGTTGTCCACGCCGACCTTCAGCGCACCCGACAGCGCGTTGAGGGTGTCGCGGATCTTCTCGCCCTGGCCGTTGACCATGTCGTAAAGCAGGGTGCCCGACAGCGGGCCGACCTGGTTGCCGGGCGCGGGCTTCAGCGCGTCGGTGAACTGGTCGATGGTCTTGATCAGCGTGTCCAGTTCGACCGGCGTGCGGGTCTGCTCGACGGTCAGGTGGGCGTTGTCGGGCAGCGTCGGCCCGCCGGTGTAGCGCGGGGTGAGCTCGATGTGGCGATCGGTGACGATCGAGGGCGAGATCAGCGCCGCCACCACGTTCTTCGGCAGTTTCACATCGCCCTTGACCACCATGTGGACCTCGGCGTACTGCCCCTTGGGCACGATCTTCTCCACCTTGCCGACCTCGAGGCCGAGCACGGTGATCGGATTGCCCTCGAACATGCCCGCGATATTGCGGAAGTCGGCGGTGATGTGGGTACTGGAACCCACCGCGTCCTGCACCGACGCGGGCAGCACCGAACATCCGCCCGCGGCCAGCGCGACCGCGCCGACGACGAAGGACTTCGCGGCCGTCCGCAGCGCTTGCACGCTCACTCTCATCCCTGGCACCCCTCGAGAACTCGGGCGAAGCACAACCAGTTGTCGGGGAACAACCACGGCAGCGAGACCTCGCCGTACGGGCCGTTGCCGACCGCGTTGTTGAAGTACCGGATCGACACCGGCATGATCTGCAGCAACCGGTCCAGGTTGTCCTTGTTCTTCTGCAGACCCTCGGCGATGGTGTTGAGCTGTTCGATGGTCGGGCCGAACTGGTTCTGGTTCTCCGCGCCGATGGCCTGCAACTGCTTGGTCAGCGCGGCGACGTTGTCCAGCAACTGCCGCAGCAGGGCCTGACGTTCCATCACCCGGTTGGCGATGGCCTCGCCCTGGGTGATGACCAGCAGCACGCTGTTGCGGTTGTCGCCGAGGATCCTGGTGACCCGGTCGAGATCCTTGAGCAGCGAATCCACTTGCGCGCGACGCTGATTGATCGTGTTGGCGAGCGCCCCGACGCTGTCGAGGGCCTGCGCGGTCAGCTGCGGCGAGCCGTCGATCTGATCGCCGAGCACCTTGAACGACTCGGCGAGCTTCTGGGTGTCGAGCGCCTCGAACTTCGGCGTGCCGATCTGCACCACGTCGGCGAGATCGTAGGGAACCGCGGTGTTGCTCTTGGGGATTCGCTTGCCCTTCAGCCCCGATCCATCGCCCGGCTCCAGCGCCACGAAGCGGGCGCCGAGCAGGGTCGCCATCTTGATCGAGGCGCGGGCGTCGGGACCCAGCTTCACGTCGTTGTTGATCTGGAGGGTGACCAGCACGTGGTCGCCCTCGAGTTCGGCGCCGGAGACGGTGCCGACCGGCACGCCCGCGACGTCGACCTTGTCGCCCACGCGGACACCCGCGGACTGGACGAATTCGGCCTTGATGTCCTGGGTTCCGATGCCCAGCTTCTTGTAGGTGCTCGACGCGACCAGCAGCACGACGATCAGCAGGGCGCCGAGGATGCCGAGCCAGAAGTAGCGGTTGGCGGAGAAGCGTTCGCGCAGTGTCGTCATGGGCGGCACACCGCCGAATGCGACTGGCCGCCGATCTGGGTGAGGATGCCGCGCGGCAGCAGGATGCCGTAGAGCGAGACGTCCAGCGAGCAGGCGTAGGCGTTGGCGTAGGCGCCCTCGGAGGTGAACCGGCCGATGTTCGACAGCAGGTCCGGCAGGTCGATCGCGGCCTGGTCGAGTTTGGCGCCGTTCTCGAGCAGCAGCGTCAACGCGTCCCGGGTGGAGTTCTGGGCGTCGCGCAGCTTGGGCTGCACCTGGCCGACCATATCCACCAGAGACGTTGTCGCCGTGGCGATCGCGACCGTCGAGTTCTGCAGCGACTGGCCCTGGTCGTACAGGCCGCCGATCAGTGCCCGGGTCTGGGTCACCAGCGTCTCCAATTCGTCACCTCGTTTCGCCAGTCCCTGCATCACGGCCGAGAGGTTGGTGATCACGTCGGACAGGATCGCGTCGCGGCGCTGGAAGTCACCGGCGACCGCGGCCGCCTGGGTGATGAAGGCGCTCAACGAGACCCCGTCTCCCTGCAGGGCCTGGACGAAGGTGTTGGACAGGCTGTTCACCTGTTCCGGCTGCAACACCTCGAACAGCGGCTGGAAGCCGTTGAGCAGACCCGAGATGTCGAACGACGGCTCGGTGCGCTCCAGCGGGATCGCGCTCTTGTTCCGCAGCGGCATGGTGTCGCCCTGTTTGCCCGGGGCGAGTGCCACGTACCGCTGACCGATCAGGTTCTGATAGCGGATGAGCGCCTTGGTGTTTCCGTAGAGGGTCTGATCGTTCTGTACCTCGAAGGTCACCTTGGCGTGGTGGGCCTTGTCGAGTTCGATCTTGTCGACCTTGCCGACCCGCACGCCCGCCATGCGGACGTCGTCGCCCTCGCGCAGCCCGAGCACGTCGGTGAAGGTCGCGTTGTAGGTGTTGGTCGTGCCGGATACCGTGCGCGCCAACGTATTCCACACCACGACCGTCACCAGGATCGACACCAGCGCGAAGATGCCGAACCCGATCAGCGGTTTGCGAATGCTCATCAGGCGGCACCACCCTCGGTGACTTGCAAGGTTCCGCCCCTCAGGATCGAACTCAACAACAGGTACTCGGCGGTGGTGGGCGCGCGGCCCAGCAGCGCTGTCACGGCGGCGTCACCGGTGTAGGCGATCGGCTTCGCCGCGGTGCCCGCCGGCGCGGCGGCCGGGGTGGGCACGGGTTGCGGATTCGGCGCGGGCTGCCCCGGAACGGGCAGGCCCAGCATCGGGAACAGGCCCGCCAGCGGGGTGCCCGCGAGGGGGTTGCCCGGCTGCGCGGTGTTCTGCGCGGTCGGATCCGCGGGCGCGGTGTAGCCGGGGATGGCGGGCAGGCCCGGCATCGGCACCGCCGGGGGCAGCCCCTTGGCGGAGTCCAGCGCGCGCGGCTTGAGCGAATCCGGCAGCGGCGGCAGGGTCGCCTCGAGCGGTGCGGTGGCACAGCTCGGCGCGGCCAGCTCGCCGTAGCGCGGGCAGTCGGAGCGGTCGTAGGGCTTGAACGGGGTCAGCGTGATGCCGACATTCCACACCATCTGCCGCTGCGGACCCCAGTGGAAGACCGTGTTCAGCTGGCGCAGCGACTTGTTGAGGTTCGAGATGGCCTGCGGCAGCGCGTCCGGCTGGGAGGTCAGCGCGCCGAACATGTCGGCGGTGCCCACGGTGAGCTGCTTGCCCACATCGGGATTGCGGGCGAACAGCGCGTTGACCTTGTCGGTGGTCGCGGCGGTCCCGGTGAGCAGGTTCGCCAGTTCGGCGCGCTTGTCGGAGATCGTCCGCGCGGTCTGCACCGAATCGGCGAGCACCTGCATCAGATCGGGGGCGGACTGGTTGAGCGCGTGGAACGACGCGGAGAAGTCGTTCAGGGTCTGGTCCACGTTCGGGACCGCGGCGCGCACCTGGGTCAGGAAGGTGTCCAGCCGTTCCACGGTCGACCCCGGCACCCGGCCGCTGCCGTCGAGCGCGTAGGACAGCGTGCTCAGCACCCGGCCCAGCTGCACCGGATCGATCTTGTTCAGGATGGCCCGGACGTTGGTCAGGGTGTCCTGCAGGGCGATGGTGCCCTCGCTGCGGTCCTCGGGGATCTGCGAACCCGCGTGCAGGAACGCCGAATCCGGGCCGTTGTAGACCAGTTCGACGGAGGTGACGGCGAACAGGTTGCTCGGGACGACGCGCGCGGTGACATTGGCCGGGATGTCGGAGACGTACTCCGGCTTCATCTCGATGTGCACCTGCTGCTGTTCGCCGCGGGCCGCGACCGACACGTCCTTGACCGTGCCCACCAGCACGCCCCGGAACTTCACGTCCGCCTGGGCGGGCAGGCCGTCGCCGGTCGTCGCCATATTCGCGGTGACGTCGACCTTGGGATGCATGATGTAGCCCTTGTACCGCGCCATCAGCAGCGCGAGAACCAGCGCGAACACCACCAGACCGCACAGTCCCGCGATGAGCAGTTGCCGCATCGTCGGTCCGCGGCCACTCGGATCGATGATCATGTACCCGCCCCTACCCGGAGATCCTGATGCCGGGGTTGACGCCCCATACGGCCAACGTGACGAACAGGTCGGCGAAGACGACCGCGATGATGCACAGCTTGATCGCGCGACCGGCCGCCACGCCCACGCCCTCCGGGCCGCCGGAGGCGAAGAACCCGTAGTAGCACTGGATGAACGTCGTGATCGCCACGAACACGATCGCCTTCAGCAGCGACCACAGCACGTCGTGCGGGATCAGGAATTGATAGAAGTAGTGCTGGAAGGTGCCCGTCGCGGTGCCGCCGATCAGCTGCACGGTCAGCGAGCAGGTGATGTAGGCGAACGGCAGCGCCAGGCAGTACAGCGGCACGATCGCGATCATGGCCGCGACCATGCGGGTGCTGACCAGGTACGGCAGCGGCCGGATGGCCTGCGCCTCGAGCGCGTCGATCTCCTCGGAGATGCGCATCGCGCCCAGCTGCGCGGTGAACCGGCAGCCCGCCTGCGCGGCGAAGGCGACCGTGGCCAGCATGGGACCGAGTTCGCGGGTGGTCGCGAAGGCCGACACCGCGCCCGTGATCGGGCCCAGGCCCAGCAGATTCAGCGAGTTGTAACCCTGGATGCCGACGGTCATACCGCCGAACGCGCTGAGGATCAGCACGATGCCGATGGTCCCGCCGCCGACGATCAGGTTGCCGTTGCCCCAGGTCACATCCGAGAGCAGGCGCCAGACCTCCTTCGGATAGTGCTTGAACGCCAACGGGATCGAGCCGATCGACCGCAGGAAGAAGAACACCTGATGGCCGATGCGCGCGAGCCAGTCGCGCGGGGCGCTCGCGGACGCGCGGATCCGCTGCAGAGGCCGCAGTAGCGGCGGAACATAGGTTGACGACACCGGCTCAGACCACCTGGGGAGGGAACAGGGTGTTGTAGATCTGCGTGAGGATCACATTCACACCGAACAACATCACGGCGGACAACACCACGGCGGTGTTGACCGAGTTCGCGACGCCGCCTGGGCCGCCGCGGGTGTTCAGTCCGGAATCGCAGGCGATGATGGCCGCCAGCAGACCGAAGATGAGCGACTTGATGAGCGCCACGAGGAGATCGGTGGTAACCGCGAACGAGGAGAACGTACCCACGTAGGAGCCGGGGGTACCGTTCTGGGCGAAGACGTTGAAGACATAGCCGGTGAGGAAGCCGACGAAGATGACGAAGCCGCACAGCAGCACCGAGACCAGCATGGCCGCGCCCAGGCGTGGGGTCACCAGCCGGCGCAGCGGGTCGACGCCCATCACCTTCATGGCGTCGATCTCCTCGCGGATGGTGCGCGAGCCGAGATCGGCGCAGATGGCCGAGCCGACCGCGCCCGCGATCATCAGCGAGGTGACCAGCGGCGCGCCCTGCTGGATGATGCCCAGGCCGTTGGCCGCGCCGATGAACGAGGTCGCGCCGACCTGTCCGGCGACCGAACCGACCTGGATGGAGACGATCACGCCGATCGGGATCGCGACCAGCAGCGTCGGCGCGGCGGCGACGTTGGCCATGAAGCCGCACTGCCGCACGAACTCGTTGAACGGGAAGCGGCCGCGGAAGATCGAGACGAACAGCTCCGCGATCGCGGCGATCCCCATGACGATCTGACGGCCGAAGGTCTCCAGGGACCGCTTGGGATGGTCCTGCCAGTACGACCTCGTCCAGTCGACCGCTCCGCTCATTCGGGACCGTGTGGGTGGACTGTTCGTGAACTGCACTGACTAACCCCTCTCGACGCCGGTTACCCGCCCCGACGACTGTTTGCTTGACGCACCTTACTACGGAGTTAGGAAAAACACACCATAAAGTGTGCTTGCGGTCATAGACCCAGATCACGTTCTGTCAACAGCTGTGATGCGGAACATCTCGTTGGGAGATACCACAAGGTCACGGGCGAAATTCTAGAACCCGTTCTACTCGAATGAACAAATGTCCGAGTGTCCGAGCGGATCGGGAAGAATTTCTCGGATGTGGTTTATCGAAATTGGTTCGGGGGAAACAAGGCCCCCCGAGCGTATCCAGACGATGGCCCATTCGGGCGCGCTCCGCGGATGCGACGCGCCGGTGAGGCGGTCGAATCGGACGCGCCGATCGCCCCGTAACGGGTCGGTCCCGGGCATCGATGCAGCAAACATTGCGCAGGTCGAAAGCGCGGGAGCGCTCGAATCCTGACAGGATGTAGTAACTACGTGGCTTGATATCGTGCGACTTCCGACATCTGGAGGGACATGTTCACACAACTCGCCAGGGCGGCCCGGGCCGCCTTCGCCGTCGCCCTCGGCGCGGCGCTGCTGGGGACGGGCGCGGGAGTCGCGCACGCCGATCCCGGGCCGGTGATCGGCGGTGGTTCGGGCATCATCGTCAACAACGAATACGAATGCACCGTCACCACGGTGGGCCGCGACGGCGCGGGCCGGCTGGTCGGGCTGACCGCCGGGCACTGCGGCGAGGCCGGTGCGGCGGTGGTCGCCGAGCAGGATCGCGGCGCCGGGGTGATCGGGCACTTCGCCTACTCCAACCACGACCTCGACTACGCGGTCATCCAGTTCGACGAGGGCCGCATCGTCCCGGTCAACCGGATCGGCAATGTCACGATCACCGGTCTGGGCGCGCCCGCGGCCTTCCCGATGATCGTCTGCAAGGAGGGCCGGACCACCGGCAACACCTGCGGTATCGCCTGGGGCGATGTGTTCCAGACCGACGAGACCTGGACCCAGATGTGCGTCGTCGAGGGCGACTCCGGCGCGCCGGTCGTGGTCGGCAGCACGCTGGTCGGCATGGTCAACGCGTATCTGGCGGTGGCCTGCTTCGGACCCGAGGTCGGCACCAACATGTCGGCCATCACCGGCGATATGAACGCGCGCGGCGACGTGGGGGCGGGCTTCCGGCCCATCTGAGCCCGAAGTGCCACGGCGGGGCGGTGATCCGGGTTCGGATCGCCGCCCCGTTCCGTGTTCAGGAGTGGTCGGGCTGCACGGCCGGACCGGTCACACCGCAGTGCGGCAGGCAGTCGACCTGTTCCAGGCGGGGCGTGCGCGATTCGCGCGGCGTGCCGAGCAGCACGGCCGCGAGCACAGCGCCGATCAGCAGCAGCGCCGCGCAGATCAGCATGGCCACGGTGAAGCCGTGGTCGATGGCCGCGGCGTCCTGGATCGAACCCGAGATCCCGGCCAGGCCCGGCAGCGCGGCGACGGCCAGCAGCTGGGCCGTGCGGGCCACGGCGTTGTTCACCCCGGAGGCGATGCCGGACTCGCCGGGCGGCACCGCGCCGAGCACCGCGCCCGTCAGCGGGGCGACCAGCGCGGACAGTCCCAGACCGAAGACGAGCACGCCGGGCAGCACATCCAGCAGATAGCCCCGCACCCCCGACGAGCCGGGCCCGATCCGCAACAACAACAGCGTCGCGCCCGCGGCCAGCACCGGGCCGGCGGTCATCGGCAGCCGGGCCCCGTGCCGCTGCGCCCAGCGCCCGGCCGGGGCCGAGACCACCAACATGATCAGCGTGATCGGCAGCGTCGCCACCCCGGCGGCCAGCGGCGAGAACCCCGCCACCTGCTGCAATTGCAGGGCCAGCAGGAAGAACACGCCGCCGAGCGCCGCGTACACCGCGAAGGTCACCAGATTGGCGGCGGTGAACACCCGCGGCCGCGCCCGCCCTGGATCGAGCGGCACCTTGCCGCGCCCGGTGAACAGCGCGGGCGGCACCAGCGGATGATCGCTGCGCACCTCGATCACCACGAAGGCGGCCAGCAGGACCAGCCCGGCCACCGCGGGCAGCGCCATCGCCTCGATCAGCCCGAAGGTCAGCGCGCCCAGCCCGAGCGCGACCACCACCGCGCCCGGCACGTCCAGGCGGTCGGGCGCGTGCGGATCGCGGCTCTCGGGCACGTGCCGCACGGCCACCGCCACCACCACGGCCGCCAGCGGCAGATTGATGAGGAAGATCGAGCGCCAGGTGGCGACCTCGATCAGCCAGCCGCCCAGGAACGGCCCGAGCGCGCCGGCGATCCCGCCGAATCCCGACCACAACCCGATGGCCGCGCCCTGATCGCGGTCGTCGATGGAGGCCGAGATGAGCGCGAGGCTGCCCGGGGTCAGCAGCGCGCCCGCCACACCCTGCACGATCCGCGCCGCGACCAGCATCTCGATATTCACCGCCGCCCCGCACAACACCGAGGCGAGCGCGAAACCGATTGTGCCCCAGACGAATACGCGCCGCCGCCCGAGCCGGTCGCCGAGCGAACCGCCGAGCAGGATGAACGAGGCCAGGGTGAGGGTGTACCCGGACAACGTCCATTGCAGCCCGGACACCCCGGTATGCAGCGATTCGCCGATCCGCGGCAGCGCGATATTGACGACCGTGGCGTCCAGCGCGGCCACCGACGAGCCGAGAACGGTGGCCAGCACGATCCACCGCCCGGTGGTCGAGTGCAGGCGCGGCAGTTCCGTCGTACTCACACCCGCCACGCTACGGCGTCGGATCCGACGATCGGGCGTTTCACATGGGTATGGTGAGGCAGGCCCGCCGGAAGGAGTGGATCACGATGATGATCAGGGCGATTCTCTGCTCGGCCGCCGCGGTGGGCACCTGTCTGACGATCGCCGGGACCGCGTCGGCGACCGGTCTGCGCTGTGATCCTGGGGGCGGCCCCGATCCGTCCATCGGCACCGCCTGCCGGAGCGGGGGTCCCGACGACGGCCACGCCCGCGCGGTGAGCATGGACGGGGTGGGCCGGGCCGGAACCGGCGCGGGCGCGCTGGCCCTGGCGCTCGGCGCGATCGGCGGGGCGGGGGCCAGCGAGGCGGCCGCCGGGCTGCCCGTGGCGATCGGCGTGGGTCCCGACGCGCTGGCCTACACCGCGCTCGACGAGTCCGGGCGGGTGGGCGTGAGCATCGCGCTGGAAGGGTCGCGCGCACAGGTGATCTCGGCCGACCGGACCGCGGTGTGCCTGGGCGCGGCGGCCTTCGCGTGGGATTCGCGCAGCGGCGCCTCGTGTCTGGCGACGCCGATGGGCCTCTGGCGCGGCGCGGCGACCGCGTTACCCTGAGCCTCGCCCCGACGTGTGCGACCGGATCGGCCAGGGTCCACTCGGGGCAGGTGGACCCGAGGAGGTGGGAACATGGTTGCGGCCGAGTCGTTCTCCGTACCGGACGACGACGCGCAGATGGTCATCGACCCGCGTTTCGTCTCGCTGGCGCATCGCTTCTTCCGCATGTTCGCCCGGCCCGCGCGCGGTGGCGGGGCGCTGGCCGTCTATCTGCACGGCCGCCCGGTGGTCGACATCTGGGCGGGCTGGGCGGCGCCCGATCGGCGCTGGCGGGCCGACACCGTCGCGCTGAGCTTCTCCACCGGTAAGGGCGTGGCGGCGACCGTGCTGCACCGGATCGCCGAGCGGGGGCTGATCGACTACGACGCGCCGGTGGCGACCTACTGGCCGGAGTTCGCGGCGCGCGGCAAGGGCGCGATCACCGTTCGCGACGTGCTGGCGCACCGGGCCGGACTGCACCGGGTCCGCGGGCTCGCCGCCACCCCGGACGGCATCCTCGACTACGACGCCATGGTCCGCGCGCTGGCCGACGCCGAACCGGATCCGCGGCGGCTGCGGTCGTCGGGATATCACGCGGTCACCTTCGGCTGGCTGGTCGCCGAGATCGTGCAGCGGGTGACCGGCGAGGGCTTCACCGAGGTGCTGCGCCGCGAGGTCGCCGAACCGCTCGGCGTCGAGGAACTGTGGTTCCGGGTGCCGCCGGAGCAGCGGCATCGGATCGCCCGCAGCTTCCCGAAACTGCATGTGCCGGTGCTGCGCTGGGACACCGCCTCCGCCGTGCTCGCGCGCAGCCGCCGCCTGGGCGGGATCGCCGAGGCCGGGATGCCGCTGGGTTTCGATGTGCTGGTGAACGATCCGCGCGTCTACGACGCGGTGATGCCCGGCTTCAACGGCGTGTTCGCCGCGCGGGCGCTGGCCCGGATGTACGGCGCGCTGGCCAACGGGGGCCGCGTCGACGACGTGCAACTGCTGCGGCCGGAGACGATCGAGAAGATCAGCCGGGTGCAGAGCCGCGGCCGGGACTACGTGCTGGGCTTCCCGCTGGGTTTCACCCTCGGCTACCACCGCCCGCCGATCGCCTCCCGCCGCCCGATCCGGCACGGCTTCGGGCACTACGGCGTGGGCGGCTCGGGCGCGTACGCGGATCCCGACCTGGGCATGTCGGTGGCCTTCGTGACCAACCGGCTGGGCAACTCGCTGAACACGATCGGCGACGGCCGCCTGGCCCGGCTGGGCGCGCAGGCGCGGGCGGCGGTGTCCCGGATCCCGGAATAGGGGGTCGAACCCACCGGTCGGCTGTCTCGTATCTTCGGATATGGGCGGCACGACCACGCGGGTGCGCCCGCGACTGCCGCGGGCGGTGCTGGCGCACGCGCTGTGGGCCGGAATCGACTTCGATCGCTATTTCCGATGGCGGCGCGCCCGCGACGGCGATCCGTTCCTCGTCCGTTTTCCCGCATTCGGCACCGCGTTGTTCACCGGAACACGTTCGGGGGCAAAGGAATTGTTCCGGGCGCCCGCGCACGCGATTCGGCCGCCCGATCCCAATCCCATCGAACCGCTCATCGGATCGGCCTCGGTCATCCTCGCGCACGGGCCTCGGCATCAGCGCGATCGCGCCCTGCTGACGCCCGGATTCCACGGCGAACGAATTCGACGGTACGCGAACACGATTCGCGATTCGGTGATCATCGAACTCGACGGCGGCGGCGCGGGACCGGCGTGGCGCCCCGGCACGCGGATCGACGCCCGGCTGGCGGCCCGGGCCATCACGTTGCGGGTGATCCTGCGCGCGGTATTCGGCATCGAGGACGAGCGGCGGCGCGCCGCCTACACCACGGCCGTGGTGGATTTCCTGAGCGCCTTCGGCGGACCGCTCATGCTCGTTCCGGCGTTGCGGCACAGCGCCTTCGGCCACGCGCCCTGGGATCGGTTCCTGCGCACCAGGGATCGGCTCGACGAACTCGTCACCGCCGATATCGCCGCGCGGCGGGCGAGCGGCGCCGCGGGCGAGGACCTGCTCGGCACGCTGCTGCGGGCCCGCTACGACGACGGCACCGCGATGACGGATACCGAACTGCGCGAACAACTTCGGACCCTGCTGGTGGCCGGGCACGAGACCACCGCGACGACGCTGGTGTGGGCGCTGTACCGGCTGCACCGCCAGCCGGAGACGCTGCGGCGGCTGCGCGCCGAACTGGCCACGGCGGGACCGGATCCCGACCCCGACGAGCTGGCCCGGCTGCCGTACCTGGAGGCGGTGTGTCAGGAGACCCTGCGGCTGCATCCGCCGGTGCCGATCGTGCTGCGCCGGTTGACCGAACCGTTCGAACTGCTCGGGGTCGAGCTGGCCGCGGGCGACACCATGGGCCTGGCGACGCCGCTGCTGCACTCCGATCCCGAGGTCTGGTCCGAGCCGGACCGATTCCTGCCCGAACGCTTCCTCGAACGCCGGTACGGACCCTTCGAATTCGCGCCCTACGGCGGCGGATCCCGGCGCTGCGTGGGCGCACCGCTGGCCGACTACGAGTTGCGGATAACGCTGGGCACGGTGCTGAGCCGGGTGGAGTTGGCGCTGTCGCCGCGCTACGCGCGCGGCCGAATTCCGCTGTCGGTGCCGCACAACATCGCGACCGGTCCGCGGGCCGGGATCACCTTCGATATCCGGTAGCGAGTGATTTGCCTCACAATGAGGTTTCACGTCGCATTGCCGCGGTTCGTCCGGACCGGTGGCGCAGATGAGACCGACTCGCCGACGCGAACGGCACTTTCGCGATACCTCCCGCTGCGCGCGTCGCGGCGGTGACGCATCGCACACCGGGAGGTCGGTCTTCATAACTCGCAGAAGACAATTGGCTGCGGCTTCCCGGAGATGTAGTAATGGATTCCGGGTCCGGGGCGATATACCGCCCGGCGCTGATACCACCGCGCAAGACCTTCCCGTACGCCGCCTGCGTGCGACAAAGGATGGAGAGGACGAAACGGCTGTGCGCACCACCCCCTGTCGGAAAACCGGACGGGACTCGACGAGCCGCGCTTCGCGGATCGCCGGCCTATCCCTCGCGGTGACTTCTCTGGCGGTGGCCACCGCCGCTACGATCGCCGTCGCCCCCGCGTCGGCCGCCCCGCTGTGGCCGGGTGGTCCCGATGTGCCGGGCGCCCCGGCCGTCGTGCAGACGCCCCAGCCCGAACCGGGCGCGGCCCCGGTCAAGAACCCGCCGCCGTTGCCGCAGGCCAACTTCGCGGCCCCGAGCATCAGCCCCGGGGACGGCGAGGTGGTCGGCGTGGCCCAGCCGATCATCATCAACTTCAAGGATCCGGTCACCGATCACGAGACGGCCGAGAAGGCCATCCGGATCACCTCCAGCAACGCCACCTCCGGCCACTTCTACTGGCGCGGCGACAAGCAGGTGCGCTGGCGGCCGGAGGAGCTGTGGCCCGCCAACTCCGACATCACCGTCGAGGCCGGGGGCACGCACGTGGCCTACAAGGTCGGCGACGCGGTCGTCGCCACCGCCGACGACGCCACCCACACCGTGACCATCACCCGCAACGGCGAGGTCATCAAGACCATGCCCACCTCGATGGGCAAGGCCAAGCACGAGACGCCGAACGGCACCTACTACGTCGGCGAGAAGAACCGGAAGATGATCATGGACTCCTCCACTTACGGGGTCCCGACCACCGATCCGGAGGGGTACAAGCTCGAGGTCGAGTACGCCACCCGGCTGTCCAACAGCGGCATCTTCGTCCACTCCGCCCCGTGGTCCGTTGCGGCCCAGGGCAATTCGGACACCAGCCACGGCTGCCTGAACGTGAGCCCCGACGACGCCAAGTGGTTCTTCGAGAACTCGCAGAAGGGCGACCCGGTCGTCGTGGAGAACTCCAAGGGCGAGTTCAGCACCAGTGACGGCATGGGCGACTGGAACTGATCCCGGCGAAAGCGTACCGGGACCACGGTAGGTGGGAAGGCCGCGTCCGCAGTTGCGGGCGCGGCCTTTCCCGTTGCCCGGCAAAGACACACGGACAGTTCAGCGGGTAGGCATCCCGGGTTAACCGGGGTTTTGCCCGGGGGCGGGAAGCTGCCGCGGTGCGATCCCGGCCCGAACGAGTGCTGCCCCGGCCCGCGGGGCGGGGGTGGCGCGGTCGGTCGTGGAGGGACTACGCGCTGTTCACGGCGTTGGTGGGCCCGAATCTGGTGCTGCTGGGCGTGTTCACGTATCGGCCGCTGCTCGATGACATCCGGTTGTCGTTCACCGACTGGAACATCTCCGATCCGGTGGCGCACTACATCGGGTTCGCCAACTACCGGGAGTGGTGGGGCCGGGGCGATTCGTGGCAGATCGTCGGCAACACCGTCGTGTTCACGATCGCGGCGGTGGCCGGCAGTATGGCGCTCGGCCTGGCGCTGGCGCTGCTGCTGGATCGGAAGCTGTTCGGGCGCAACGTGGTTCGCTCGGCCGTCTTCGCGCCGTTCGTGATCTCCGGGGCGGCGATCGGGGTGGCCTTCCAGTTCGTCTTCGATCCCAGCTTCGGGCTGGTGCGGGATCTGCTGCACCGGGCGGGGCTGGGGAGCGCGCCGGACTTCTACCAGGATCCGCGCTGGGCGCTGTTCATGGTGACGGTCACCTACATCTGGAAGAACCTCGGCTACACCTTCGTCATCTATCTGGCCGCCCTTCAGGGCGCGCGCCGGGATCTGGCGGAGGCGGCGGAGATCGACGGCGCGAGCCGGTGGACCACCTTCACCCGGGTGCTGCTGCCGCAGCTGCGGCCGACGACGTTCTTCCTGTCGATCACCGTCCTGCTCAACTCGTTGCAGGTCTTCGACATCATCAACGTGATGACCCGGGGCGGGCCGCTGGGCACCGGCACCACGACCATGGTCTACCAGGTCTATCTGGAATCGTTCCGCAACTTCCGCGCGGGCTACGGCGCGACGGTGGCCACGATCATGTTCGTGGTGCTGCTGATCGTGACGCTGGTGCAGGTCCGCGTCATGGATCGGGGCGACCGATGAACCACCGCCGCCGCCGGATCGCCGCGACCGCACTGGGTTACGCCGCCATGGTGTGCGTGCTGATCATCGTGGGCGTCCCGCTGTTCTGGATCGTGATCACCTCGCTGAAGGCTCGGCCCGAGATCTACACCCAGCCCGCGGTGTACTGGCCGCACAGCTGGCATCCGGAGAACTATCGGGAGGCCACCACCGCGCTGCCGTTCGCGCGGTTCCTGCGCAACTCGCTGATCATCACCGCCGTGGTGGCGGCGGTGAAGTTCGTGCTGGGCGTGTTCAGCGCGTACGGGCTGGTGTTCCTGCGCTTCCCGGGCAAGACGCTGGTGTTCGTGGTGATCATCGCGGCGCTCATGGTGCCGAATCAGATCACGGTCATCTCCAACTACGCGCTGGTCGCGCAGCTGGGCTGGCGAAACACCTTCCAGGGCATCATCGTTCCGCTGTGCGGGGTCGCCTTCGGCACCTTCCTCATGCGCAACCACTTCCTGTCGCTGCCGGTCGAGGTGATCGAGGCGGCGCGGATGGACGGCGCGAACTGGTGGCGGCTGCTGACCCGGGTGGTGCTGCCGATGTCCGGGCCGACCATGGTCGCCTTCGCCGTCGTCACGCTGGTCAACGAGTGGAACGAATACCTGTGGCCGTTCCTGATGGCCGACGACGCGCGGGTGGCCCCGCTGCCGGTGGGCCTGACCCTGTTGCAGAACACGGAGAATCCCAGCGTCACCAACTGGGGGCCGGTGATGGCCGGAACCCTGCTCACCATGCTGCCGATCCTGATCGTCTTCCTGATCCTGCAGCGCCACATGATCAAGGGCCTCACCTCGGGTGCGGTCAAAGGTTAACCCCCACAAGGAGATTCCTGTGTCCGATGTTCGATTCCCGGCGCTGTCGCGACGTGGGTTTCTCGGCGCCTCGGCCGCCGTCGCGACCGGTCTGGCGGCGAGCGCCTGCGCCGGAACGGGCGGCGGCGACCAGCGATCCGGCGATTCCGGCACCCTCACCTTCTGGTCCAACCACCCCGGCACCTCCAAGGATCAGGAACTCGAGATCATCAACCGCTTCCAGGCCCAGCACCCGGACCTGAAGGTGACCCTCGTGGACGCGGGCAAGAACTACGAGGAGGTGTCGCAGAAGTTCAACGCGGCGCTGTCCGGCGGCGAACTGCCGGATGTCGTTGTGCTGTCGGATGTCTGGTGGTTCAACTACGCGCTCAACGGATCGATCGAACCCCTGGACGGCCACTTCGCGGCCGCGGGGGTGAAGGTGGACGACTACGTCGACACCTTCGTCGCCGACTACAAGTTCGACGGCAAGACGTGGGCGCTGCCGTACTCGCGCTCGACGCCGCTGTTCTACTACAACAAGGACGTCTGGGCGAAGGCCGGACTGCCCGACCGGGGCCCGGAGAGCTGGCAGGAGTTCGACGAGTGGGGCCCGAAGATCCAGAGCGTGGTCGGCGAGGGCAAGTGGGCGCACGGCTGGGGCGACGCGAAGAACTATCTGGCGTGGACGTTCCAGGGCCCGAACTGGACCTTCGGCGGGGCGTACTCGGATCAGTGGAAGCTGCGGTTCACCGATCCGGCCACCATCGCCGCGGGCACCTACCTGCGCGAGTCGATCAATGTGAAGAAGTACGCCAGCATCCGGCCGCAGATCGCGGTCGACTTCGGCACCGGCGTGGTCGCCTCGGGCATCGCCTCCACCGGTGATCTGAAGGGCATCAAGCAGAACGCCACGGGCAAACTGGAATTCGGGACCGCGTTCCTGCCGCATCCGCACGGCCCCGGCTGCACGACCGGCGGTGCGGGACTGGCGATTCCGGCGCGCATCTCCGATCAGCGCAAGGTCAACGCGCTGAAGTTCGTCGAGTTCGCCACCAACGCCGCCAACACCTCGTACTTCACCCAGGCCACCGGCTACATCCCGGTGCGCAAGTCGGCGGTCGGGGATCCGGGGGAGCAGGACTTCCTGGCGAAGAACCCGAACTCGAAGACCGCCTTCGATCAACTGCCGCTGACGAAGTCGCAGGACTACGCCCGCGTCTTCCTGCCCGGCGGCGATCAGATCATCGGCACCGGACTCGAGCAGATCGGGTTGCAGAACAAGGATGTGGCCGCGGTCTTCGCCGACGTGAGCACCCAACTCCAGGCGATCTACGACCGGCAGATCGCGCCGAAGCTGCCGAAGTAGCCATGGCGACAGTGCATTTCGACGGCGCGTCGCACCGGTACCCCGGCGCGCCGGAACTCGCCGTCGACACCCTGGATCTCGCGATCGCCGACGGGGAGTTCCTGGTCCTGGTCGGCCCGTCGGGTTGCGGCAAGTCCACCAGCCTGCGAATGCTCGCCGGGCTGGAAGGCGTTGCGAGCGGCCGCATCCTGATCGGCGACCGGGATGTGACCGGACTGCCGCCGCGCGCCCGGGACGTGGCGATGGTGTTCCAGAGCTACGCGCTGTATCCGAATATGACGGTGGCGCAGAACATGGGCTTCGCCCTGCGCAACGCGGGAATGAGCAAGGCGGACACCGCGTCCCGCGTGCTCGAGGCGGCGCGGATGCTGGAACTGGAACCGCTGCTGGACCGCAAACCGGCGAAATTGTCGGGCGGACAACGGCAGCGGGTCGCCATGGGCCGGGCGATCGTGCGGCGGCCGCGGGTGTTCTGCATGGACGAGCCGCTGTCCAATCTGGACGCCAAGCTGCGGGTCAGCACCCGCGCCCAGATCGCCGCGCTGCAACGGCGATTGGGCACGACCACCGTCTACGTCACCCACGATCAGGTGGAGGCGATGACGATGGGCGATCGGGTCGCGGTGCTGCGCGAGGGGCGGTTGCAGCAGGTCGCCGGGCCCCGGGAACTCTACGAGGATCCGGTCAACGTCTTCGTCGCCGGATTCATCGGCTCCCCGGCGATGAATCTGTGCACCGCGCCGGTGCGCGACGGGGACGCCGTGCTCGACGGACTGCGAATTCCCTTGCCGCGCGGCCTCTCCGGACGCGAGCGGATCATCGTGGGAATCCGGCCCGAGTCCTGGGAGACCACCACCGACGCCGGGAACGCGCTGGCCGCGGAGGTGGAGCTGCTCGAGGAACTCGGCTCGGAATCCTTCGTCTACGCCCACGGTGTCGGCGCCGACTGGTCCAGCCGCTCCGGGCGCGTCGTCGCCCGGGTGGATCGGCGGTTCCGGGTCGGGCTCGGCGACCGGCTGTGGCTCGCGCCGAAACCCGACGAGGTGTACCTCTTCGACGCCGACACCGAGGAACGGCTGCGCTAGCTCACCAGATCCGCACCCGCTCCGCCGGATCCAGATACAGGGCGTCGCCCGGCTCGAGGCCGAACGCCTCGTGGAAGGTGTCGAGGTTGCGCACGACGCCGTTGCACCGGAATTCCGGCGGGGAGTGCGGATCGATGGCGAGGCGGCGGATGGCCTCCTCGGTGCGGGCCTTCGTGCGCCACACCTGGGCCCAGCCGAAGAAGACGCGTTGCAGACCGGTGAGTCCGTCGAGGACCGGGGGCTCGGCGCCGTCGAGGGAGATCTGGTACGCCTGCACGGCGATCGACAGGCCACCGAGGTCGCCGATGTTCTCGCCGATCGTGAATTCGCCGTTGACCGTGTGGTTGTCGGGCAGATCCTTGGGCGAGAACTGGTTGTACTGCTCGATCAGCGCCTTGGTGCGCTTGCCGAATTCGGCGCGATCGGAATCGGTCCACCAGTCGATCATGTTGCCGTCGCCGTCGTACTTGGCGCCCTGATCGTCGAAGCCGTGCCCGATCTCGTGTCCGATGACCGCGCCGATGCCGCCGTAGTTGGCGGCGTCGTCGGCGGCCATGTCGAAAAACGGCGGCTGCAGGATCGCGGCCGGGAAGACGATCTCGTTCATGCCCGGGTTGTAGTAGGCGTTGACCGTCTGCGGGGTCATGAACCACTCGTCGCGATCCACCGGGCCGCCGAGTTTCGCCAGATCGCGGTCGTGGTCGGCGGCGTAGCCGCGGCGGTAGTTGCCGACCAGATCGTCCGGGTCGATCTCGACCGCGGAGTAGTCGCGCCAGCGGTCCGGGTAGCCGATCTTGGGGGTGAACTTCTCGAGTTTGGCCAGCGCGGCCGCGCGGGTGGCCGGGCTCATCCAGTCCAGATCGCTGATGTTGCGGCGGTACGCCTCGATGAGATTGGCCACCAGCTCCCGCATCCGCTCCTTGGCGGCGGGCGGGAAGTGTTCGGCCACATAGAGTTTGCCGACCGCCTCGCCCAGCAGGTCCTGCACCAGCGAGACGCCGCGCTTCCAACGTTCCCGGTTCTCCTGGGCGCCGGTGAGGGTGCGGCCGTAGAAGTCGAAGTTCTCCGCCACCACGGCCGCGGTGAGATACGGTGCGCGCGAACGCAATATCCGCCAGCTCGCCCACGCGCGCCAGTCCTCGAGCGGCTCGGACGCCCACAGCCGGGCGAAGGTGCGCAGATAGTCGGGCTGGCGCACGATCACCTCGGCGAACAGCTCCGGTCCGGACGGGCCGACCCCCGCCGCCAGCGCGGAAGTCCATGCCGCCCAGTCGAATTCCGGGTTCTCGGCGGTGAGATCGGCGAAAGTGGTGAGGTTGTAGCTCAATTCGGCGTCGCGGCGGCGCACCACATCCCAATGTCCGGCCGCGAGTTTCGTCTCCAGGTCGAACACCCGCCGCGGGTCGTACTCGAGGCCCGCCAGGTGGAACATGCGGCCGATGTGCTCGACGTACTTCGTGCGGATCTCCGCGTAATCGTCGCCGCGATAATAGGATTCGTCGGGCAGGCCGAGGCCGGACTGGGTGGCGTTGACCAGGTAGCGCTGCGAGTTCTTGTCGTCGGTGTCGACGTAGCAGCCGACCGCGCCGCCGACGCCGGTGCGCTGGAGGCGGCCCAGCAGGCTCGCGAACTCGCCGTGGTCGGCGACCGCGGCCACGGCGGCCAGCTCGTCGGCGATCGGCGCGAGACCCGCCGCCTCGACCACGTCCTCGGCCATGAAGCTGGTGTAGAGGTCGCCGATCTTGCGTTCCTCGCTGCCGGGGGCGGCGTCGGCGGCCGCGGCCCGCTGGATGATCGTCTGGACGTCGCGCTCGGCCTGGTCGTACAGCTTCCGGAAGGCGCCGTCGACCGCGCGGTCGGCCGGTATCTCGTAACGGTCCAGCCATTTGCCGTTGACGTGGGCGAACAGATCGTCCTGCACCCGCACATCGGCGTCGAGGTGGCTCAGATCCAGGCCGGAAGGAGTCGTCACATCGGAAGTCACGGTCTCCAGTATGCCGAGAATCCGCCCGGCGGCGACGGATCGCGGGTCAGCCGCGGGCGTACCGGCGGATCAGCGCCGCGCTGTCGGCGGGCCCGAGCGCCCGGTCCAGCGCCCGCTCGTACGCGAACGCCAGCTCGCGGACCTGATCGGGATTGTCGACGCCGCCGCGCAGCACCGCGTTCTCGACCCAGGCGAAGGTCGGCAGGGCTGCGGTGAAATCGAGCAGCTGGAAGCTCGCACCGCCGAGCGCGGCCGCGGCGGGCGCGTCGAACGGGAGCACCCGCACCTCGACGGTGTCGAGTTCGGTGAGCGATTCGACCAGGTAGGACAGCTGGGCGCGCAGGATCTCCGGGTCGCCGACCTGCTGTACCAGCGCGGCCTCGCCGAGGACGGCCGTCAGCCGGATCGGGTCCGCGTCGCGCAACCGCTCGACTCGGCGCAGCCGGATCGCGACCAGCTGTTCCACCTGTACGGGACGGGTGGTGACATCGGCGGCGATGAGCGCGCGGGCGTAGGACTCGGTCTGCAACAGGGCGGGTACGACGAGGCTGTCGTAGCCGCGCACGCGCGCGGCCCCGTACTCCATTCCGTAGTAGCGCAGCGGCTCCGGGCCGAGCAGCGCCGCGGAACCGCTCCACCAGCCGCGGGTCTTGCTCGCCGCGAGCAGGGCCAGCAGCTGTTCGCGATCGGGTTCGGGCACCTCGAGCAGATCCAGCACCGGGCCGATGGTGTTGCCGGTGAGCACCCGGCGGCCCTTCTCGACGTGCGACCAGTTGGCCGGGGTGAAGCCCACCCGCCGGGCGAAGGTGGCCGAGTCGAAACCCCGCTTCTCGCGCCATTCCCGCAGGCGCAGAACCAATTCCCACCGGGCGACCGTTGGCGAGAGGGGTGCCATGCAGGCCGATGCTACGCCGCCGAACTCCCCGGCGTGTGACAATTGTCAGGCGCGCTTTTCGGCGCTAGCGTCGCCTCCGACACCGCTCCACCCCGTCCCACTACCGACGAGGTTCGCCGTGAACATGCTGGGGCCGCCGCCGAACGCCACCGTCGCGGAGGCCCTCGAGCGTTGCCGCCGCTACCGCGCCGACCACGACCTGCACGGCCGGGTCGAATCCGCGCTGGGCCGAATCACTTTGGAGGTGGGGGCCGTCGGCGTGGTGACCATGCCCGCGGTCCTCGGACACCGGGTGCGGGATCGGATCCCCACGCCCGGACCGATCATCGGCCACCCCCGCTCGGGACGCTGGACCTTCCTGACCGATCATGTCGACGAGACGGGACACGATCTGGGCGTGACCGCCGGGCTGGTACATCTCGGGGCCGCCCTCGGGGTGCCGGGGACGCGGATCGTGCTGCCCTCACCCGCGGACGAGCGCAGTGGATACCGGGTGTGGATCGACGCGCCGGACGGGCCGCGCCGCCCCGGATTCGCGGAGGTGGTGAGCGTGACATTGGGGTGCCGGGGCGGCTGAGGCCGCCCCGGCACCCCTACTGTCACCGTGCGTCAGGACGTGGGACGCGGGCTGATGGTGATGCTGTACTTGTTCTCCAGCGTCTGGTTCCAATCCCGTTGGCACTGGTCGATCTTGGACTGGTCGCCGCCCGCCTTGTTGACGCAGTCGACGAAGTCCTTGCCGCCGTTGTTGACGAAGATGTTCACGCCGATGGCGGTGAGCACGATCGCCGCGATCAGACCCAGCAGGCTCAGGATCAAACCGGCGATGGCCATGCCGCGACCCCCGGCGGTGCCGCGCCGCGCCTTGACGATGGCGATGATGCCGAACACCAGGCCGACCAGGCCGAAGAGGATGCCGCCGAAGATAGTCCAGAAGCTCAGCAGCGCAAGGATTCCCAGCACCAGCGCGGCGATCGCCAGGCCCTTGCCCTGCCTGCCCTCCTGCCAGTACGGCTGGCCGGGCGGGGGCGGATACGAACCCGGCGGGGGCGGGGGGTACTGGCCGGGCGGGGGATTCTGTCCGGGCGGGGGATACTGGCCCGGAGGCGGATTCTCCGTCATGGCTGTCCTCTCGTAGGCCCGGGTGATTTGCCCGGGTTCGATGCGTTCGAAATGTTATTGCGCGCCGAGCCGCGCGTGCATCTCCCACACGAGAATTTCCGACGGCAGATTCGCAACGATCCGCTGGCCGCCGCTGCGGGTCAGGCGCACCGCGTCGCCCTCGTACAGGGTTCCGACGCCCTCCATCTCGATCTCGCCGCGGGCGACGAACAGATGCAGATACAGCGCCTCGGGCAGTTCGACCGCGCGGCCGGGCTCGTCGGACAGCCGCGCCACGTGCAGCGCCGAATGACTGCTGTTGATGGCGATGGCCGTGCGGTGGCGGTAGCGCGGCAGGCCCGACGCCACCGTCACCAGGCCGCCCGCGGCGAGTTCGTCGTCGATCTCGAGCTGCTGATAGCCGGGGGACAGGCCCGGTTCGTCGGGGACCACCCACATCTGCACGAAGTGCACGGGGTCGACGCGTTCGGCGGAGTCGTTCTTCTCCGAGTGCAGGATGCCGGTCCCGGCGCTCATCCGCTGCGCCAGACCCGGATAGATGATGCCGTTGTGCCCGAGCGAGTCCTGGTGGACCAGTGCGCCGCTCAACACCCAGGTCACGATCTCCATATCGCGATGGGGGTGGGTGTCGAAGCCCTGTCCGGCGGCCACGATGTCCTCGTTGTTGACCAGCAGCAGGCCGTGGTGGGTGTTGTCGGGGTCGTAGTGCTCGCCGAAGGAGAACGAATGCTTCGAATCCAGCCACGCCACACGGGTTTTCATCCGGTCGCCGCCGCGGTGGACGTCGATGTGTGGTGTCGTGAGTATGGACACCGTGGTCCTCCTCTCGGGCCGAGCACCGATCATCGGTCAGGGTAGGAGCGCCCGCGCACCGGAACCTGAACTCCCAGTAAATTCTAGCGTGGCGGGTTCCTGGCCAGGGGCGCGGTGATCGCGGGGCCGCTCGCCGCCGAGGGGGTGCGGTGCGGGCGCACGGGCAAACCTCCCGCGTCCCGGCGTACCGATTCCGCGCTCCGGCGACGCGCGCCCCGCGCGGGCGTGGTCCGTATCATGATGGGCCGCAACCGGAACCGGAGGTGAACCGCTGATGCGACCCGAAGTGCTCGCGGGTATCGAGCGCACCCTCCGGCGGCGGGCGAGCGCGGACGGGATCGAGCACTTCGTCGTCGGCGTGGCCCTGTTCCGGAATGGGAAACTGCTGGTCGTACGGCGTGTCGCGGAGGACTGGCAGGGCGGGATGTACGAGCTGCCCGGCGGCGGGGTGGAGCCGGGGGAGTCGTTCGCGGACTGTGTGGCGCGAGAGTTGTTCGAGGAGACCGGTTTGCGGCTGCGCCGCATCGTGGACGTGGTCGGCGACTTCGACTACGCCACCCGCAGCAAGGCGCGGGTGCGCAAGTATACCTTCGTGGTCGAGGCGGAACCGGGCGAGGTCACGCTGGCGCCGGGCGAACACGACGAGTTCCGCTGGATCGATGCCGCGGGTCTGGCCGAGTTGCCCATGGTCGCCGATATGCGCGGGACCGTCGCCGCCCTGGTGGCGGCGAAGTCGGAGCATTCCCGGTGAGCGATCGGCGGCGCGTCGCGGTGGCCGCGTTGCGCGGTCCCGGCGTGGCCCGGCTGGCGCTGGTGCGGTTCGCGGGGCAGTTCGGCGACGGCATGTTCCAGGCCGCGCTGTCGGGGGCCATCCTGTTCAATCCGGAGCGGGCGACCGATCCGCTGGCCGTCGCGGGCGGTTTCACGGTGCTGCTGCTGCCGTATTCGGTGATCGGGCCGTATGCCGGTGCGCTGCTGGATCGGTGGGATCGGCGGACCGTGCTGCTGGTGGCCAACGCGCTGCGGGCGGTGCTGATCCTGATCGCGGCGGCGGGACTGCTGGGCGGGATCGCGGAGACGCCGCTGCTGCTGTTGGCGCTGGCGGTGGTCGGGATCAGCCGGTTCGTGCTGGCCGGGGTCTCGGCGGCGCTGCCGCGGGTGCTGGAACAGCGCTGGCTGGTGCCGATGAACTCGGTGCTCGCGACCGCGGCGTCGGGGTGCGCGGGACTCGGCGCGGCGGTGTCGGTGGGAATCATCGGGGCGATCGGGGCCGGGGATCTCGCCTCGGCGGCGGCGGTCGCGGTGAGCGCGGCCGGATCGGTGGTGGGGGCGCTGGCCGCCGCCGGATTCGCCGCGCGTCGGCTCGGGCCCGAACCGGACGAGGCGGACGCGCGCGGTTCGGTACGGGCCGTGCTGACCGGGCTGCGCACCGGGGCGCGGGCGGTGTGGGCCTCGCCCGAGTGCACGACGGCGATGATCGGCATCGGGACGCATCGAATAGTGTTCGGCGCCAACACCTTGCTGATGGTGCTGGTGCTGCGGCGCACCTCGGAGGTGTCGCTGAGCAGCGGTCTGGTCGGCTTCGGGGTGGCGATCACCGCGGTGGCGTCCGGGATGCTCGCCGCGGCCGTGCTCGCGCCGCTGGTCATCCCGCGGCTGGGGCGGCCGCGCACGGTGGTGCTCGGGTTGCTGACCGCGGCCGTGGTGCAGCTGACGCTGGTCACGCCGATCACCGTCGCGGACGGGGCGGCCGCCGGGCGGGCGCATCAGCTGTTGCTGGCCGGGGCGTTCCTGCTGGGGCTCGCCGGGCAGACCATCAAGTTGACCGGGGACGCGACCATGCAGATCGATGTCGACGACGCGCGGCGCGGGCAGGTGTTCGCGTTGCAGGACACGGTCTTCAACATCGCCTTCGTGCTGGCGATCGCGATGACCGCGCTGGTGATCCCCGCCGACGGGCGCTCCTACGGGGTGGTGCTCGCGGGCGTGGCGGTGTACGGGCTGGGCATGTCGGCGATCGCGGTCACGGCCCGTCGGGGTCACTGGATGAGCGGCCACACCTGACCGACCCAGGTGCCGTCGCCGTCCGGATCGGTGAAGTAGTGGTCGAGCACGCCGTCGTCGTCCAGGTCGAGCAGGGCGAAATCGGCCACGCCGTCCCCGTCGCGGTCCCACAGGGCGTCGTCGGCGTACCCGTCGCCGTCGAAATCGAGTGCGACGGCATCGGATTCGCCGTCGCCGGACAGGTCCAGATCCGCCGGGGAGGTCCAGCCGTGCGTGGATCCGTCCCCGGTGCCGAAGACGTACTCGATGTCGGTCATACCGATTCGACGCGGTCGCGCGGCGGGCGGTTCCGTGCCGTTTCACGTGAATCATCCCCGCCCCGGCCGGGCGGTCCGGCGCGGCCAGTACGCTCGAATCAATCATGGCCACCTATTTCGACCCGAAGTCGTGGTTCGCCTGGTTGGACCCCGTCGCGGATCTGGGCGCGGGCACGGTGACCGCGCTGCTGCCGGATGTGCTGATGACGCTGCTCAGCGAGGGGCTGCTCAGTCAGTTCGGCGGGCGGGAGGTCAGCGCGACACTGCTCGGGCACGAGATGACCGCCACCCTCGAGACGCTGAAGGTGCGGCGACGAGGGGCGCACTTCCAGACCAAGACGGTGCTGACCGGGCTGGTGTGGAACGGGCATCCCATCGAGGAGATGACGGTCGTCGCGCACGGCGTGCGGTTGGTCCCGGGGGTGCCCACCAAGGTCCGCACCGCCACCCTCGACCTCACCGGGACCGTGACCACCGCGGCCGTCACCGGCTGGCTCAACGCCTGGCAGCCGGACTGGGAACTCGGGGTCGGCGCGGACGGGTTGATCACCGCCCGGCACCGCCGCCGCCCGCTGCGGGCCGTGGTGGACGCGGTGGTCGCCGACAATGTCGTCACCATCGCCGTGCACCGGGCGACCTGGGCGGGAATTCCGGTGCCGCGCCGCTGGATTCGGCCCGCGCCGATCGCGTTGACCGAACTGCCCCGCGCGCTGCGGATCGTGCGGGCGGATCGGCACGAGGATCGGGTCCGGTTCCGGATCGAACTGCCGGAGGTCACCGGTTCGTTCGATCTCGCGCAGATGCGCGCGGCGATCGTCGCGGGGACCACGCTGATCGTGTTCTGATCAGGGCGCGCCCCGCTGCCACCAGTCCAGCAGCGCCGCCTCGGCCTCGTCGCGGGACAGCGGGCCGCGATCGAGCCGCAGCTCCTTGAGGAAGCGCCACGCGCGGCCGACCTGCGGGCCGGGTTCGATGCCGAGCAGTTCCATGATCGCGTTGCCGTCCAGGTCCGGGCGGACGCGGGCGAGGTCCTCCTGTTCGCGCAGGCGCTCGATGCGGGCCTCGAGATCGTCGTAGGTGGATTGCAGCTGCGCGGCGCGGCGCTTGTTGCGGGTGGTGCAGTCGGCGCGGACCAGTTTGTGCAGGCGGGGGAGCAGCTCGCCCGCGTCGGTGACGTAGCGGCGCACCGCCGAATCGGTCCACTGGCCCTTGCCGTAGCCGTGGAAGCGCAGGTGCAGGTACACCAGGCGGGCGACGTCCTCGGTGAACTGCTTGGGATATTTCAACGCGCGCATGCGCTTTCGCACCATCTTGGCGCCGACCACCTCGTGGTGGTGGAAGCTCACCCCGCCGCCGGGCTCGTTGCGCTTGGTGGGCGGTTTGCCGATGTCGTGCAGCAGCGCCGCCCAGCGCAGCACCAGATCCGGATCGCCCTCCTCCTGGTCGATGGCCTGGCGCAGCACGGTCAGCGAATGCTGGTAGACGTCCTTGTGCTGGTGGTGCTCGTCGATCTCGAGCTGCATGGCGGGCACCTCGGGCAGCACCCGCTCGGCCAGTCCGGTTTCGCACATGAGGTCGATGCCCTCGGTCGGATGTTCGCCGCCGATCAGCTTGTCGAGTTCGGTGCGGACCCGTTCGGCGGTGATGCGGTCGATCTCCCCGGCCATGGCGGTGATCGCGGTGCGCACCCGGGGGGCGACGTCGAAACCGAGCTGGGCGACGAACCGGGCCGCGCGCAGCATCCGCAGGGGATCGTCGTGGAACGAGTCCTCGGGCGCCGCGGGCGTATCCAGGACGCCGTCGAGCAGGGCGGTCATGCCGTCGAGGGGGTCGACGAACTCGAGTTCGCCCAGCGCGCCGATCCGCACGGCCATCGCGTTGACCGTGAAATCGCGGCGGACGAGATCGCCGTCCAGGCTGTCGCCGAAGGTCACCTCCGGATTGCGGGAGACGCGGTCGTAGCTGTCGCTGCGGAAGGTGGTCAGCTCGAGCTGCCAGCCCGCCTTGGCCGCGCTGACCGTGCCGAAGGCCAGACCCCCGGTGTCCCAGATGTTGTCGGCCCAGCCGCGCAGCAGCTCCAGCACCTGTTCGGGGCGCGCGTCGGTGGTGAAGTCCAGATCCGAGCCCAACCGCCCGAGCACCGCGTCGCGCACACTGCCGCCCACCAGGTAGAGATGGTGTCCGCGCGCGGCGAACAGCTCCCCGAGCGGGGTCAGCACATCCGACAGCCGGCCCAGTGTGATCGCCGCCGCGGCGAGCAGACGGGTACGACGATCGTTCTCGGACTCGGACTTCGGCGAAACCACGGAGAGGCAGCTTAGTTGGTGGGCCGGTGCGCCCCCGGCGCGCCGTTGGGGAGTCGGCGCGTAAGCGACGCAGGAGCGGCAAGACATACACTTGCGCAGTGTCTCCGGCCGATCGCGCGAACAGTCGACGCCGCCAGCCCCGGCGCCGTGGTTCGGCCGGGAGTTCCGCGGACAACGCCAAGAACAAGAGCAAACCGCGCATGCGCACCGTGCGCGAGACGTCCGCGGGCGGCCTGGTGGTCGACGGCCTGGACGGTCCGCGCGAGGCGCGCTGCGCCGCGCTCATCGGGCGCACCGATCGGCGCGGCCGGTTGCTGTGGTCGTTGCCGAAGGGACATATCGAGGACGGCGAGACGGCCGAGCAGACGGCCGTCCGCGAGGTCGCCGAGGAGACCGGGATCCACGGCACGGTCGTGGCCGAACTCGGCAGCATCGACTACTGGTTCGTGACCGATGGGCGCCGGGTGCACAAGACCGTGCACCACTATCTGATGCGTTCGCTGGGCGGGGAGCTCTCCGACGCGGACGTGGAGGTCACCAAGGTGGCCTGGGTGCCGCTGAGCGAACTCGATTCGCGCTTGGCCTATGCCGACGAACGGCGCCTCGCGGAGGTCGCGAACCGCCTGATCGACCGGATGGAGAACGGCAGACAATGACGCATGCGGGGCGCCGTCCGCGCCGCTGGGCGCCGATGTTCGTCGCGTTGGCGCTGGCTGTGCTGTGCGGTGCGGCCGGGCCGACGTCGGCCGGGTCCGCGGCCGCGCAGCCGCCGGGCGCCAGCGGCGCCACCGAACCCAAGTTCCTGAAGCTGACCCTGGATTCGGTGAGCCCGAACACGGTGACCACCACCAGCGACGCGGTGCTGACCGTCGCGGGGACCGTCACCAATATCGGAGACCGGCCGGTGGACGACGTGAGCGTGCGGATCCAGCGCGCCGGGGCGGTGTCGGCGGGCAGCGGGCTGCGCTCGGCGCTGCGGCTGGATCAGGTCAACTACGACGTGGTTGGCCCGTTCCAGGACATCGCCGACCGGCTCACGCCCGGACAGCGCAAGCAGTTCACGCTGCGGGTCGGGCTGCGGGCGGAGGCGCCGGAGACGAGCGGCGGGTCGCCGGTGACCTCCGCGTTGGACATCACCGAGCCGGGGGTCTATCCGCTGCTGCTCAATGTCAACGGGGAGCCGACCTACGGCGGTCAGGCGCGGTTGGACGACGCGCGGTTCCTGCTGCCGGTGCTCGGGCTGCCCGCGCAGTCCGGCGGCGACGCGAAAACCGATGCGGCGCCGCCCGTTCCGGCCCCGACCGACGCGCCGGTGGCGATCACCACGATCTGGCCGCTGGCCGATCGGCCGCGGCTCGTCGCCGGGGTGACCGGACCGCTGCCGGGTAACGCGCTGCTGACCGACGACGAACTGGCCGGGGAGCTGGCCCCGGGCGGGCGGCTCGATCAGCTGCTCGCGGCGCCGGAGGCGGTGCTGCATCCGGAGACCGGCCGGGATCCGGCGCGGACCGGACCGGGTCTGGCCGGATCGCTGTGCCTGG
The DNA here is from genome assembly GCF_053588115.1 of Nocardia sp. NPDC003482. Classification (NCBI taxonomy): domain Bacteria; kingdom Bacillati; phylum Actinomycetota; class Actinomycetes; order Mycobacteriales; family Nocardiaceae; genus Nocardia; species Nocardia sp. NPDC003482. Next base: position 119,996 of record NZ_JBSFPI010000002.1, read on the forward strand.
CCGTCGATCCCGATCTGCTGCTCACGGTGTCGGCGATGACCGAGGGCTATCGGGTGCTGGCCAGTCCGTCCGATCCGTACGGGGCGACCCGGGACGGGGCGGGGGCGCACGCCGCCAAGGCGTGGCTGGATCGGTTGCGGGCGTTGGCATCCGGGATGTGCACGGTCGCGCTGCCGTTCGCGCAGGTCGATCTGACGGCGCTGGCGACGGTTCGGGATCCGGATCTGACCAATCGGGCGGTGACCGCGCCCGCCGACATCGTGGATTCGCTGTTGTCGGTCAAATCGGTACGCGGTGTGGCGCTGCCGGATTCGGGGACCATCGACCCCGACGCGGGCACGATGCTGGCCGGGCACGGCTATCACACGGCCGTGCTGGCCGACTCCGCGGTGAGCACCACCGCCGACGCCCGCAGCACCGCGACCGGGATCGCCCGCGCGGACGGGGGAACCGTGCGCAACACGGCCACGGTGGCGAGCGAGAACGACGGCGGCACACCGGAAATGGTGCGGATGCCCGCGCTCACCCCGCCCTCGACGACCACCACCCCGCCGCCCGCGGAGGCCGGGCTGAAGGCGGCCACCTTCGACATCTGGTCGGCGACGGCGCTGGCCGCGGTCGGATCGAATCCGCCGACGCCCGTGTTCACGCCCGAACGGGTGCGCTACGAGGTGGCCAACGACTCGCGCGCGGCCCGGTTGCAGGACGCGCTCGGCGCGGTGTCGTGGGCGGCGTTGAATCCGCAGGCGAGTCCGCGCGCGCTGCTGCTGGTGCCGCCGCAGCAGTGGGGCGCGAACCGCGACGAGGCGAGTGCGTTGCTGAGTCAGCTCGAACTGCTGGTGCGCAACGGGTTGGCGACGCCGCGGTCGTTCACGGATCTGCTCGCGGCGCAACCGGATCCGCGTCCGTTCGAGGCGAACTACCTGTCGAGCGCGGCCGAGGTCGGTGTGCCGGACCACTTCGCGGAGCCGGTTCGCGCGCAGGACAAGCGGATCGGCGATCTGATGACGGCGCTGGTCGACGTGCCGCAGCAGGAGCCGACGCCGCGGTCGTATCTGACGCCGCTGCGCGACGATCTGCTGCGGGTGCTGACGCTGTCCGATCGCACCAATCCGGGTTCGCAGGCGGAGGCGGTCGCGCAGCGGCGGCTGGAGCAGACCACGCGGACCCTCGACACGCTGTTCGGCAAGGTGACGGTGCTGCCGCCGGGCGGGGTGTACACGCTGGCGTCGGAAAAGAGCCCACTGCTATTGGTGGCGCGCAACGATCTGCCGGTGGCGATCCGGATCCGGTTCCGGATCGACGTGCCGAGCGAGACGAACATCACCGATATCGGCGAACAGATCCTGCCCGCCGAGGGGACCCGGTCGTTCCAGATCCCGACCGAGGTCACCGACAGCCGCAACCTGGTCATTCCGATCTCCCTTACCACGGCCGATGGGGTCGCCCTCGGCAACGCCACCTCGGTCTCGGTGCGGTCCAACGCCTACGGTCAGGCGTTGGCGATAATTACCGCATGTGCCGGAGCACTGCTGCTCCTGCTCGCCGGTCGCCGACTCTGGCGTCGCTTCCGGGGGCAGCCGGATCCGGCCGACGAGGGGTTGGACCCCGGGACGCGCCGCAGGGTCAATCGCTACCTGCGGGCGCGGCTACGGGTCCTGCAGCGACAGGAGGAACCATGAGCGGCGATCACGGCCCGCGCGCGGCCGCGGCGACGGTCCCGGCGATCCTCCCGGTGGATCCCAGGCGGGGGGCACGATGACCGATCACGAACCCCGCCCGGGCGGTCCCGACGACGACCGGCCCACCCCGCGCCGCGCCCCCGCCGCGCCCTGGGAGCGCGGCCCCGGCCGTCCCGACCGCCCGGCCGACGAGGCCGCGCCGCCGCCCCGGGTGCCCCTCAACGGCCCGCTGCCCCAGGTTTCCCCCGGTCCGCGCCCACCGGCCCCCCCGCTGCGCCGCCTCCCCGGCGGCACCACCGAACCCTGGCCCGGCGACGCCATTCCCCAGGTCCTCCCGCCGACCCCCAAGACGCCGCCCCGCCGCCTGCCCCCCGAGCCCACCGCGCGGGGCCCGCTCGACGGCCCGCCGAACGACGGCCCCGGGCAGCCCCCGGGCCCGGCCCGCCGCCCGGCCGACGGCGGCACCCTGCGGCTCCCCCCGGACGGCGGCACCCTGCGCCTGCCCCCCGAGGAGTCGCCCCCGCCGGGCAGCGCGCCCACCCCCTCCGACCAGCCCGGCACCTTCCGGCCCAGGCCCGAGCAGGCGTTCGGCGAGAACCCGAACCGAAGGCCCGCCCCCGGACGGCCCGTGAACGGCGGCGAGGGCGGGCGACCGGGCCACACCCCGCCGAACGACCTCCCACGCCGAGTCCCCCCGGCCGCGCCGAACCCCGCACCGCCCATCGGTCAGGGGCCGCCGAACGACCTCCCGCGGCACCTGCCCACAGCCGGGCCGCCCGGCACGGCACCCCGGCGGCCCCTGCCCGACGGCCGCCCCCTGCCCGGCGCGGCGCCCCGGGGGGCCGAGCGTCCCGCGCCGCCCGATGACGCGCCCAGGCGGCCGCTGCCCGATGTCGAGATACCGGGCGCGGCCCGGCGCGGGCACCGGAACGAGGCGTCGCCCGACGAGTTGGGGTGGAAGCCCTCCATTCACGGACCCCGGCCGGGACCGCCGAGGGGGATGCCCGAGGACGAGCAGCCGCCCGTTCGAGGGCCGCGCGGTCGGATCGCACCGCCGAGTGGGCCGATGCGCCAGGTGCCCCCGGGCGGTGTGCCCGAGGACGGCCCCGGTCGTCGGCAGCCGCCGCGTGGCGCTCCCGCCGGACGCAGGCCGATGCCGCCGCCCGGATACCCGGCCGGGCCGCCGAGCGGACCGGAACAGCGCGTTCCGGTGCGGCGACCCCGACCCGAGGTGCGGCCGTTGACGCGGCCCGCGGACCGGGCACCCGACCGACCCCCGCGGACCGCGCAGCAGGTGGCGATCCGGACCGAGGAGCCCCCGCAGTCGGCGAACTCGCGCCTGCTCAGCGCGTCGGGATCGATCGCCATCGCGACCCTGATGAGCCGGGTGACGGGCTTCGGGAAACAGCTGCTGCTGCTGACCGTGCTGGGCCCGGCGATCGCGAGCGCGTTCACCGTCGCCAGCCAGATCCCGACCATGGTCGAACAGCTGGTCCTCGGCGCGGTGCTGACCGCCTTCGTCGTCCCGACCCTGGTCCGGGCGGAGAAGGAGGACCCCGACGGTGGCCGGGCCTTCGTCCGGCGACTGGTCACCACGGCCTTCGCGATCCTGGCGGCGGCCGCGCTGCTGTGTACCGCGGCCGCGCCGCTGATGACCAGGTACCTCTTCCTGTCCGACGGCGGCAAGGTGAGCACCGGACTCGCGACCGCGCTCGCCTTCCTGCTGGTCCCGGCGATCCTGTTCTACGGCATGTCGTCGCTGCTGATGGCGATCCTGAACACGCACGAGATCTTCAAACCGGGCGCGTGGGCGCCCGTGCTGAACAACCTCGTGGTGCTCGCCGTCCTCGGCCTGTACGCGCTGACCCCGGGGGAGATCTCCCTCGACCCGGTCCGGATGGGCCAGCCGAAACTGCTCATCCTCGGCCTCGGCGTGACGCTGGGCGTGCTCGTGCAGGTCGTCAGCCTGCTCCCGGCCATCCGGCGCGCGGGTATCGACCTGCGCCCGCTGTGGGGGGTCGACGAGCGGCTCAAGCAGTTCGGCGGGATGGGCGCGGCGGTCATCCTCTACGTCGCGATCAGCCAGGCGGGCTTCGTCTTCGGCACCCGGGTGTCCTCGCACGCCGACGTCGCGGGCCCGGCGATCTACCAGAACGCCTGGCTGCTGCTGCAATTGCCGTACGGCGTGCTCGGCGTGACGCTGCTGACCGCGATCATGCCCCGGCTCAGCCGCAACGCCGCCGCCGACGACACGCCCGCGGTGGTCGACGATCTCTCCGTCGCCACCCGGCTCACCATGATCGCGTTCGTCCCGGTGGTCACCTTCCTGACCGTCGCCGGACCGCAGATCGGCACGGCCCTGTACGGCTACGGCAACTTCGGTCACGGCGACGCCGGACGGCTCGGCGAGGCGATCAGCTGGTCGGCCTTCACCCTGATCCCGTACGCGCTGGTGCTGATCCACCTGCGCGTGTTCTACGCCCGCGAACAGGCGTGGACGCCGACCTGGATCATCCTCGGCATCACCGCGGTGAAGATCGTGCTCTCGGCGCTGGCCCCGGTGCTGGTCTCCGACGACCACGTGGTGATCGCGCTGGGCGTGGCCAACGGCCTCGGCTTCGTGGCGGGCGCGATCATCGGCGGCTGGCTGCTGCACCGCAGCCTCGGCGATCTGCGGATGGCCAATGTCGGCCGCACGGTGACGCGCGTGGTGCTGGCCTCGGTCGCGGGCGCGGCGGTCACGCTGATCGTCGAGCAGGTCCTCGGGCTGTCCCGGCTGCACAGCAGCGTGGGTTCGATCTTCCGCGTGGGCGTCGACGCCATCGTGCTGTTCGGCGTCGCGTTCGGCCTGATGCGCCTGGCGGGCATCCCGGAGGTCGTCGCCCTGACCGTCTCGATCTCGCGGCGGCTCGGAATCACCCCGCCCGCACCGGATCTCGGCCTGGACGACGAGCACGGTGTCGACGCCGAGGCCACGATGGTGCTGCCGCGGCCCGAGCTCGACACCCCCTACTACTACCGGTACGACCCGTACATGGACGCACAGACCATGGTCCTACCGGTCATCCGACCCGGTACGGTTGACCGCCCCGGTACGGGCGAGTTCCCGTACCCTGTTCGGCAGAGAAATGCAAATACCGGTGTCGGCTCTCGCGAGGATGTCCAGACTGGTAGGAGCGCGGAGACGACCTTCGGCCGGACCGGTGACGAACCGGGTGCCGTGCCGCCGAATCGGACTTCGATGAACCAGGGCGAAGGAGGAACTCAGGTGAGCGACGACGCGGCGGGGGGCGTCCCGGCCGCCGACGCTGCCGGCCAGGCAGCGGGTTCAGTCCGCACCGACGACGTCCCGCCCGAACAGGCGCAACCGGCCGATGGGGCCGAGCGCGATCCGGGGGACGACGGCGATCAGCAGGCGGAGCGGGCCGATTCGGCCGCGCCCGCCGGACCGGACCGACCGGCGCGCGATCAGACCTACGACACCGGCATGCTGCCGGTCGCGTCGCCGGAGATGCCGCCGATGCGGGTCGAACCGCCGATCAAGCGAACCCCGCGCGGCCCCAAGCTGATTCCGGGCGCGTCGGTGGCGGGCGGGCGGTATCGGCTGCTGGCCGGGCACGGCGGCGCCCGCGGCCTGAAGTTCTGGCAGGCGCTGGACGTGAAGCTCGACCGTGAGGTCGCCCTGACCTTCGTCGACGCCGATCAGAAGGCCACCGACAACGCGGGACACGATGGGCCGCAAGCGATCCTGTCGCGCACCCTGCGCCTGGGCCGGATCAACTCGCCCGGTCTGGCGCGCGTGCTCGACGTCGTGCGCGGCAGTTCCGGCGGCATCGTGGTGGCCGAGTGGACCCCGGGCCGTTCGCTGCGCGAGATGGCCGAGACCGTGCCGTCCCCGATCGGCGCCGCGCGCGCGATCCGGGCCCTGGCCGCGGCGGCCGAACTGGCCCATCGCGGCGGCGGTTCGCTGTCGATCGACCACCCCGACCGGATCCGGATCAGCGCCTCCGGCGACGCGGTGCTCGCCTTCCCGGGCACCCTGTCCGATTCGGACGCGCAATCGGATGTGCGCGGCCTCGGCGCGATGCTGTACGCGCTGATCACCGCGCAGTGGCCGATCCGGGCGGGCGGCGTGACCGGTTCCGCGGCCACGGTCGGCGGGCTGCGTCCGGCCGATTTCGGTCCGGACGGCTCCCCGGTCGAGCCGCGGCAGATCCGTCCGGAGGTCCCGTTCGAGATCTCCGCGGTCGCGGTGCGCTCGCTCGAGTCCGACAAGGGCGTCCGCACCGCCGCGACCGTGCAGCACGTGCTGGAACAGGCGTCGGTCGTCGATCAGAAGACCGATTTCATCCCGGTGCTGCGGCTCGGCCAGCGGGCCCAGTCCGCGCCGGACGAGACCCTCGCCGATCCGGAACTGCTCGCGGCGGAACGCGAACGCTCGCAACGCATGATGTGGATGCTGGTCGGTCTCGGGGTGCTCGCCGCCCTGGTCGTGGGCGTCATCATCTGGTGGCTGTTGAGCATCTTCGCGCCCGACAACGCCACCGCGCCGCTGGACGAACAGCGCAAACTCGGCCTCACCACGGCCAATGTGGCGCCGCAGAACCCGGTGGCCGGTCCCTCGGCCGCCGCGCCCGTGCCGGGCGGCACGCCGATCCCGGTCACCGCGGTCTCGGTGTTCTCCCCCGAGGGAACCCCCGACGGCCCGAGCGCGATCAACGCGGTCAAGGACGGCGATCCGGCCACGGTCTGGCGCACCGACCAGTACTTCCAGCAGTTCCCCGCGCTCAAGAAGGGCGTGGGGATCATGTCGACCCTGGGCAGCCCCAGCAAGCTGACCAAGGTCACGATCACCTCACCGACCCCCGGCACGGTGGTCGAGGTCCGCACCTCGCCCACCGCCGCGCCCACCTTGGACCAGACCCAGCTCGTCGGCCAGGCCACCCTGGGCGACGGCAACACCGACATCGCCGTGCGGGCCGATCAACCGGCCCGCTACGTCCTGGTCTGGATCACCGCCCTGGCCAACAACGGCGGCCAGTTCCAGACCTCGATCGGCGAGATCCACTTCGAAGCCGCGCCCTGATCATTCTGGTTGCTCCCGCTTCGACCCGGCCGATATGATGCTCAGCGCGCTCTCAGCATGGGGAGCTTCCTGGGATCTGGTGCTTCGGTCCTGGATGACGCGAAAGAAGTGGCGAGGTTCCGGCGTGCCCGGGTCGCCGCCGTGAGCGCTGATCCTAGGGGTATGTGTTGTCGTTTGATGCGGACGAGCTCAGCGATCGCCGACTGCTCGACGCGCACGTCGCCGGTGACCGGCACGCCTTCGCCGTCTTGTTCCGCCGCCACTACGACCATCTCTGGCAGCTCGCGCTGCGCACCTCCTACACCCCCGAGGATGCCGCGGATTCGCTCCAGGACGCGTTGCTGTCCGCGCACCGCAATGCCGCGAACTTCCGGGGCGAGGCCGAGGTGCGTAGCTGGCTGCACCGGATCGTGGTGAACGCGTGCCTGGATCGCATCCGCCGCAACAAGTCCCGGCCCAGCGTGTCGCTGTCGGAGGAGAGCGTGGCCGAACCGGCCGTCGAGCGCGACGACATCGCGAATCGCGAGGTGACGCTGGTCGTCGACGCCGCCCTGTTCAGTCTGCCCGCGGATCAGCGCGCGGCGTTGGTGGCCATCGACATGGAGGGGTATACGGTAGCGGAGGCGGCGCGGTTGCTGGGCGTCGCCGAGGGGACGATCAAGAGCCGATGTGCCCGAGGCCGCAAACGTTTGCAGCAGGAACTGGGATTCCTGCGATCCCCTGGGAACCGGATGTAATCGAGATGCGTCATTACTAGAGACGGACGAAAACAGGCGTCGAGGCCCGATCCCGGAGAGGCGATGGACGACAACGGCGAAGCCACCGCACGGCGGCGCCGGCCCGGGACGCGGGGTGGCGAACAGGACTCAGGAGGCGCGATGGCAGCCCGCTCGGCGCCGCGCCCGCCCTTCGCCACGGATCTGCTGGCCGACCTGCACGCCGACAACCTGCCGCCCGATCTCGCCGAACAGCTCTGGCCCGCCGTCCGCGAGGATCCCGACGCCCAGAGCTTCCTGCGCGACCTCGACGAGGTGAGCGGCGGCCTGCGCATGCTCGCCGACGAACCGCGGATCCTGCATCCCATGCCCGCCCACGTCGGCGCTCGCCTGGACCGGCTGCTCGACGACCTGTCCGGCGACGACGGCCGGTGCGAGAGCGCCCCGCCGACCCGCCCGATGCCGGTGGCCGACCCCGAACCCGCCGACGAACCCGTCTCCCTCGACCGGTACCGGTCCCGTCGACTGCGCTGGCTCACCGCGGCGGCCGCGGCGGCCGCCGTGATCGCCGGATCCGTGGTCGCCGTCACCGCCCTGCGCGGCGGCGGCGACGAGGCCCCGCCGAAAGCCTTGCCGGACAAGCCGACTCCCACGCTCGGCATCGCGGACGACCCGTCCACCGGCACGATGCTGAGCGCGATGGGCCGCAACGACGTGACCGGACCGCTGGCCGCACCCGGCGCGCTCACCGGCTGCGCGGCCGCGATTCTGCCCGGCCGCCAGGTGCTCGGCTCGATGGATGTGATCTTCGCCAACCGCCCCGCGGTCCTCATCCTGCTCACCGGCCCGCGCCCGCCGCAGATCACCGCGCTGGTGGTCGGAACCGACTGCACCGCAAACGATCCCCGACCCCTCCGGCAACAGGACATCGGCTAGCCGCGCGCCCCGGGAAACCGAGCCGTGAGCCGTGGGAACAACAGCGTTTACCCTGTTGTTGACCGACTTGCCAGTTGACGAACTCCTCGGAAGGGCCCCATGAGCACGCCTGTACGCGATCTGATCATCGTCGGCTCCGGCCCCGCGGGCTATACCGCCGCCGTGTACGCCGCCCGGGCCGAACTCGAGCCGTTGCTGTTCGAGGGCACCCAATTCGGTGGCGCGCTGATGACGACGACCGAGGTGGAGAACTTCCCCGGCTTCCGCGACGGCATCATGGGCCCGGACCTCATGGAGGAGATGCGCGAGCAGGCCAAGCGTTTCGGCGCCGACATCCGCACCGAGGACGTCGAGGCCATCGACCTGTCGGGTCCGATCAAGTCGGTCACCGTCGGCGGCGAGACCCACCGGGCCTACGCGATCATTCTCGCGATGGGTTCGGCCGCACGCTATCTCAACGTTCCCGGCGAGCAGCGCCTGCTCGGCCGCGGCGTCAGCGCGTGCGCCACCTGCGACGGCTTCTTCTTCAAGGGGCAGGACATCGTGGTTGTCGGCGGCGGCGATTCGGCGATGGAGGAGGCGACCTTCCTCACCAAGTTCGCGTCGTCGGTCACCATCGTGCACCGCCGCGAGGAGTTCCGCGCCTCGCGCATCATGCTCGAGCGCGCCAAGGCCAACGAGAAGATCCGTTTCCGGCTCAACGCCGAGGTCGTCGAGGTGCACGGCGAGAACGCCGTCACCGCACTGACTTTGCGCGACACCCGCACCGGCGAGACCTCGGAGCTGGCCGCGACCGGTCTGTTCGTCGCGATCGGCCACGACCCGCGCAGCGAATTGGTGCGCGGCCAGGTCGATCTCGACGACGAGGGCTATGTGCTGGTCAAGGATCCGACGACCGCGACCTCGGTCGACGGCGTCTTCGCCGCGGGCGATCTGGTCGACCACACCTACCGCCAGGCCATCACCGCCGCGGGCACCGGGTGCCGCTCGGCCATCGACGCCGAGCACTGGCTCGCCGCGAAGGGCGACATCACCAGCAACACCCTCGACCACGCCGGCGAGCCGGTGGAAGTCTCCGCCAACTGATTCACTCGCACCCGTTGCGGTGCAACGCCTTTCGAGGAGCACAATCATGTCCGACGCCACCAAGACCGTCACCGACGCCACCTTCGCCCAGGACGTATTGGCCAGCGACAAGCCGGTTCTCGTCGACTTCTGGGCCGATTGGTGCGGACCCTGCAAGATGGTCGCCCCGGTGTTGGAGGAGATCGCCGCCGCGCACGCCGACAAGTTGACCGTCGCCAAGCTCGACGCCGACGCCAACCCGACCACCTCGCGCGATTACGGCGTGCTCGCCCTGCCCACGATGATCCTGTTCTCGGGCGGCAAGGAGGCCAAGCGGATCGTCGGCGCCAAGGGCAAGGCCGCGCTGCTGCGCGAACTCGAGGGCATCATCTGACCGTTCCCCGCCGGGCACCGAGTAGTATTTCGGCGCCGAGTACGATCCTGGGGACTCGGAATTGCCGAAATCCGGTCCGGGTCTGAGACAATCGACCGACGCACCGGTCGTGCGAGGGTGTGAGCCGTCGCATGAGTGGGTACCCGGTTTGGCGGAAGGAAAGGGCTCTCACGCATGCACCGACTTCGTCACGGCGATACCGGTCCAGCCGTCGCTGAGGTTCGGAGCACCCTGGCAAGTCTCGGATTCCTGCTCGCGCGCCCGCACGCGGCCGAATCGGCCGACGGGCAGTACTGGAAGGATTCCGAGGCCGTCTTCGATCACGATCTCGACTCCGCGGTGCGCGCGTTCCAGCAGCACCGCGGCCTGCTCGTGGACGGCGTGGTCGGACCGGCCACCTATCGCGCGCTCAAGGAGGCGTCCTATCGGCTGGGCGCCCGCACCCTGATCTATCAGCTGTCGGCGCCGCTGTACGGCGACGATGTCGCGAGTCTGCAACGGCGCCTCCAGGATCTGGGGTACTACGTCCATCGCGTGGACGGCTACTTCGGGCCGCACACCCACGACGCGCTCACCGCGTTCCAGCGCGAGATCGGCCTGTCCGCCGACGGCATCTGCGGGCCGGACACGCTGCGCTCGCTGGAACAGCTGGGCGCGCGGGTCACCGGCGGCAATCCGCACCGGATCGCGGAGGAGGAGGTCGTGCACCGGGCGGGCCCGCAGCTCACCGGCAAGCGCATCGTGATCGATCCGGGTCTGGGCGGTCCGGACAAGGGTTTCGCCGTGCCCACCGAATTCGGCGATATGTACGAGTCGGAGATCCTCTGGGATCTGGCCAGTCGGCTCGAGGGCCGGATGGCCGCCACCGGGATGGAGACCTTCCTCTCCCGGCCGTGGGGCGCCAATCCCACCGACGCCGAACGCGCCGAGACCTCCAACACCTTCGACGCCGATCTGATGATCTCGCTGCGCTGCGCGACCAATCCGAGCTCGCTCGCCAGCGGCGTCGCCAGCTTCCACTTCGGCAACTCGCACGGGTCGGTCTCCATGATCGGCCAGGTGCTCGCGGGCTTCATCCAGCGCGAGATCGTGGCCCGAACCTCGTTGCAGGACTGCCGGACCCACTCCCGGACGTGGGACCTGTTGCGGCTGACCAAGATGCCGACCGTTCAGGTCGACATCGGTTATCTCACCAACGATTACGACGCCTCGGTGCTCACCAACCCGCGCATGCGCGACGTCATCGCCGAGGCCATCCTCATCTCGGTCAAGCGTCTCTATCTCCTGGGCCAGGACGATCAGCCCACCGGCACCTACACCTTCGCCGAACTGCTCGCCGAGGAGTTGGCCGCCGCCGATCGAATCTGAGCGCGCGACAGCATCATTCGCCGATCCGGCCGGTCCCCAGCGGACCGGCCGTTTTCATTGTGGGCAGCGCCCTGACCTGCCCGTTCTCCTGCCCACCCGGCCCCTGCCCGGGCCCGCCGCTGCCCGTCCTGCCCACCGCACCGCCCCGTGCCCGGGGCAATCCCGGGCACGTCGAGCGCAGCCTCAGCGCGTCCTGCCCATCGCCTGCCCGGGTCGGCTCAGAACGATCCCACCCGGGTGGGCGCGGTCATGGACGCCGCCGCGAGCAGTTGGTCGAGGGCGCGCTCGACGTCCTCCTTCCAGAGGTGATCGCTGTCGAGTTCCAGGCGCAGGCGCGGGAAACGGTGATGCGAGGCCACCACTTTGAAGCCGACGTCCTCGAGGAAGTCGGCGTCGATCATGCAGGTCTCGGGGGAGCAGGAGTCGGTGTGCCGGCGCGGGGCCGACGGGACGCCGAAGGCCGGGGTATCGATGCGCTCGAGGAACATCATCGAACTCACCGCGCGGGTGGGCAGCATGGTCGTCGACGGATCCTTGCGCAGCCCGAACGCCTCGATGGCCCGCACGCCGCGGCGCACCAGATCGGCCACCACGGCCTGAATCAGCCGATTGCCCACATCGGTGTCCTGATACGGGGATTCGGTGCGGAGCGTGGTCAGCAGGACCGCGTCCGGGCTCACCGGCGAGGTGGGGAAGAGGGTCGCGCGGGGCACGGCGCTCGGGGGAGCGTACAGCGCGCAGCCGACCGGCTGGTCGTAGGCCAACGCGATCTGGCCGCACGAACCCCACTCGAGCATGACCGTGGACAGCCATGCCTCCTTCTCGAACACGGGATCGCTGAAGGCGCGCGAATCCTCCGCCACGGCCGGATCGATCTCCCAGAAAACACACCGGCGGGCGTGGGCGGGGAGTTTGTCCAACCCGCCGAGGGTAAGTGCGGTCACGCTGGTCGACACTGCTCTGCTCAGCCTCCAGCTGTCTGATTCATCCACGCTCACGCCGCATCAACATCTGCTCGCCAGCAAGAATAAGCGATCAACGCGAACCGCCTCATTTCCCATCTGCTGTTCTTCAGGATCGCGACAGGGGGCATCGTCACAGTGACGTTTCGCCCCCAGGTCGGTGGTCAGGTCCGAAACGCTACCGGTTCGGGTCCATCAGGGTGACGATGCGTTCCAGATCGGCGATATCACCGAACTCGATGACGATCTTGCCCTTCTTCTGCCCCGCGCTGATCGCCACGCGGGTATCGAACGAGTTGGCCAGCCGTTCGGCCAGCCGGTCGATGCCGGGGGCCTGAATGGGCTTGCGCTTGGCGGGCTTCGGCTTGTCGCCGTCCCCGTCCTCGGGATACTTGTTGGCCAGCAGCACGGCCTCCTCGGTGCTGCGCACCGAAAGCCCCTCGGCCACAATCCGTTCGGCGAGCTTGATCTGCGCCTCCGCACCGGCCTCCAGGCCGAGCAGGGCGCGCGCGTGGCCCGCGGACAGCACGCCGCTGGCGACGCGCCCCTGCAACTCGACCGGAAGTTTCAGCAGCCGAATCATATTGGTGATGAAGGGCCGCGACCGCCCGATCCGCGTGGCGAGTTCCTCGTGGGTGACATCGAACTCCTCCAGCAGCTGCTGATACGCCGCCCCCTCTTCGAGGGGATTCAGCTGCACCCGGTGGATGTTCTCCAGCAGGGCGTCGCGCAGCATCGCCCCGTCCTCGGTCTCCCGGACGATGGCCGGAATGGTTTCCAGCCCGGCCTTCTGGCAGGCGCGCCACCGCCGCTCGCCCATGACGAGCTGATAGCGGGGAGTGGGGGAGGACTCGAGTTGGCGAACCACGATCGGCTGCATGAGGCCGAATTCGCGGATGGAGTGGACCAATTCGTCGAGCGCCTCGGGGTCGAAATGACTGCGCGGCTGCTTGGGATTCGGTTCGATCTGATCGGCGGGAACCTCCCGGTACACCGCACCGGCATCCGATTCCGCACTCGGATCGGGCACCCGATGCAGATACGCCTCGGCCGGATGCGGACCGATCGGGTCGAGGCCGATCACCGCGTTGGCCGCGGCGCTGCCGAGACCCTGTACCTCGGCCGGTCCGGTCGGAATCAGCGCCGCCAGACCGCGCCCTAGTCCACCCTTCTTCGCCTGACTCATAGACTCACCGGCCCCTTTCCTCGTTCACACCACTCGCCGCACGCACGGGTACGGATCGGGCCGCGATCTCCCGACCCGCGTCCAGGTAACTCATCGCACCGCGCGAACCCGGATCGTAGTCGAGCACGGTCATTCCGTAACCCGGCGCCTCGGACACCTTCACACTGCGCGGGATCACCGAGCGCAGCACCACATCGCCGAAGTGCGCGCGCACCTCGTCGGCGACCTGATCGGCCAGCTTGGTCCGTCCGTCGTACATCGTGAGGACGACCGTCGACACATGCAGTTCCGGATTCAGATGTGCCTGCACCAGACCGATATTGCGGAGCAGCTGACCCACGCCCTCCAGCGCGTAGTACTCGCACTGGATCGGGATCAGCACCTCCTTGGCCGCCACCAACGCGTTCACGGTGAGCAGGCCGAGCGAGGGCGGGCAGTCGATCATGACGTAGTCGATGTCGTAGCCCGCGATATTGGCTTCCTGAATGGCCGCCTTGAGGCGACCCTCGCGGGCCACCATCGACACCAATTCGATTTCGGCGCCGGCCAAGTCGATGGTCGCCGGGATGCACAGCAGCCGCTCGTTGTGCGGACTCCGCTGGATCGCGTCCTGGACCGAGATCTCGCCGATGAGGAGTTCGTAACTGGAGGGCACGCCCGAGTGGTGTTCGACGCCGAGCGCCGTGCTGGCATTGCCCTGCGGGTCGAGATCGATGACGAGCACTGTCATGCCCTGAAGGGCGAGCGCGGCCGCGAGATTGACCGCGGTCGTGGTCTTTCCGACGCCGCCCTTCTGATTGGCGATCGTGATGATGCGCTGCTCGTGCGGCTTGGGGACGGACATGGAGCCGGGGTGCAACACCTGACTCGCGCGCTGAGCTTCCGCGGCGATCGGCGTCTCGGCGGGGGAGATATTTCCGAAGGGCGTGCGGGCCAGTTCATCCAATTCGACGCTCCCGTCCAGCATTCCGGGCACCCGCGACGTTGTTTCCCGTGAAACATTCGCCGGACCTTTAGACATACAGGCTCCTAACCCCGAGAACTTCAGACACGCGCTCAGACAGCCTCAGCGCCGCATGAGCTCGAACAAGCGGAGCGCGGGTGCAATCTGACGAGCCTGTCGGACACCGCGAATCTGCGCTCACGCTCGACGACAACAAGCTTGCCAGTACCGGACACAATACGGAAGTTGAACCGCGGCAATCCTTCTACGACACGCGCAGAATCACCACGAATCGCCGTTCGCGCGGCGATGTTTCATGTGAAACAGGGGAAGGGGAGGACCCGAGCAGAAGGTCACGTGACGGTTCGGGCATCCAGGGGAGGGGAGGGGCGGTCCTTGTTTCCCGTGAAACATGCCGGGCGGCAACCACACTCCCGCCTCGATGTTTCACGGGAAACAGCGACCGTTCACGACTTGCGCCCGCGTCGAGTCGTCTTGCGCCCCGGCCGCTCCGACCGCGGCAGCCGCTCGACGCTCAGCACGACGGTCGCCGGAGACACGATCCCCACACCGCACTCCAGCACCTGCGCGTTGCCACCGCCCGCCCGCGCGAGATCGGCCTGATCCCGCTCCAATTCCTCGGCGGCACTGGACCCCTTGAGCGCGAGCATCCGCCCGTGGTCGTGGACGAGCGGGAGCGACCATTTGGCGAGTTTACCGAGCGGCGCGACCGCCCGGGAGGTGACCACATCCGCGCCGCCCGCCTCCTTACGCACATCCGGCTGTTCGGCGCGCCCGCGCACGACCGTGACCTCGAGGCCGACCGCCTCGATGAACTCGGCCAGGAAGATGGTGCGCCGCAACAGCGGTTCGACGAGCGTGATCCGGAGATCGGGTCGCGCGATGGCGAGCGGGATGCCCGGCAGCCCGGCGCCGCTGCCGATATCGACGACGGCGGCGCCGGACGGAATCAGCTCGCCCACCACCGCACAGTTCAGAATGTGGCGCTCCCACAGTCGCGGGATCTCGCGCGGACCGATCAGTCCGCGTTCCACCCCGGCGGTGGCGAGGACGGCGTGATAGCGCTCCGCCAGCGGGAGTCGCTCCCCGAAGACCCGCGTCGCGACGGGCGGCGGCTCGACCGCGGCGACCGCGTCGGACGGTTCGGGGGAGTGGTCTGGGTTCGTCGCACCGGGGTCTCGTTCCACGTGAAACATCCTTCCGGACTCGCTGCCAGGGACAAACGTAGGGCCCCCGGTTCGCCGAACCGGGGGCCCTACAGCCGAATTCGCCCGAGCGTCAGGCGGGGAGCACGACCACGTGCCGATTGGGCTCGACGCCCTCGCTCTCGCTGACGACGCCCTCGACGGCCGCCACCGCGTCGTGCACGATCTTGCGCTCGAACGGGGTCATGGGCGACAACGCCTCGCGCTGCCCCGATTCCAGCACGCGCCGGGCGGTCTCGGTGCCGAGCGTGCTCAGCTCCGAACGGCGATTGGCCCGCCAGCCCGCGACATCGAGCATCAGACGACTGCGCACCCCGGTCGCCTGCTGCACGGCGAGCCGGGTCAGTTCCTGCAACGCGTCCAGGACCTCGCCGCGTCGGCCGACCAACTTCGACAGATCGCGACCGCCGTCGATGCTGACCACCGCGCGATCGCCCTCGACATCGAGGTCGATATCGCCGTCGAAGTCGAGCACGTCGAGCAGCTGCTCGAGGTAGTCACCGGCGATCTCGCCCTCCTCGATGAGCGCCTCTTCGCTGTCGCTCACGTCGTCGTCGGTGGTCTCCGGCTCGGTGTCCGCGATCGTCGTCGCCACGGTGGCGTCCCCTCCGTCGGTCTCAACAGTCATTGTCGTTTCCTCAATCCGCATCGTCGCCTCGTCTAACGACGCTTCTTCTGATTGGCGCGGCCTCGGTTCCCCGATCGTTTCCGGTTGCCCTGCGCGTTCGATTTACCGGAGGACGCGCCCGCCTTGCCCGCGGGCTTGGCCGTTCCGTTCTGGCCGGTTCCGTTCGGCGACGGTTCGGCGGGCGCCTCGTCGACGGGCGCCGCCTCGACGGCCTGCTGCTTCTTCTTCGGATCGACCGGCTTCGCACCGGGTTTCGGGGCATTGGCGGCGCGGCGCTGGAGGGCCTCCTGCTTCTTCGCCTCTTCCTCCTTCTCGATCCGGCCGAACACCAGATGCTGCTGCCCGTAGGTCCAGATGTTGTTCGACACCCAGTAGAGGAGGATCGCGATCGGCAGGAACGGGCCGCCGACGATGACGCCGAGCGGGAAGACCCACAGGGCCATCTTGTTCATGATCGCGGCCTGCGGGTTGGCGGCCGCCTCGGCGCTCTGCCGCGCGACCGACGCGCGCGCGTTGAAGTGGGTGGCCAGACCGGCGATGATCATCAGCGGAATCGATACCGCGGCGATGCTCGCGACGTGCGGGATGCCGCCGTAGTCGGCGAACGCCTTCAGCTGTTCCCCGGGCGTGGTGATGGCCGCCGAGATGGGCGCCCCGAAGATGCGGGCCCGCAGGAACGACTGCACGTCGTCGGCGTTGAAGACGTAGTTGGGAGTATTGGCGTTCTGCGCCGCGGTCATGCCGCCGCTGTGACCGAAGCCGCCGAGTCCGCCGCTGCCGACCCGGTTGAACGAGCGCAGCACGTGATACAGACCGATGAAGACCGGCACCTGCGCCAGCACGGGCAGACAGCCCATGAGCGGATTGAAGCCGTGTTCCTTCTGCAGCTTCTGCATCTCGAGCGCCATCTTCTGGCGATCGTTGCTGTACTTCTTCTGCAGGGCCTTGATCTGCGGCTGCAATTCCTGCATCTGCCGCGTGGTGCGGACCTGCCGCACGAACGGCTTGTACAGCACCAACCGCAGCGTGAAGACCAGGAACACCACGGCCAGCGCCCAGGCGAGACCGTTGTCCTTGCCCAGCGCGAACCCGAACACCCGGTGCCAGAACCACAGGATCCAGGACACCGGATAGTAGATGAAATCGAGCACGGCTCTATGTACTCCCGTCCGTCGTATCGCCGGTCACCGCGGGCGGCGACCCTTTCCAAGGCTTGTGTGCGGCCGCGTGCCCGCGTCCGTGCCCGTCCGTTCGCTTCGGGGGAACGGGGTCCCACCCACCAGGGTGCCAGGGAGCGCATTTGGCCAGGCGCACGACCGTCAGCCCGAGGCCGACGAACAGGCCCCGGGTGCGCAGCGCGGTGACCGCGTACTCGCTACAGGTGGGGGTGAATCGGCACACCGGCATGCGCGTGGGGGAGACGTAGGTCCGGTAGAGCTCGATGAGGAAGATCAGCGCGCGGGCGGGCAGCCGGGTCAGCGTGCGCGGCTTCATGAGGTCCCGCCGGACTCCGGTGTGGCCGAAACCGGCTCGGCCACAGCGACATTCGGGACCAGCTTGCGCAACGCGCCACGCAGCTGCCGCTCCAGATCGGCGGCGGGGGCGTGCGCCGCACCGGGAAGCGCGCGAATCACGACGTCCGCCTCCTCGGGTAACTCATCGATGAGTGGGCCGCACATATGACGCAGGCGGCGGGCGACCCGGTGACGAATCACCGCGTTGCCCACCGCCTTGCTGACGATCAATCCGAACCGCGGTCCGCCGAACCGGACGGGCACGTCGCTCGCGAGCAGTACGTGCACGACAAGGTCACGCCTCCCGAGTCGCCGGCCGTGCCGCACCGTCCGGGAGAAATCGGAACGATGATGCAGCCGATACGGCTCAGGCAACACCCGAGTGTCCGAGCGCGTAACGGGAGCGTGGTAGCGGACCGTACGGCGAATCGGTCATGACGCCGAACCCGGTGCCGACGGGATCAGGCCGTGAGCGCGGCGCGACCCTTGCGACGGCGCGCCGAGACGATCGCGCGGCCCGCACGGGTGCGCATCCGGAGACGGAACCCGTGCACCCGCGCCCGACGACGGTTGTTCGGCTGGAACGTCCGCTTGCCCTTGGCCACGGTCGACACTCCTCGAGTTGGTGAGCGCCCGGCGGCGCTCGAAGCTTGTGGTGTAACTGGCGCGCGAGGAACGAACTCGCCCGCGCAACCCCCATCGCGGACGGGCAGCAGGCAGCCGCCACCGCATCAATGGGTGACTGTACGAGGGTACTTATCGGCTGGAACCGGGTCAAACTCGGGGTACCGTGAACCGGGCTTGCCACCGCGACACGCCAGCGGACACGCGCCGTAGCCAAGAGATAGCTACAGAAGCCCAGGTCCGGGCACCGACGCCGGGCGCGCCCCGGCCCGACTCACACCCTTGTGGTTCTCCACATCTGTGGATAATTGTGTGGAAAGACCCCTGGAGTGGCATATTCGTATGGCCGACGGCCCCGCCGAACACCCGCGCTGAAGGGGGATGCGGGCAGTTCCAGACCGTCTGCTCCAATCGACCGATTCCGGGGAGGAAAACCTACGTGGACGACGAGCAGAACGTGTTGACCGCCGTCTGGCCCGAAGTGGTAGCCGAGCTTACAACCGGTTCCGCCGATGGTGCCATTCCGGCGGTGACCAATGCTCAGAAAGCCTGGTTGGGCCTGGTCAAGCCGCTGACCGTGGCGCAGGGCTTCGCACTGCTCTCGGTCCCCTCCTCGCTCGCGCAGGAGGCCATCGAACGCGATCTGCGCGAACCGATCCTGCGCTCGCTGGGCCGTCGGCTCGGCCCCCAGGTGGAGGGTCTGGGCGTGCGGATCGCCGCGCCGACCACCCCGCCCGCCGACCGGCCCGCGGGTCCGCCGCGGCACGCGCGGCTCACCTCCCGCCCGGAGCGGGTCCGGGAGACCCCGCGCGAACCGGTGCCCTACCCGCCCGCGCCGGAGTATCAACCGGCCGTCGAGTACGCCCCGCCGCGCTACCTTTCCCCAGGCGACTATCCCGCGCGGGCCGACTATCCCCAGGACGAGTTCCCCACCCCATCGATGGCTCGGGAATTGCCGGACACCCCCGCAGCGGAACCGCCCGCGCCGGTGCACCGGGATCTGGACCTGCCGCCCGCGCGGGCGGCCACGCCCGGACAGGAGTCGCTGTTCGCCCCCGAGGGCGACGGCCGCCGCCCCGGCGCCCCGGAGCCCGCCGACGACGAGCCGGTGGTCAACGTCCGCAACTCCTGGCCGACCTACTTCACCAAATCGCCCGAGCCGACCCCGTCGGCGCCGGTCTCTTCCTCGGCCAGCCTGAACTCCAAGTACACCTTCGAGACGTTCGTCATCGGCGCGTCCAACCGGTTCGCGCACGCGGCCGCGGTGGCCATCGCCGAGGCGCCCGCGCGGGCCTACAACCCGCTGTTCGTCTGGGGCGCTTCGGGTTTGGGCAAGACGCATCTGCTGCACGCGGCCGGGCACTACGCCCAGCGGCTGTTCCCGGGCATGCGGGTGAAGTACGTGTCGACCGAGGAGTTCACCAACGACTTCATCAACAGCCTGCGCGACGACCGCAAGGTGGCGTTCAAGCGCCGCTACCGCGAGACCGACATCCTGCTGGTCGACGACATCCAGTTCATCGAGGGGAAGGAAGGCATCCAGGAGGAGTTCTTCCACACCTTCAACACGCTGCACAACGCGAACAAGCAGATCGTCGTCTCCTCCGACCGGCCGCCCAAGCAGCTGGCCACCCTCGAGGAGCGGTTACGCACCCGGTTCGAGTGGGGTCTGATCACCGATGTGCAGCCGCCGGAGCTGGAGACGCGAATCGCCATCCTGCGCAAGAAGGCTCGGATGGATCGCCTCGACGTGCCACACGACGTGCTGGAACTCATCGCGAGCCGGGTCGAGCGCAATATCCGCGAACTCGAGGGCGCGCTGATCCGGGTGACCGCCTTCGCCTCGCTGAACGGCCAGCCGCTGGATCTGTCGCTGGCCGAGGTCGTGCTGCGGGATCTGATGCCCGACACCACCACGATCGAGATCACCGCGTCCACGATCATGGCCGTGACCGCGGAGTACTTCAACACCACGCTCGAGGAGCTGACCGGCCCGGGTAAGGCCCGCCCGCTCGCCCAGGCCCGTCAGATCGCGATGTACCTGTGCCGCGAGCTGACCGATCTGTCGTTGCCGAAGATCGGGCAGGCGTTCGGCCGCGACCACACGACGGTGATGTACGCGGAGAAGAAGGTGCGCAAGGAGATGACCGAGCGCCGCCGCGTGTACGACCAGGTGCAGGAACTCACAGCCCGCATCAAACAGCGCTCCCGCTGATTCGCTCCCCAAGCCGATCCACCCCGAATGACCTGGGCGGATCGGCTTTTTCGTGTTGTGGATTCCTCGAGGAGTCCTTGTGGAGTCCTCGAGGAATCCCCCTGTTCTCCACCGGTTCGCTCACAGTTCGGGGACACCCCCGTTGACAGCTCCGTCAACACCCGTTCATGCACAGTTCCCACAGGCGAACTCATCCACCGGGTCCGACCTGCCCGAATCCCGTTGCGGCCTTGTGGATTCCTCGAGGAGTCCTTGTCAGGTCCTCGAGGAATCCTCGAGTTGTCCCCGGGTCGGTGCACACGTGTGCACAACCGGGGTACGGTCCGGGGAGAACTCGAGGATGGCTCGAGGACAGGGGTTGAACAGATTCGTAACCTCCACAGCGCCCCGCCGTTCATCCTCGAGACACCGAGCGGACATCCCCATGACGGCACGCGTCGCGAGCAGCGGATTCGCCGGGAGTCCACAGAATCCACAGCGCCTACTACTGTTTCGGTTCTTCTTCTAGAGAGATTCTCTTGAAGACAGGATGTGTGGAAACCCGGTTCGGGACCGGACTACCCGGATCGCGCCGCGGCACTCCTCGCGACGACGCATCGAGGAGATGGGTTGGGGACGACACGCATCCGAGGGGTGGCGTGGTGATCACGGCCCCGCGCGGGTACGGTTTGGTGTCCGGCATCGAGCCGAACGGATCACGACCGATCGAGACTTGGGAGAGGACAGTCGGGCGATGGAAAGCATGAAGTTTCGGGTCGCTCGCGAGGATTTCGCCGAATCCGTCGCCTGGGTGGCCCGCAGCCTGCCGTCGCGCCCGCCCGTACCGGTGCTCGGTGGCGTCCTGCTCGTGGCCGACGAGGACGGACTCACCGTCTCCGGCTTCGACTACGAGGTCTCCGCGCAGATGCGGGTGGCCGCCGAGGTCGCCGGGCCGGGGCAGGTACTGGTGTCGGGTCGCCTGCTGGCCGACATCACGAAGGCGTTGTCCAACAAGCCCGTCGACGTCTCCGTGGACGGCACCCGCGTGCTGATCGCCTGCGGCAGCGCGAAGTTCTCGCTGCCGACCATGCCGGTCGAGGACTATCCCCAGCTGCCCGAATTGCCGCCGCAGACGGGCGAACTCGGGGCCGACGTGTTCTCCTCGGCGGTCGGTCAGGTCGCCGTGGCCGCGGGCCGCGACGACACGCTGCCGATGCTCACCGGCATCCGGGTCGAGATCGAGGGCTCGAAGGTCGTGCTCGCGGCCACCGATCGGTTCCGCTTGGCGGTCCGGCATCTGGAGTGGCAGCCGGGCCGCGACGACGTGGAGACCGCGGTACTGGTCCCCGCCCGCACCCTGTCCGAGTCGGCGAAGACGCTGGGCCCGTCCGACGCGCCCGTGCAACTGGCGTTCGGCACCGGCACCGACGGGCTGCTCGGCATCGTCAACGGCGGCCGCCGCACCACCACCCGGCTGCTCGACGCGGAATTCCCCAAGTTCCGCCAATTGCTCCCCAAGGAGCACACCTCCATCGCGACGCTCCAGGTGAGCGCGCTGATCGAGGCCATCAAGCGCGTCGCGCTGGTCGCCGAGCGCGGCGCCCAGGTGCGGCTGGAGTTCTCCGAACAGGGCCTGCAACTCTCGGCGGGCGGGGACGACGCGGGCCGCGCCGAGGAGTGGCTCGAGGCCGACTTCCGCGGTGAGCCGCTCACCATCGCCTTCAACCCGGGCTATCTGAACGACGGGCTGTCCGCGCTGCACTCGGACCGGGTGACCTTCGGGTTCACCACCCCCAGCCGCCCGGCGGTGATGTGCCCGACCGGCGAGGACGAGCCGCCGACCACCGAGTCCGGGGCGTACGCCGCGCTGGCGAGCGACTACATCTACCTGCTGATGCCGGTCCGCCTGCCGGGCTGACCCACATTTGTGAACATTGTTGATAACCCTGTGCAGAACTCGGGATATCGCACGGTCGCTCGCGGTGTGCCGGGGTCGGTGGGCTGACCGATGTACGTGCGGACGCTGACCCTGCGCGACTTCCGCTCCTGGGCGCAGGCCGACCTCGAACTGGCCCCGGGCCGCACCGTCTTCCTGGGCGCCAACGGCAACGGCAAGACCAATCTGGTGGAGGCCGTGGGATATCTGTCGACGCTGGGCTCGCACCGGGTGTCCACCGACGCCCCGCTGATCCGCATCGGCGCCCAGCGCGCCCGGATCGGCGCGACCGTGGTGAACACCGGGCGCGAACTGCGGATCGACATGGAGCTGAACCAGGGTTCGGCCAACCGGGCCCAGATCAACCGGTCGCCGGTGCGGCGGCCGCGGGAGATCCTCGGCATCCTGCAGACGGTGCTGTTCGCCCCCGAGGATCTGGCGCTGGTGCGCGGCGATCCGTCGGAGCGGCGGCGCTTCCTCGACGAGTTGTGCACCGCGCGGCTGCCCCGGCTGGCCGGGGTGCGCTCGGACTACGACCGGGTGCTGCGGCAGCGCTCGGCGCTGTTGAAAACCGCTGGGCGGCAAGCCCGTTCGCGGTCCGGCTCCGAGCTGAGCACGCTCGACGTCTGGGACGGGCACCTGGCCGCGCACGGGGCGGAACTGCTGGCCCAGCGGCTGCGCCTGGTGCACGAGCTGGCGCCGCATCTCGAACGGTCCTACCGCGGTATCGCGCCGGAATCGCGCGCCGCGGCCGTCCGCTACCGAAGCGGTTGCCTCCCAACGGAATTCCTCGATCCCGATCGCGCGCCCGAACCCGACGACGCCGAGGTGCTCGAGTCGATCCTGTTGCGCGAGTTGTCCACAGCCCGTCCCAAGGAATTGGAACGCGGGGTGTGCCTGGTCGGTCCGCACCGCGACGATCTGGACCTTATGCTCGGCTCCGCGCCCGCGAAAGGCTTTGCCAGCCACGGGGAGTCGTGGTCGTTCGCGCTCGCGCTGCGCCTGGCGGCGTTCGAACTGCTGCGCAGCGTCGGCACCGACCCGGTGCTGCTGCTCGACGACGTGTTCGCCGAACTGGATCGCCGCCGCCGCGCCGCGCTGGCGGCCGTCGCGGCCACCGCCGAACAGGTGCTCATCACCGCGGCCGTCCCCGAGGACGTCCCCCCCGAACTCGAGGCCACCCCGCTGCGCGTGGAGACCACCGGCGCGGCCGACGAACGCGCCTCCCACATCGCCGGAGAGACCGTCCGCGCCGAGCAGTGAGCGCCGCGCACCCCCCGGGACCGCGTGTCTGTCCCGCCGGGCACAGACGACGTACCTCGCGGGTCCGCAACGGCTGTCCCCACCGAGCACCGAGGCCCCCGCGGGGATGTCACAACTGGGCCGTGTGACACGGCCCGCGGGCGGTAGGTGTCGCGGTTGCCGAGCGCTAGCCTTGTCCTCCTACGCGACAAGATCGATCCGGGAGGTGGCATGGCGGACGGTACCGACGACGACGGTGCGAAGTCCTTTGCCGACGGGTCCCAGCCGGAGTTGCGCGGCATCGATCTGGCCCGCCGCGCCCTGGAGGAGGCCCGGGCCGCGGCCAAGGCGAGCGGTAAGGCCGTCGGGCAGGGCCGGGCCTCGCCGCGCAAGGGCGGGGTGCGGGCGCTGCGGCGCCGCGGCTGGTCCGGCGCGCGACCCGACGAACGCGATCCCCAACTGCTCGCCACCCTCGCCGGGGCGCTGGCCAAGAACCGCGGCTGGTCGGGCAAGGTCGCCGAGGGCACGGTCTTCGGCCGGTGGGCGGGCGTGGTCGGCGAGGACATCGCCGCGCACGCCACCCCGATCTCGCTGACCGACGGCGTGCTGAGCGTGCAGGCCGAATCCACGGCCTGGGCAACGCAATTGCGCATGCTGCAGGCGCAGCTGCTGGCCAAGATCAACGCCGCGGTCGGCCAGGGCGTGGTCACCCAGCTGAAGATCAGCGGCCCGGCCGCGCCCAGCTGGCGCAAGGGCGAACGGCACATCAAGGGCCGCGGCCCGCGCGACACCTACGGCTGAGTCGTTTCACGTGGAACGCCGCGCGAGGGCGGGTGCGCGGCAAACAATTTCCGCGCGGGCCGCAGCGGGCCGCTGAGACTCGCGAGACCCCGGAGACCTACAACCGGACTCGGCGGCGATCGATTTCACGCACTCACGGAGCTCTCAGGGGTGTCATAGGTGCATCCTGTGGCGGGTGTACCAGTAGGATGGGGGAGTAACTAGCGGCGATACCTTCGGCGCGCGACGCGCGGCCCGCGCGCGGACCCGTAATTCTCGAGCAGTTCGTCATCTCGAGCCTGTGGACCGGGGCCACCCGTGCGCTGTTCGCGTTGCGCCGAGGGATCAGCAAGTAAGGAGAGCTACCGAGCAGTGGCTGCCAACGACTCCAACGCAAGCGGCTCCACCCCGGCGAAAGCGGGCAATCAGGATTACAGCGCCTCCAACATCACGGTCCTGGAGGGCCTCGAGGCGGTCCGCAAGCGCCCCGGTATGTACATCGGTTCCACCGGCGAGCGCGGTCTGCACCACCTGATCTGGGAGGTCGTGGACAACTCCGTCGACGAGGCGATGGCCGGCTACGCCACCCGGGTCGATGTCACCCTGCTGGCCGACGGCGGCGTCGAGGTCGTCGACGACGGCCGCGGCATCCCCACCGATATGCACGCCCAGGGCATCCCGACCATCGAGGTCGTCATGACCCAGCTGCACGCGGGCGGCAAGTTCGACTCCGACGCCTACGCGGTGTCCGGCGGTCTGCACGGCGTCGGCATCTCGGTGGTGAACGCGCTGTCCACCCGCCTCGAGGCCGATATCGACTACCGCGGTTTCCACTGGAGCCAGGAATACAAGGACGCCAAGCCCGGCAAACTGATCCAGGGCGACGCGACCAAGCGCACCGGCACCACCATCCGGTTCTGGCCGGACGCGGAGGTCTTCGAGACCACCACCTTCAACTTCGAGACCGTCGCGCGCCGCCTGCAGGAGATGGCCTTCCTCAACAAGGGCCTGACCATCACGCTGACCGATCAGCGGGTGAGCGACTCCGAGGTGACCGAGGACGTCGTCAGCGATACCGCCGAGGCGCCCAAGACCGACGCGGTCGTCCCGTCCGAGCAGAAGGTCAAGACCCGGACCTACCACTACCCGGGCGGCCTCGAGGACTTCGTCAAGCACATCAACCGCACCAAGCAGTCCATCCACAACTCGATCGTGTCGTTCACCGGCAAGGGCACCGGTCACGAGGTCGAGGTGGCGATGCAGTGGAACTCGGGCTACTCCGAGTCGGTGCACACCTTCGCCAACACCATCAACACGCACGAGGGCGGCACCCACGAGGAGGGCTTCCGCGCCGCGCTCACCACGGTGGTGAACAAGTACGCCAAGGAGAAGAAGCTCCTCAAGGACAAGG
Organism: Nocardia sp. NPDC003482; assembly: GCF_053588115.1. Classification (NCBI taxonomy): domain Bacteria; kingdom Bacillati; phylum Actinomycetota; class Actinomycetes; order Mycobacteriales; family Nocardiaceae; genus Nocardia; species Nocardia sp. NPDC003482. Next base: position 145,889 of record NZ_JBSFPI010000002.1, read on the forward strand.
ACGGCAACCTCACCGGCGACGACATCCGCGAGGGCCTCACCGCCATCGTGAGCGTGAAGATCTCCGATCCGCAGTTCGAGGGCCAGACCAAGACCAAACTCGGCAACACCGAGGTCAAGTCGTTCGTGCAGCGCACCTGCAACGAGCACCTCGCGCACTGGTTCGAGGCCAATCCGGCCGACGCCAAAACCATTGTGCAGAAGGCGGTCTCGTCGGCGCAGGCGCGCATCGCCGCTCGCAAGGCGCGCGAGCTGGTCCGCCGCAAGAGCGCGACCGACCTGGGCGGGCTGCCCGGCAAGCTGGCCGACTGCCGCTCGAAGGATCCGGCGAAGTCCGAGATCTACATCGTGGAGGGCGACTCCGCCGGCGGCTCGGCCAAATCCGGCCGCGACTCGATGTACCAGGCGATCCTGCCGATCCGCGGCAAGATCATCAACGTCGAGAAGGCGCGCATCGACCGAGTCCTCAAGAACAACGAGGTCCAGTCGATCATCACCGCGTTCGGCACCGGCATCCACGACGAGTTCGACATCGCGAAGCTGCGCTATCACAAGATCATCCTGATGGCCGACGCCGACGTCGACGGTCAGCACATCACCACGCTGCTGCTCACGCTGCTGTTCCGGTTCATGCGCCCGCTGGTCGAACACGGTCACGTGTATCTGTCCTGCCCGCCGCTGTACAAGCTCAAGTGGCAGCGCAGCGAGCCGGAGTTCGCCTACTCCGACCGCGAGCGCGACGCGCTGCTCGAGCGCGGCCAGGCCGCCGGGCGGAAGATCAACAAGGACGACGGCGTGCAGCGCTACAAGGGTCTGGGCGAGATGAACCCCAAGGAGCTGTGGGAGACGACCATGGACCCGGCCACCCGCCTGCTGCGGCTGGTGACCCTGGACGACGCGGCCGCGGCCGACGAGCTGTTCAGCATTCTCATGGGTGAGGACGTCGAGGCCCGGCGCAGCTTCATCACCCGCAACGCCAAGGACGTCCGCTTCCTCGATCTGTGACCCGTTCCGTGTCCCGGCGCGCCCACGCGCGCCGGGATGACGAGTTGCCCAGGGCCACACAGACTTCCAACGGAGAACATCGATGACCGAGACCACCCTCCCGCCCAACGGCGGCGGCGACCGCATCGAGCCGGTCGACATCCAGCACGAGATGCAGAACAGCTACATCGATTACGCGATGAGCGTGATCGTGGGCCGCGCGCTGCCCGAGGTGCGCGACGGCCTCAAGCCCGTGCATCGCCGGATCCTCTACGCGATGTACGACAACGGGTACCGGCCCGACCGCGGCTATGTGAAGTCGGCCCGCCCGGTCGCCGAGACGATGGGCAACTACCACCCGCACGGCGACGTCCCGATCTACGACACCCTGGTCCGGATGGCGCAGCCGTGGTCGCTGCGCTACCCGCTGGTCGATCCGCAGGGCAACTTCGGTTCGCGCGGCAACGACGGCCCGGCGGCCATGCGCTACACCGAGTGCCGCCTGACGCCGCTGGCCATGGAGATGCTGCGGGAGATCGACGAGGAGACCGTCGACTTCCAGGCCAACTACGACGGCCGTTCGCAGGAACCCGTCGTTCTCCCCAGTCGTGTCCCCAACCTGTTGATCAACGGTTCCGGCGGCATCGCCGTCGGCATGGCCACCAACATCCCGCCGCACAACCTGCGCGAGGTGGCCGAGGCGATCTACTGGGCGCTGGACAACCACGACGCCGACGAGGAGTCCACCCTCGCGGCCTGCGTGGAGCGCATCAAGGGCCCGGACTTCCCGACGCACGGCCTGATCGTGGGCGGTCAGGGCATCCAGGACGCCTACAAGACCGGGCGCGGCTCGATCCGGATGCGCGGCGTGGTGGAGATCGAGGAGGACAACCGCGGTCGCACCACGATCGTCATCACCGAGCTTCCGTACCAGGTCAACACCGACAACTTCATCAACTCGATCGCCGAGCAGGTCAAGGACGGCAAGATCGCGGGCGTCGCCGACGTCCACGACGAGTCCTCCGACCGCGCGGGCATGCGCATCGTCGTCACGATCAAGCGCGACGCGATCGCCAAAGTCGTGCTGAACAACCTGTACAAGCACACCCAGTTGCAGACCAGCTTCGGCGCCAACATGCTGTCCATCGTCGACGGCGTGCCGCGCACGCTGCGGCTGGACCAGATGATCCGGCTCTACGTCAACCACCAGTTGGACGTCATCATCCGGCGGACCCGCTACCGGTTGCGCAAGGCCGAGGAACGCGCCCACATCCTGCGCGGCCTGGTCAAGGCGCTCGACGCGCTCGACGAGGTCATCGCCCTGATCCGGCGCTCGGCCGACACCGAGACCGCGCGCACGGGCCTGATGCGGCTGCTCGAGATCGATGAGATCCAGGCGACCGCGATCCTGGACATGCAGCTGCGCCGGTTGTCGGCGCTGGAACGGCAGAAGATCGTCGACGAGCTGGCCAAGATCGAGCTCGAGATCGCCGACTACAAGGACATCCTCGACAAGCCCGAGCGGCAGCGCGCGATCGTGCGCGACGAGCTGAAGGAGATCGTCGACAAGCACGGCGACGATCGCCGCACCCGGATCATCGCCGCCGACGGCGAGGTCAGCGACGAGGATCTGATCGCCCGCGAGGACGTGGTGGTCACGATCACCGAGACCGGCTACGCCAAGCGCACCAAGACCGACCTGTACCGCAGCCAGAAGCGCGGCGGCAAGGGCGTGCAGGGCGCGGGCCTCAAGCAGGACGATCTGGTCCGGCACTTCTTCATCACCTCGACCCACGACTGGCTGCTGTTCTTCACCAATCTGGGCCGGGTGTACCGGGCCAAGGCGTACGAGCTGCCCGAGGCCAGCCGGACCGCGCGCGGTCAGCACGTGGCGAATCTGCTGGCCTTCCAGCCGGACGAGAAGATCGCCCAGGTCATCCAGATCAAGTCCTACGAGGACGCGCCCTATCTGGTGCTCGCCACCAAGAACGGCCTGGTCAAGAAGTCGCGGCTGACCGATTTCGACTCCAACCGCTCGGGCGGCATCGTCGCGGTGAACCTGCGCGACAGCGACGAATTGGTCGGCGCCGCACTGTGTTCGGCCGACGACGATCTGCTGCTGGTGTCGGCGCACGGCCAGTCGATCCGATTCCCCGCCAACGACGAGGTGCTGCGCCCGATGGGCCGGGCCACCTCCGGGGTGCAGGGCATGCGCTTCAACACCGACGACGAGTTGTTGTCGCTCAACGTGGTCCGGGACAATACGTACCTGTTGGTCGCCACCGCGGGCGGCTACGCCAAGCGGACGGCCATCGAGGAGTACACCGCGCAGGGCCGCGGGGGTAAAGGTGTATTGACTATCCAGTACGACCAGAGGCGTGGCAGTCTGGTGGGAGCGCTCATCGTCGACGACGAGGACGAGCTCTACGCCATCACCTCCGGCGGCGGGGTCATCCGGACCTCGGCCAATCAGGTGCGCAAGGCCGGACGGCAGACCAAGGGCGTGCGATTGATGAACCTCGGCGAGGGCGATACGTTGCTTGCGATCGCTCGGAACGCCGACGAGCCCGACCAGGTTTCCGGCGAAGAAGACACCAGCGGTTCCGAGAAGCAGTAATTTCTCCACAGGCAGCGGCGGCACGAAGGATTGAAGGATCCCCAATTGACCACTCCGAACCAGCCGAATGACGAGCGGCACCACGCCAACGGTGTGACCGAGCGCATCGCGCCGTCTCCGATTCCGCCGCGGCCGATTCCGCGGCCGGGCGACGGCGGCGGCCCGGGCAGCGCGTCCGATCGGTCCGACCACCCCGGCGATTCCCGGGGTCCGGAGGGCGCGCAGGAGGGCCCGGGGGAGCAGTCCGACGGCGCCGACGGCGCGACCACCCGGTTCGAGGAGGGCTGGTCGCAGCTGCCGCAGCGCGAACCGCAGTCCAATCTGAACCGCCCCGGGCAGTCGCCGGTGACCGGGCGGCCCCCGGTCAACCCGATCGGGCTCAACGCCGGGGTCAGCAACGCCCGTACCACCGCCGACCTGGCGGCGAAGGCGGCCCGCAAGGAGGCCGCGATGGTGAAGTCCGTCGGCATCGACGGACCCACCCGCAGCATCGCCCGGCCGGAGCTGGTCAAGGACATGCCCGACCTGTCGGAGCTGCGTCATCCCCTGCCGCCGTCCGCGCCCGCCGCCGAGCCGCCGGGGCATCGTCCCGGTCCGCAGGCCGTGCCGATCTCGCCCGCGGTCCCGGCGGCGGTCGCCCAGGCGGTCAGCACCGGTGAGCCGCTGCGGGCGACCGTGCAGGTGCGCCACATCGATCCGTGGTCCACGCTGAAGATCTCGCTGGTCATCAGCGTGGCCATGTTCTTCGTGTGGATGCTGGCGGTCGGCTTCCTCTACATCGTGCTCTCCGGCATGGGTGTCTGGGACCGCCTCAACAGCACCTTCACCGATATGGTCTCCGACAACGGCTCGTCCTCGGCGTCGCTGATCGACGCCGGATCGGTCTTCGGCTACGCCGCCGTGATCGGCCTCATCAACGTCGTCCTGCTGACGGCCCTGTCCACGGTCGGCGTCTTCATCTACAACCAGTGCACCGACCTCGTCGGGGGCATCCAGGTCACCCTGGCCGATCCCGATTAGGTCGCGGCCCGCCAACGGCCGGTTCCGCCCGTCAGGGCCGGGACCGGCCGTTTTGGTTATCGAGGGCCGCGTACGGTAATCTCGTGCCTCGGTTCGGGAAGTAATCCCGGGACCGAAATCCGGGCCTATAGCTCAGGCGGTTAGAGCGCTTCGCTGATAACGAAGAGGTCGGAGGTTCAAGTCCTCCTAGGCCCACACCCGGTCGATCACAGTAGGGTGGGATTCATGAAAATTCTCCTCATGCTCGGTGCTGTGGTTGCGGTCGTCTTCGCGGTCAGCAAGTTCCGCCAGCGCAGCGAGCCCGATCTGTGGCACGAGGTGACCAACCGCTGAGTTCCGTACTCGGCCACCAGGGGCGTTAGCTCAATTGGCAGAGCACTGCCTTTGCAAGGCAGGGGTTAGGGGTTCGATTCCCCTACGCTCCACTTCAGCGCACGCGGTCGTAGACCAGTGCCATTTCGCCCAGCTCACCGGATTCCCGAAGGGCGAGTTGCCATTTCGTGCCGGGCAGGCCGTCGTCGAACAGGCGGGGGCCGCCGCCCGCGATCTCGGGGCAGACGATCAGGTAGAGGCGGTCGATCAGGTCGGCGGCGAGCAGCGGTTTGATGACGCTCGAGCTGCTGTTGACGAGGATGTCGCCGGTGCCGGAGGCGCGCAGGTCGGCGACGACGTCGGCGGCGGGGGCGTTCACGACGCGGGTGCGCTCCCAGGGCGATTCGGTCAAAGTCGTTGACAGCACGACCTTTTCGGTGTTCACGAGCCATTTCGCGTAACCGCGGTCGCGCGGGTCGGCGTCGGGGTTGTCGGCCATCGTGGGCCAGAAGCCCAGGAAGCCCTCCGCGTTGCGGCGGCCGAGCACCGCCGTGGTGGCGTTCTCGTGGGCGCGGCTCATCTGATCGCGGGCGACCTCGGTGACGGCGTAGGGGACGATCGCGCCCATATCGCCGGGGCCCGCGGGGCCGTGGTAGCGGCCGTCCAGGGTGAGGCTGAGGTTCGCGGTGACCTTGCGGGCGGGGGAGTCGGACATGATCATGCTTCTTTCTTCTCGAGGGTGTGGGTCAGTTGATCGAGGACCTGCCCCCAACCGGTTTCGATACCGGCGATGAAGGGGGCGGCCTCGACCGTCGTCTCGGTGATGGACAGCCGCATGCGCAGCCGGGTGCCCGATCGATCCGGGGCGAAGTCCAGGTCGTAGTGTCCGGTGAACGCGACCGCGCCGGCCGCGTCCAGGACCGACAGGTCGAAGGCGAGATGTTCGGGTGCGCGCGCGGCGTCGACCCTGCCGGTCGAGCGGTAGGAGCGCCCCTCGGCGTCGCGGTAGTCGAGCACCACCCGGCCGCCCGGTTCGGGCTCGATGACGCAGGCGGACATCGTCATCGACGGCGGCGCCCACCAGGCGGCCAGCAGCTCCGGTTCGACCCAGTGCCGCCAGACCGTCGCCGGGGGCGCGCTCAGCAGCCGCTCGAACGCGAAGGTCCGGCCGTCGGCCCACCGATCACGGTTTGCCGCCGCGGTTTCCGCGTCGATGGCGGCGCGGTAGCGCTCCACCACATCCCGCTCGCCCGCATGCGCCTCGGCGGTCGCGACGAGGTCGCGCAGGCGCTGCTCCAAGGCGATCAGCGGCCCGGTCTCGAGGGCGTAGACGCGACGCTGGCCGAGCGGGAACACCGTGACCAGCCCGGCGCGGGCGAGCGTCTGGAGATGTTTGGTGGTCTGCGGTTGCCGCAGGCCGGTCAGTTCGGCCAGTTCGCCGACCGAGCGCGGCCGCTCGGCCAGCGACTCGACGATGCGCCAGCGCGCCCCGTCTCCGAGTGCTGAGGTGATCCCATCCATGCCAAGAAGTATTCTCCACAGAGAATATTCTTGTCAAGGAATATTTTGGGATTCCGTCAAACCTCCAGCTCACGGTGCGAATCCATGCGGGCGAGGATGCGCTCGATCTCCCCGCTGATCCAGCCGACGAGGCCGTCCGAGCCCGTGCCGACCGCGATCGGGGCCGGATCGTCCAGCGGTATGACATAACGGCCGTCGTGCGGGAGATCGCGCCACAGCACGCCCGACTCGACCAGGCCGCGCGGGCCGAACTTCGACCGGCCCTGGAGCACCTTGACGATGCCCGTGGAGACGGCCGGGGTGTCGAAGAAGCGGGCGGCGGTGAACTGCTCGTCGTCCTCGTCGTCGGCGACCATCGAGCCCGAAACCCGTTCCGGCGCGGGCGTTTCCGATACGACGATCGGAATCGCGCCGCGGCGGCCGGGACCGGAGCGCGGCAGCCGGTCCACCACCGCCTCGCTCAGCTCGCGCGGCCCGCATTCGGTGATGGTGAAACCGCCGCTGTGCCAGAGGGTTTCGCCCGGTTTCTGGTCCAGGACGTATCCGCGGGAGCCGCGCCGGACCGCGTGCACGCGGATGCGCTTGTCCGGATTCTCGAAATCCTGGTCGTCCCAGGCGTGCGCGACCACGAACACCTCGGGCCGGGCCACGGTGTCGACCATCGCCTCGAATTCGCCGTCGGCGCGGTCGCGCAACCGGTCCCGCGCCTCGGCCCGCTCGCGTTCGTAGTCGGCCAGCAGCGCGGTGCGGCTGGTGAACGAGAACGGGGCGGGCAGCACGCCGTGCCGATGGTCGTCGCACAGCAGCTGGAATTCCAGATCGGTGAGTTCCCACGTGCGGCTCATTCGATGACCGGCTTCACCTTGTAGGGCATGTCGCCGAGCGCCTCGTCCATGTTCTCCCGCGACTGGAGGAACTTCGCCCGCCGATGCTCGCGGCTGGACGCCGCGCCGCCCGCCCCGCCCGCGGGCGCTCCGGCCATACCCGGCGCGCCCATCCCGGGCGAATCCCCGTGCGCCGCATCGGGTGCCGGAGTCCCCGGCAGTTCGGCGCGCGGAAACAGTTGGGCGGCACGGGTGTTCTCGTACGGCTGCTGCGGGGTCTGCGGCACGTCGCCGCCACCGAGATCGCCGCCGCTGCCACCGAAGTCGCCGCCGCCTCCACCACCGCCGCCCCCGCCCAGGGCGTTCGGATCGAACGCGCCGCCGGTCAGATCCGAGAGCTGCTGTCCGAGATCGGGAATCTGTCCCGCGAGGTGGTGCAGTTCGTCCAGGCCGCCGAGGCTCGCCCCCAGATTGGTGAACGCCTCGATGCCCTTGTTCAGGGATTCGCCCAACTGCCCCAACGCCTCCTGGCCCGCCGAGAGCAGTGATTCGATGGGATCGCCCTGGCCCGTTGTCCCTTGGCCGCCGGAGAGCAGCGATTCGACGGGATTGCTTCCCGAGGCGGATTCGGTGCCGAACGGTGAGTGCGACGAAGTGGCGTGCCCGGTGGTGTCCGAGTCGGCGCTGCCGAAGGCGGGGACGTGGCTGCCCGCCGAACCGCCCGTGGTGGGGGCGTCCGGCATGGGGACCTCGCTGCCCGTCGAGCCGGACAGACCGGAGACGAGATCGTCGAGCGAGGGGATGTTCGAGCTCGGCGCGGACGCCGAGTCGGAGGAGCCGCGGCCCGAGGAGCCCGAATTCCCGCCGCCGAACGAGGGGGTCTTGCTGCTGGTCGAGCCGCCCGTGGTGGGCGCGTCGGGCATCGGCGCGGAGGTGCCCATATCGCCGCCGCCGGAGAGGCGGGAAATCACGTCGTCGAGCGACGGCGTGCTCTGGCCGCCGGACGGGGATTTCGACGAACCGCCGCCGGAGCGCGAGCCGGATCGGCCACTCGGCGAGAGGCTTCCGAAATCGGGCGTCGAGAAGGTCGGTGCCGCGGGCATCGGGGAGCTCTGGCCGTAGTCCCCGGATCCCGACGGGATGGACGCCGACGGCGAACCGCTCGAACCCGGACCCGAGCCGGGGGAGGAGGACGAACCGGAGCCGCCCGAGCCCTGCGGATCCGAATTGCCGAACTGGGGCATGGGACCTCCGGGGGAGGAACCGGTGCCGGTCGATCCGGTCTTGCCGCCGCTCCCGTCCAGGTAGCCCTTTTCGTAACCGGCCTGGTAGCCCTGCTGATAGTCGCCCTGGCCCTGGCCGTATTGTCCCGTGCCGTCGCCGTATTGGCCCGAACCGGCGCTGCCGTAACCGCTGCTGTCGCCGTATTGGCCGGGGCCGCTGCCGTATTCGCCGCCGGTGCCGTAGCCGTTTCCGGATCCGTATTGGCTGTTGCCGGAACCATATTGGCCGCCCGAACCGTATTGGTCACCGGTGCCGTAGCCGTTGCTGGAACCGTACCCGTTCTCGCCGCCGGTGCCGTACGGACCGGAATTCCCGTACTGCCCGTTCTGGCCGTACCCGGCCTGCTGGCCCGCCTGATATCCGGCCTGGTACCCGGATTGATATTCGGGGCTCTGGTTCTGCCCGTTCCCGTACTGCCCATTTCCGTTCTGCCCATTGCCCGTTCCGTCCGGGTTCTGCCCGTTGCCGTTGCCCTGGTTCTGCTGGGTCGGGGCGTCGAGCGAGGGCATGACCGAGACGGAGTTCTTGATGCCCGCGATGTAATGGCTCTCGAACTCGCCCCGGAAATGCGCCATCTGCTTTCCGGGACAACAGGAGTCGGGTTTTGGATTGTGCGGCATGCTGAGCGCCGTGGCGTACAGCCAGCGGGCGGTGTAGTCCAGGTTCTGGCTCATCGCCGTCATCGCGTCGGTCAGCGGCTGCACGCCCTGCTGATAGCGCTGGGTGGCCGCCACCGCGGCGCTCGCGGCAGTGCCCTCCCAGTGGTTGGAGACCGAGGAGATGGTGCTCGCGAAGTCGTTGAGCTTCTGATACAGCGTCTCGCCCAACCACTTCCACATGCCCGCCGCGTCGGCCACGGGCTGCGGCCGGATGGTCTGTCCGAGCTGATACAGATCGTGGTAGCTCAGGCTGTCCTTGTTCTCGTACATCACGGTGACGGAACTGTCCTTGTTCCCGTGATAGTCGGTCAGCGAGGACGGGAAGTCCGGCATCTTGAAATCCAGGCCCCAGTCGATACCGCCCAACTCCGGCGTCTGGAGATCGGAATGAGTGGGCATATTCGGATTCGACGGCTGTACGGACCCGCCGATCTGCTGCGACGAGCCGTCCTCGGCGAGTTGATAGGTCTTGCCCGCCAGCACGAAGGTGTCGTGCATATCGCCGACGATCTTCGCGTTCTTCTGCAGAATGTCGTGCAGCCGTGCGGCTTTGGTGCTGAACGCGCCCGCCAGCTCGCGCCCGGAGTACAGGTTGCCGAACGGGTCCATGCGGTCGAGTTTGTTGTCCGACACCGCCTTCGCCATCGCCTGCAGGTCGGCGACCAGCTGCTGGGCGGCGTTCGCGGCGGTGATCGCGTCCTGCCTGTCGAATTGCAGATAGCCGTTGGACGCCGCGTTCTTCAGACCGGCCCACTCGTTCTGATCCGGCGTCGTCGTCGTGGTGGTCGGTGTGGTCATCGTCTCCCTTTCGACCGTGCGCTGCGGGGTGCGGGGCGGATCAGTGGAACGGTTGCGCCGAACCGCTGTCGGTCGTGCCGAGGAAATTCGCGGCGGTGCGCTGGCCGTTCGCGAACTGCTCGAGCGTCTCGCCCATCCCGTCCGTGCCGGAGAGCAGATTGTCGCGGGCCTTCTTGTAGCCCTTGTCGCCGTCGGCGAACTTCTTGCCGGTCTTGTCGTTTCCCCAGGGCCGGTTGCCGCCGTCGGATTCGATGCCCGCCAGGGCGGTGCGCAGATCCGAGCCCACCTTCCGCACCTTGGTGGCCAGATCCGCCGTGACCTCGGCGGCACTCCTCAGCTGTTGGGGATCGACCTGGACCTTGTCCGCCATGACTGCTGGCACCTCGTTCTGGTGTTATTCGGTGGGGGGTCGGAACGCCACGTCGACATCGGGAGTCGGTTCGGGCGGCACCCACTGCTGCCACCGCGGCGCGCCGGGCGCGTCGTAGTGGGCGGGCAGGGGTTCGATGTAGGGCACCTGTTTCGGCCGGGTCTTGGCCTTCATGTCCTTGCCCGCGCCCAATTCCTTTTCCGGCGCGGGCGGTTCGGGCGCGGGATGCGTGCCGCTGCTGCTCGACGAGTGCGTGCTCGAACCCGATGAGCCCGATGAGCCGCCGCCGTGACTCGAGCCCGCCGGTCCGGCCGTCACCGTCGGGCGCGCGCCCGAGGGCCGCCAGCCGCCGTCGACCGAGGACGACCACGAGGTCGGCGGGGTGCCGCCGGTCCATTCGCCCGGCCGGGTGGGCGCGGGCGCGCCGTGGCTCGAACTTCCGGAGGAGATGCTGGACGGGGCCGTGTGGAACGATCCGCCGCTGCTCACCGGTCGCGGCGCCGAGCCGTCCGGCGCGGTCACGAACGAACCGCCCGAACTGGCCGTGACGAAGGATTGCTCGTCCCCGCTCGAGGACGAGGATCCGCTCGAACTCGCGGGCGGCGGCGCGGGCGGTCCGCTCGGCGGCTTGTTCTGCGCGCCCTGCCTCATCCAGAACGGGAACCGCGGATCGGAGCTGCTGATCGGCGTCCACTTGGTGAAGCCGCCACGCGCGCCGCCCACGATCGCGCCGCGCGACGCGCCGCCGACGTAGCCGGTGGGCGAGGCGAACGAGGACAGATCACCGGTCACCGCGGCCGCGCCCAGATTGCCGAAAACCGAACCCACGACACCGGATCCGGCCCCGATGCTCGCACCGTAGAGCACCGAGCCGCCCGGCATCTTCTTCAGCGCGTCGCCCGCGAACTTGTTCAGGCCCAGCCCGGCGTAGCGCGCGAACTCGCGGCCGGGGATCGTGCCCGCGATCGAACCCACCGCCGAGGCCCCGAACTCCTTGGCATTGAAGGTGCGTCGCTTGCCGTCGGCCATCTGGCCGAGCTGCACGGCGGCGTTGAGGCCCATCGAGGTGACGCCCGACTCCAGCGCCTTCACCGAGTACACCCCGACACCCTTGGCGGTCGGCAGTACGAACCGGCCCGCCGCGAGCTCCTTGAAGAAGTAGCGCGACGAGCTGCCGGTGGCCGCCTTCAGCTGCGCCCGCGTCGCCAAACCCAGCTTCCCGGCGAGCTTTTCGATCGCGTTCGCCACGAAGTCCTCGAACACCCGCAGGAACGATCGCGTCGTCGAGATGGCCGCGGCCTCGACCGCGGGCGCGGTCGGCGGAAACAGCCACGCCCACAGGATCTCCGCGGCCAGCCAGGCCAGGCTCACGATGACCGTGATCTTCGTGGACTGGAGTTCGGTGCCCATGTCGAAGGTGGAATCGGACACGGTGTGCAGCAGTTCGGCCAGCGACTCGATGGACTGATCGCCGGTTCGCAACTGGTCGAACAGCTTTCCCATCTCCTCGGCGGCCCTGCCGTCGGGATAGGCGGCCATCGTCTTCCGCTCGGCCTCGTCGACCTCGGCGAGCAGGGCCTTCAGGTCCTCGCTCGCGGTCTTCCAGGCCGCCGACACCTTCCACATGGCGTCCTCGTCGCCGTCCGGCCAGGTGGTACCGGCGACCCAGGCCAGCCAGCGCAGCCCGTGCGGTAGGTCCAGGGACATCGCCGGTTACCAGTCCTGGTCGGCGATGAGCGAACGGGTCACCGAACCGTCGCCGGGGATGCGCCGATCGGGCCGGGTGGTCGGCGGGGGCGGGGCGACCGGCAACATCGCCCCCAGATCCGGTGCGCCCTCGACGATTTCGGACAGTTTGGGCAGCCGCGACTTCTTCTCCAGCAGGGGCTCCATGAGTTCGCGGCCGCGGCGCAGCACCTCGGTGGCGGCGGCCTGGACCGCGGCGGTCATGCCCGCGGCGATCTCGTCGTAGCTCAGATCCGCGATGTCCTCGGCGAAGGCGGTGTCGATGAGCAGGCCGTCGGCATTGACGGTCACCTGGATCCGCTTGTCGCAGACGGTCGCGGTGGCCGTCAGCAGGGAGCGCTGCCGCTGGATCTCGGCGATGCCACGCAGTTGTTCGTCCAGTCCCTCGAGCATCGTCGCCATATCGGCCTGCAAGCGCTCGTTGACCATCGGCTCCTCCGTCGTCTGCCCTGTGGGACAGGACAGCGCATCTCGTTGAACTTCCGGTGCAGCACAGGGAAATTCGGTGAGACGGCTGATTCAACCTTCAACACGGAGCAGTGCCGCCGGGGCCGCGTGCCGCCGCTCGGAACACCCCCTGATCGCACCGCGCGGCGAAATTGTCCAAAGTGCCGTTGCCGCACGGAATGCCGTGTTTTCCGCGCGGGTGTGTCGTTGCGCGAGCACACAATTGCGATGCTGGAAGCTGGAGCGCATGAATTGGACCGAAAGCGCGGAAACACTCGCGTCCCGCTGTACGCGTATCGTGGCCAATGCCGCCGTGGCCGGAATGCTCGCCGGTGTTCTCGCCGCCCTCGGCGCGCCGGCCGCGAATGCGGATCCGGCCGCTCATCCGGAACGAATCACCGCCGCCACCTCGGCCGACGGTTCGAAGATCACCGGCGTCGAACGCGTCGACGATCGCAATATCCGGCTGCAGGTGTACTCCGCGGCCATGGACAACACCTTTCCCGTGGAGGTCCAACGCCCCACGGACAGCGCGCAATCCGCGCCCACGCTGTATCTGCTGAGCGGGGTCGACGGCGGTACGAATGCGGCCTCCTGGCAGGCGCAGACCGATGTGCGGCAGTTTCTCGCGGACAAAAACGTCAATCTGGTCATGCCGATCGGCGGCCGGTTCAGTTATTACACCGACTGGGTCAACGACGATCCGGTTCTGGGCCGCAACAAATGGAAGACGTATCTGACCGAGGAATTGCCGCCGCTGATCGACACGGCGCTGAACGCCAACGGCGTCAACGCGATCGCGGGCATCTCCACCTCGGGCACCTCGGTGCTGAATCTGCCGATCGCCAAGCCCGGCCTGTACCGTGCCGCGGCGGCCTACAGCGGGTGCGCGCAGGTGAGCGACCGGCTGGGGGCGGCGTTCGTGCGGGGCATCGTGACCGCGTTCGGCGGCGGGAACGTGAACAACATGTGGGGCCCGCCCGGTTCGCCGGAATGGCAGGCCAACGATCCCTATGTGCACGCCGACGAGCTGCGCGGGGTGGATCTCTACATCTCCTCGGGCAACGGCATGCCGGGTAAGTACGACGTGCTCGACGGGCCGCGCTCGCTGCCCGGTCCGGACGGGCTGGCCAATCAGCTCGTCATCGGCGGCCTGATCGAGGCGGCCACCAACTACTGCACCCACAATATGCAGGACAAGCTCACCCAACTCGGCATTCCGGCCACCTTCGACTACACCTCGGGCACGCATTCCTGGGGTTACTGGCAGGACGAACTGAAGCGGTCCTGGCCGGTGCTCGCCCGCGGCCTCGGTCTGGCCTGATCGGTTCCCGCTCGTTCGTTCCCACCGCCGTGCCGCGTCGTCTCGCGGCACGGCGGTTCGCTTTTCCCCTGTGGCGCAGGGCAAAACGAAAGCGGGTCGGTCGCCCTCCGGATGGCGACCGACCCGCTGTGCTTCGGGGTGCGTCAGATGATCGCGACCAGCGCGCCCAGCAGGATGCTGGCGAAGGTGCCGACCGCGGCGACGCCGATTCCGAGCATGCTTCCGACGAGAGGCAGCAGCATTTGTCGATCCTTTCGATGTTGGTGAGAACGGGATATTTCCGGTCCGGGCGCCGATCGGCGCCCGGGGTACTACGAACTAGACGATGGCGACGATCGCGCCCAGCAGGATGGACACGAAGGTGCCCACCGCGGCGACGCCGATACCCAGGATGCTTCCGGCGAGAGGCAACAGCATGAGAGTGCTCCTTCTTTCGTTCGGTTGATTTGGGTCGTGCCGAGAAGAGGACGACTAGACGATGGCGACCAGTGCGCCCAGCAGGATGCTGACGAAGGTGCCGACGGCGATGACGCCGAGTCCGAGGATGCTTCCGACGACGGGCAGCAACATGAGATGGTTCCCTTTCCGTAGAGATCGAACGTGGTGTGCATTCATCCATCAATTCGCCGCCGTATCGGAGACCGCAACGACGTCGTCGAGCAGCACACCCGCTAATACCGCCGCGGAACGGTGGCGGGTGTGCGTCGAGCCGGGAAACCTTTACGCCGAGGTTGGCTTTCGCGTCGATGTGACGCTCGTGCGACGAATCCAATGTCGCTGGTTATGGGACGCCGAGGAGACTACCGACAAAGGGAGACGCACGATTCTTCCTTCCTGGTTGTCCAGCTCGTGTCCGACCAGCAGCAGTGATCATGCCAACTACGGCGTTGTTTCAGATGAACCGTCTCGGCGTGTCGGAAACTTGCTCGAGACGGGTAGAGCATACAGCCGGAAAACGTGGGAACCGAGCGGTCTTACGGTGTGTCCCGCCAAGCGTCCGATTGGTACCGATGGCCGAATCAGCGCTCGGCGGCGGCCGTGTCCCCGCCCGGATACCGATGGCACGCCGTGGCGGCCTCGCGCAGCACCGTGCCGACCTCCGGCCTGGTCATCCCCAGTTCCAGCAGCCCGCCCAGGAGCTGCTTCCGGGTCTCCAACTGCTGGAACGCGCGCTGGCGCAGATCCGGCGACTGGGCCAGGGTCATTTGCAGCATCGCCTTGGTGGCGGGATTTCCGTCGAGCCGCTGCGCCGATTCCGGAGCGATGTCGTGCAATGCGGCCTCGATCTGATCGAATGAGCAGGTGGACGTCAGCAGCGGCTGCGCGTCGTCGAGCAGATCGGCGTTCGCGATTCCCGTTCCGAACAGCGCGGCACCCGTGACGAATGCACCGATCGCGAACGTGGTGACCGCGGTCCGGGCATGGGTCATCCTCATGAATTCACCCTTCGTTCGTAGGTGTATCGAATGGAGTCTGGAAGCGCTCACATGTAAACCTGGAGTGCAATCCCACTGTAGTGGCTATCGAATGGCAAATGTAATCGGGGCTCATTCCGGTCCCGGCCACGCGCCCGCCGCCGCGGCCTCGTGCGCGAATTCCCGGAAATCCCGAGGTCGGCGGCCCAGCGCTTGTTCCACACCGTCCGCCGGACGCGAGTTGCGGCCGTCGAGGACCGTGCCGAACAGATAGTCGAGCAGGCCGATCTCCTCGGCCGGAGCACCGTAGGAGGTGAGACCGGCGACGAATTCGGCGCGGCCGATGGGAATGTAGGCGATCGGGCGTCCGGTCGCGCTCGCGATCTCGGCGACCGCCTCGGCGAAGGTCAGCGAGCGGGGTCCGGTGAGTTCGTAGACCCGGCCGTGGTGGCGCGCGTCGGTGAGCGCGGCGACCGCGACGTCGGCGATGTCGGCGACGTCGACGAACGGTTCGGGGACGTCGCCGGCCGGGAGCGCGACCTCGCCCGCGCGGACGAAGTCGGCGAATCCGCCCTCGCTGAAGTTCTGCGCGAACCAGCCACACCGCGCGATGGTCCAGCGCAGGCCCGAATCCCGCACGATCGCCTCGCATTCCGCGGCCTCGGGCTCGCCGCGGCCGGACAACAGCACGACCTCGCCGACCCCGTGCCGCCGCGCGGCGGCGACGAGCGCGTGGATCGTCTCGGGCGCGCCGGGAGCGGCGAGATCGGGTTGGTAGGCCAGGTAGATCGCTCGTACCCCGGTGAGGGCGGCGTCCCAGGTGGCCCGGTCGGTCCAGTCGAACGGCGTTGCGGCCGAACGGGATCCGACGCGCACCGGGATCGATCGCGCGCGCAGCCGGGCGACGACGCGGCTGCCGGTCTTCCCGGTGCCGCCGAGGACGAGGACGGGGTTCGAATTCATCATGTGTCGAGTACAGCCGCGCGGACGCGGCCCCGACATGGCCGAGACGCGCGGGCGCATACGTCAGCGTCCACCGACATAGCGCTGTGACGAATCACTACGGTGGCGCCGCCGAACCGGGCCGTAAGGTCGAGGACATGGTCTCCCCGGAGATGTCGAAGCTGGTGCAGGCGGCGGTCGAGCCGTACCTGCTGGCGGGGCCGCGCCGGTACGACCGGGACGACGTGGCGCGGCAGTCGGGGGTGCCGTCGGAAATCTCACGGCGCCTGTGGGTTTCGCTGGGTTTCGCGGCGAATCCGGACGACGCGGCGGTGGAGTTCACCGAGGCGGATGTCGCCGCGGTCCGCGATTTCGCGAGCCTGGACGTGCTGGCCACGGCCGATCCCCGGCGGCAGTCCGCGGCCGCGCGCACGCTCGGGCAGTCCATGGCCCGGCTGGCGGAGTGGCAGGTCGATCTGGTGGCCGAGGAGATCGCCGACCGGATCCGCGCGATCACCGCGGCCGATCCGGACGCCGACGAGCTCGAGGCCGCGCGCCTGGCCACCGCCGAGGTGGTGACCGCGCTCGAGCGGTTGCAGACCTACGCGTGGCGGCGACATCTGGCCGCGGCGCTCACCCGCTCGATGGACGGCGGCGCGGCGGCGGGCGACACCGTGCGGGAGCTGGCCGTCGGCTTCGCGGATATGGTCGGGTACACGCGGCTGACCAGGCATCTCGATCCCGAGGAGCTGTCGGAACTGCTCGCCGCGTTCGAGACGATCACCACCGACGCCATCACCGGCAACGGCGGCTGGACCATCAAGAACGTCGGGGACGAGGTGATGTTCGCGGCCGAGGACGCCGCCGACGGCGCGCGGATCGCGCTGGCCGTGCAGGAGGCGACCGCGCGCGCGGCGCTCACGCCCGAACTGCGGATCGGGCTCGCGTACGGGGATGTGTTGCTGCGCTTCGGCGATCTGTACGGCTCGGTGGTGAACACGGCCGCCCGGCTGACCGGGGTGGCCCGGCCGGGCACGGTGCTGGTGGACGACGGCGCGGCCGCGCGGCTGGCCGACGAACCGGAGTTCGACCTGCGTCACCTGCGCGGGGTGCGGGTGCGGGGGTTCAGCAGGCTGCGGTCGCATGTGCTGCGCCGCGCGGCCCGCTGAGCGAATCGACCCGGAAATTAGGAGCGGGCCTCGGCGAAGGGGGGGAGTTAGCCGAGGCCCGCGTAAGGTCGGCCCGGGGGGGAGGGGCCGACGTGAACGATCCTACGCGACGATCGCCGATTCCGGGTGTATGAGTGGCGCCACTTTCCGAAGTTTTTTGCGGCGAGTTTTCGACGGGCCCGGTCGCTCGGCGGTCGCCGTCGCGCGGGGTCGGGCGGCTGGTCGACCGAAGATGTTGTGGCACAAAAGCTTTCGTGACCGGTCACAGAATCGGTGGGCGGCGCGACCGCGGTTCTGCGGCCCCGGCGATGGTCGCCGGAAGTGTGCGGATCGGCGGTGACGCTCCCGTCGCGCCCGATTTCCGGGCGTGTCGGCGGCGCGCGCGGGTTTGCCGCCGCGAACGAGTAGTGCACTACTCGCGATCCGCGCGGCCCCACACGACACCATGGAGGAGGCCGCATCCCCCGGCACCCCCGAGCACCGCCGGATCCGGGATGCGGCCACCTGCCCCCCGGCGATATTCGAGTGAACTTGTCGGTGCCCTCCGCAATACTGACCCCCGAGTGGCCCGGCTCACGTCCATCATCCATATCGAACGGCAGGTACAGCTCATGCCCGACGCCATCATCGCCGAGGGACTGACCAAGCATTACGGCCGTCTGGTCGCCCTCGACGGTCTCGACCTGACGGTGCCCGAGGGCACGGTCACCGCGCTGCTGGGTCCCAACGGGGCCGGGAAGACCACCACCGTCCGGGTGCTGACCACGCTGCTCATGCCCGACGCGGGCCGCGCGGAGGTCGCCGGGATCGACGTGTTGCGCGAACCGCAGCGGTTGCGCGCGCACATCGGCGCCTCGGGTCAGTACGCCGCGGTCGACGAATATCTCACCGGCTTCGAGAACCTCGAGATGGTCGGCCGGCTCTACCACCTCGGCGTGCAACGCAGTAAACAGCGGGCCCGCGAGCTGCTCGACCGGTTCCGCCTGGCCGACGCCGCGGACCGGCCCGTGCGCGGCTACTCCGGCGGTATGCGGCGGCGGCTCGACCTCGCGGGCGCGCTGGTGGCCAATCCGCCGGTGCTGTTCCTCGACGAGCCGACCACCGGCCTGGACCCGCGGGCCCGGATGGATCTGTGGGACGTCATCGAGGAACTGGTGGCGGGCGGCACCACGCTGCTGCTCACCACGCAGTACATGGAGGAGGCCGACCGGCTCGCCGACGCCATCGCGGTCATCGACCACGGCCGGGTCATCGCGCGCGGCACCGCCGACGAGCTCAAGTCCCTGGTCGGCGGCGACCGCATCGAACTCACCGTCGACCACGTCGACAGCCTGGGCGCGGCGCAACAGGCGCTGGCGAGTCTCGCTGTGGGCGAGATCCACCTCGAACCGGGCCTGCGCCGCATCATCGTCCCGGTCGACGACGGCTCCCAGGCCCTGGTCGACGCGATCGGCCGGCTCACCGCGCACCGGGTGGGCATCCACGACGTCGGCCTGCGGCGGCCCTCGCTGGACGACGTCTTCCTCACCCTCACCGGGCACGAGGCCGAGGAGCCGTCCGGGGTCGACGAATCCGAACTGCAGAAGGCCACCGAGGGAGAAGCCCGATGAGCACCGCGACCCTGGCCGACCGGCCCTCGTTCACCGAACGCGTGGGCATGCTGGTGTCGGACAGCCTCACGATCACCAAGCGCAATGTCATCAAGATCCGGCGGGTGCCCGACGTGCTGATCTTCTCGACGCTGTCGCCGATCATGTTCGTGCTGTTGTTCGCCTACATCTTCGGGTCGGCGATCAAACTCGAGGGCACCTCCTACCGGGAGTTCCTGATCGCCGGAATCTTCGCGCAGACTTCTGTTTTCGGTGCCACCTTCACCGGTTCCAGCCTGGCCGAGGATATGCAGAAGGGCATCATCGACCGGTTCCGGTCGCTGCCGATGGCCCCGGCCGCGGTGCTGATCGGCCGCACGGTCGCCGACGTGGCGATCAATGTGGTGAGCCTGGTGGTGATGTCGGTGACCGGGCTGCTGGTGGGCTGGCGGATCCGCGGGTCGTTCGCCGACGCCGTGCTCGGCTACGTGCTGTTGCTGCTGTTCGCCTACGCGGTGTCGTGGCTGATGGCCGTGGTCGGACTGCTCGTGCGCACGCCGGAGGTGTTCAACAACGCCAGCTTCATGGTGATCTTCCCGCTCACCTTCATCGCCAACACCTTCGTGCCGAGCGATACGCTGCCCGGCCCGTTGCGGGCGTTCGCGGAATGGAATCCGGTCTCGGCGGTCACCCAGGCGACCCGCGAGCTGTTCGGCAACACCAGCGCGCTGGCGCCGCCGCCGGACGTCTGGTCGATGCGGCATCCGGTGGCGACCACGCTGATCTGGGTGGTGGCGATCCTGGTGGTGTTCGTGCCGCTGTCGCTGCGTCAGTTCAAGCGGACGGTCAGCCGATGAGGCACGCCGACCTGCGCTTACTGCGGGCGGCGGCGGCCTGTGCCAAAGTGGTCGCATGTCGAAGGGGAGCCCACGGGAATCCGGCCGGTTGCGCAACCGGCTCATCATCGCCGTCGTCGTCGCGCTCGCGGGTGGGGCCGCCTGGCTGGTGGCCAACCGCCGTCCGCAACTCCCGCAACCGGCCGCCGAGCCGCCCCGGCTGGGCTACTCGACCAACGGATCGGCCCCGCACGGTGCGGTCCACGTGCCGTAGCGCCGGGTCGGCGCGGGTGCATGGCACGATGTTGCGGTGACTGCACCGAATCAGACGGCCGTGGCGACCCTGCACACCAGCCTCGGCGAAATCGCGATCGCGCTCTTCGGTAACCACGCCCCGAAAACGGTACGCAACTTCATCGGCCTGGCCGACGGTTCCGCGCCGTACACCACGAAGAACGCGTCGGGCGGCGACTCGGGTCCGTTCTTCGACGGGGTCGAGTTCCACCGCGTGATGGAGGGTTTCATGATTCAGACCGGTGACCCGACGGGTACCGGCCGCGGTGGACCCGGCTACCAGTTCGGCGACGAGTTCCATCCGGAGCTGCGCTTCGACCGGGCCTATCTGGTGGGTATGGCCAACGCCGGGAAGGGAACCAACGGGTCGCAGTTCTTCATCACGGTGAGTCCGCAGCCGCATCTGAACCGCAAGCACACCATCTTCGGCGAGGTGGTCGATCCGGACTCCCGCAAGGTCGTCGACGCCATCGCCGCCGCGCCGACCGACCGCAACGATCGGCCCAAGGAGCCGATCGTCATCTCCACCGTCACGATCAGTTGAGCGAGACCCACTGGTGAATCCGCAGCCGCCCGCACCGACCTGTTATCGCCATCCCGACCGCGTCACCGGTCTGGGCTGCACCCGGTGCGGGCGGCCGGCCTGTCCGGACTGCCTGCGGTCGGCGGCGGTCGGCCAGCACTGCGTGGACTGCGTCCGGCAGGCCGAGGGGCAGGTGCGACCGGTGCGGACCGTCGCCGGGGCCGTCGCGCCCACTCGGCCGACGCCGGTGGTGACCTACGCGCTGATCGCGCTCAATGTCGCGGTCTTCGCGCTCACCGCGGCGCAGGCGGGCAGCCTGCTGGACAACGATCTGTCCCCGATCTTCCGGGACTGGACGCTGATCCCGCCGCTGGTCGGGCACGGCGAGTGGTTGCGGGTGTTGACCGCCGGGTTCCTGCACTTCGGGCCGGTGCATCTGTTGATCAACATGTTCGCCCTGTACGTGCTCGGCCGCGACACCGAGACGGTGCTCGGGCGGACCCGGTACGTGGCGGTGTATCTGGTGTCGCTGCTGGGCGGTTCGGCCGCGGCGCTCGCGCTCGCTCCGGCGCTCAGTTCCACCGCGGGCGCGTCGGGCGCGATCTACGGGTTGTTCGGGGCGATGACCGTGATCCTGTTGCGGCTGCGGCAGTCTCCGGTGCAGATGCTGGTGCTGATCGCGATCAACCTGTTCATCAGCGTGTCGCTGCCGGGCATCTCGCTGTGGGGACATCTCGGCGGGCTCGCGGCGGGCACCGCGGCCACCGCGGGAATCCTGTTCGCGCCGCAGTGGTTACAAGCCCGGTCGCCGGAGTCCGCCCGCGCGATCGGCTGGGCGGCCGTGGCGGCGGTCGCGGTCGTGACGCTCGTGGTGATCGTCGCGGCGGGAGTGCAACGGGCGCTGTGAGATTCGGCTAGGGCACCAGGCCGTGGGCGCGCATGGCGTCGAGCACGTCCTCGGGATGGGCGCCCAGATCCCAGCGGCCGAAGATGAGCAGCCGCTCGTCGCCGTGCTGGTCGACGTCGAGTTCCAGATTCGGCACCTTGCGGCCCAACCGGCGGAAACCCACGACCCGGGCGCGCAGGATGCGCTGCGGCGGATATTCGGCCGGGCCGGTCAGTCCGCGCACGATCAGCAGCGGCGGATCGCCGGGAACGATGCGCAGCCGCGGCCGCTGCCGCAGGCCCAGGGCGGTGAGGCCGAGCAGCAGCACCGCCGCCAGGCCGATCAACAAACGGCTCGGCCCGTCGCTGGCGAGGACCGCGGCCACGATCAGCGCGACACCCCCGACGCCCGCCGCGGCGAGCGCGGCCGGGGGAGTGGACCATTCGAGCCGGGACTCGGGTTCGGCTGCCGTCACGGTCCCCAATCACTCCTCGAGTTGTCCACAGGGTCATCCACAGGTGTGCATGAATGACACAGGTGTCAGGTCAGCGCGGGATCCGCGTCACCGCCACCGCATGGTCATGATCAGGCCGACGACCATCAGACCGAAGCCGATCAGGAAGTTCCAGGCGTTGAGATCGCTCATCCACTGGATGTGATCGGCGCCCAGGTAGTACACCAGCAGCCAGGCCAGCCCGGCGAGCATGAAGCCGAGCATGACGGCGACGTACCAGACCGGCGACGGACCGCCCTTGACCTTGACGGGGGTACGGCTGGCCGGGTTGATCGTGTAATCGGTCTTCTTGCGGACCTTCGACTTGGGCATGACGTCCTCGTGTTGGCGTACGGGTCTTCCGGCGGGGGCGCGGGGCCGGGGTCTGCCTAAAGGCTATCCCAGCTGCGCCGACGGATGCGGCCCGGACCGTTGTCACGAGGGTCGCCGGGTATTCCCCGCGACGGCGTGTCGGGGTGGCACGTACCCTCGAACCATGCGTGTTCTGGTCGTCGACAACTACGACAGCTTCGTGTTCAACCTGGTGCAGTACCTGGGACAACTGGGCGCCGAGGCGACCGTGTGGCGCAACGACGATCCGAATCTCGCGAACGTCGACGACGTCGTCACCGAGTTCGACGGCCTGCTCATCAGCCCCGGCCCCGGCACCCCCGATCGGGCGGGCGCCAGCATCGAGCTGGTCCGCGCGTGCGCCCGGCGGCGGACGCCGCTGCTCGGCGTGTGCCTGGGGCATCAGGCGATCGGCGCGGCGTTCGGCGGCACGGTGACCCGCGCGCCGGAACTGCTGCACGGCAAGACCAGTTCGGTCTTCCATCTCGGCTCGGGCGTGCTCGCGGGTCTGCCGGATCCGTTCACGGCCACCCGCTACCACTCGCTGACCGTGCTCCCGGAGACGCTGCCCGCCGAGATCGAGGTCGTCGGGCACACCGAGAGCGGGATCGTGATGGCCCTGCGGCACCGCGAACTGCCCATCCACGGCGTGCAGTTCCATCCCGAGTCGGTGCTCACCCAGGGCGGGCACCGGATGCTCGCCAACTGGCTCGAGGTGTGCGGCGAGCGACCCGCCGAGGGGCTGATCGAGCGGCTCGAGGCGGAGGTCGCCGCGCTGGTGTGAGCGCGTCGTGCTGTGATCGACGCATGAGCCGACCGTATGTGCTGTTGTCGGCGGCGGTCAGCGTCGACGGCTATCTCGACGACGCCGCGCCGGAACGGCTGCTGCTGTCCAATCCCGCGGACTTCGATCGGGTGGACGCCGTGCGCGCGGACTCCGACGCGATCCTGGTCGGCGCGCAGACGCTGCGGCGCGACGATCCGCGGCTGCTGGTCCGCGCCGCCGAACGCCGGGCCGCCCGCGTCGCGGCCGGGAAACCGGAGCATCCGCTCAAGGTCACCGTCACCGCGTCGGGCGCGCTCGACCCCGGCCTGCGGTTCTGGCAGCACGGCGATCGGAAGTTGGTGTACACCACCGATATCGGCGCGCGGCGGCTCGGCGCGTCGCTGCCCGATTCGGCCGAGGTCGTAAGCCTCGGCGAGACAGTCGACTTCGCCGCGCTGCTCGACGATCTCGGCGCGCGCGGCGTGCGGCGGCTCATGGTCGAGGGCGGCGGTCGCGTGCACACCGAATTCCTGGCCGCGGGCCTGGCCGACGAACTGTGCCTGGCCATCGCGCCCATTCTGGTCGGCGATCCGGCCGCGCCGCGCTTCCTGCGTCCGGCCGCGTTCCCCGGCGGATCCGGGCGCAGAATGACATTGGCGGACGTCACCCGCGTCGGCGATATCGCGCTGCTGCGCTACCTGACAACGAACGGAACCCCACCGTGACCGATCGATTCTGGATGCACCACGCCATCGGCCTGGCCCGGCTGTGCCCGCCCAGCGAGACGGCCTTCTCGGTCGGGTCGGTCGTCGTCGACGCGCGCGATGTCGAACTGGCACACGGCTTCTCGCGCGACACCGACGCCAAGGTGCACGCCGAGGAGTCGGCGCTGAACAAACTCGGCGACGACCCGCGCCTGATGACCGCCACCCTCTACAGCACCCTCGAACCCTGTTCGCGCCGCGCGTCGCCCGACCGCCTCCCCTGCACCGAACGCATTCTCGCCGCGGGCATTCCGCGCGTGGTCATCGCCTGGCGGGAGCCGGGCACCTTCGTCGAGAACTGCGTCGGCGTCGAGCGCCTGCGCGAACGCGGCGTCGAGGTCGTCGAACTCACCGATCTGGCCGAGGAGGCCATGTCGATGAACCGCCACCTGCGCCTGAGCTGAGCTCAGGGCGGGCCGAGCGGCAGCACGCCCACCCAGATGTTGATCGTGCCGTTCTTCGGGTACTGGACGCCGGGCGCGGGCTGCTGGTTGACCACCTTGCCGACGCTGTTCGCGTCGAGGGTGGTCTGGTTGTTCTGCGTCACCTGGGCCATCGATCCGGTCCAGCCCTGGGCGCGCAGCGCGTCCACCGCCTGCGAGGCGCTCATCCCGCGCAGATCCGGCATCGGGAACTTGTCGCTGGTGGCGACCTGCACGGTGATGGTCGAACCCTTGTCGGCGTCGGAGCCGCCGGGCGGATCGGTGGCGAGCACCTCGCCGTCCGGGCGGGTCGAGGGCACCTTCTTGATCACGACCTTGAAGCCCGTGGACTTCTCCAGATTGGGCTGGGCCACATCGATCTGCTGACCCACCACATCGGGAACGCGGACCTGTTCGGGGCCCTTGCCGAGGGTGATGCTGACCGCGCTGTCCATGTCGACCTTGGATCCGGCGGGCGGATTGGTCGTGACGACCTTGTCCTTGTCCTCGATGCTGGACCAGTCGCGGTTGATCTGTCCGTCCAGCCGCAGGCCCTGGGCCTTGAGTTTCTCCTCGGCCTGCTGCTGGGTGAGCTGGGCCAGCTGCGGCACCTGGACCGGCTGCGGTCCGGTGGACACCTGGACGGTGACCGTGCTGCCCTTGGGCGCGCGCGAACCGCCGAGCGGCTGGGTGGAGATCACATTGCCGACGGCGATCTTGCTGTCGGCCTTCTGCTGGATGGCGACCGCGAAGCCCGCCTTCTGGAGTTCGTCCTGCGCCTGGGCCGCGGGCTTGTTGGACAGATCGGGGATGGCCGTCTGCTCCGGTCCCGCCCCCGGGCCGAACACCCAGAACAACGCCGCGATCGCCGCGACCACGACGGCCGCGAGCACCCCGAGCAGCACCGCGCGGCGCGAACCGCCGGGTTCGGCGGGGGGCTGTTCGGCGGTGTCGTCGGCACCCTCGACCGTGCGGTAGCGGCGCGGCGGGGAGTCGATGCTGCCGAGGATGGTGGTGCGGTCCTCCTCGGTCATGACCATGGGCGCCTGCGGTTTCTGACCGCCCAGCACCCGGATCAGGTCGGCGCGCATCTCGGCCGCGGTCTGGTACCGGTTGGCCGGATTCTTGCTCATCGCCTTGAGGACGACCGAATCCAGTTCGCGCGGCACGCCCGGATGCACGTGCGAGGGCAGCTTGGGGTCCTCGCGCACGTGCTGGTAGGCGACGGCGACGGGGGAGTCGCCGGTGAACGGCGGCTCGCCGGTGAGGATCTCGTAGAGCACGCAGCCGACCGAGTACACGTCGGAGCGGGCGTCGACCTGCTCGCCGCGGGCCTGCTCGGGCGAAAGGTATTGCGCCGTACCGATCACCGCGGCGGTCTGGGTCATCGGATTGGAGCTGTCGGCGATCGCGCGCGCGATGCCGAAGTCCATCACCTTCACCGCGCCCTGCCGGTTGATCATGATGTTGGCCGGCTTCATGTCGCGGTGCACGATGCCGTTCTTGTGGCTGAAATCCAGTGCGGCGCAGACGTCGGCGATGATCTCCATCGCCCGCCGCGGCGGCAGCGGACCCTTGCCGCGCACGATGTCACGCAGCGTCTCGCCGTCGACGTACTCCATCACGATGTAGGGCAGCGGGCCGCCGTCGACCTCGGCCTCACCGGTGTCGTACACCGCCACGATCGCGGGATGGTTCAGCGCCGCCGCGTTCTGCGCCTCCCGCTTGAAGCGCAGGTAGAAGGTGGGGTCGCGGGCGAGGTCCGCGCGCAGCACCTTGATCGCCACATCCCGGCCCAGCCGCAGATCGCGCGCCTTGTGGACCTCGGACATGCCTCCGAATCCGATGATCTCGCCCAGTTCGTAGCGAGAAGACAGATTCTTCGGGGTCGTCATGGCAGTCCTTGCGATGGAGTGGCCGGAGTGCTGCTGTCGGTGCTGGTGCCGGTACCGCTGGTGTCGCTGTCGTTGAAGTTACCGTGTACGCCGCCGAGGCCGGGAATCCCCGGAACCTGCGGTGTCCGTGCGGTTGTCGTGGACTGGCGGGTGGTCCGGGTCGGGGTGGTGGTCGGCGGCGGTGGCGTGGTGGTGCTCGGCGGCGGGGTGGTCGTCGTCGTGGGCGCCTCGGTGGTGGGGCGGGCCGGCGGCGGGGCCACCTCGGTGGTGGGTTCCTCGTACGTCGTGGTGGT
The DNA here is from genome assembly GCF_053588115.1 of Nocardia sp. NPDC003482. Lineage (NCBI taxonomy): Bacteria > Bacillati > Actinomycetota > Actinomycetes > Mycobacteriales > Nocardiaceae > Nocardia > Nocardia sp. NPDC003482. The sequence continues at coordinate 172,432 of NZ_JBSFPI010000002.1, forward strand.
CCGCGACGGCGGCGGGGTCGTGGTCGTGGTGACGACGACGGTCGGCTTGTTCACCGTCGGCGTCGATTCCGGCGGCTTCCCGCTCAGCAGCACCCACGCGGCCAGGCCGCCGAGCACCACCGCGCCGACGCCGAGTCCGGCCAGCGCCTTCTGGGTGCCGGTCCAGCCCGACCGGTCGTCCGCGGGCGGCACCGTGCGCGGGCCGCCGGACATGGCCGAGGTCGGACCGACCCGTTGTGCCTGTGTCGCACCGGGATTCGCGGCCGCGTAGCGGTCGTATTCGCCGCGCGGCAGCACCGCGGTCGGCCCGACGGCGGGCGGCAGCACCCGGGCGGCGCCGGTGCCGGGCGTGCCGCCACCGCGCGGCGGCGGGGGACGGCGACCCGAGCGCACCGCCGCGACCGCGTCGGCGAACTCGCCGCCGCTGCGGTACCGGCGGCTCGGATCCTTGGTCATCGTGATCTCGATGAGCTCGCGCACATTCGGCGGCAGATCGGCGGGCATCGGCGGCGGCGCCTCGCGGACGTGCTTCATCGCCACGGTCAGCGCGCCGTCGCCGCTGAACGGCCGATGCCCGGCCAGCGCCTCGTAGCCCACCACGCCGAGGGAGTACACGTCGCTGGCCGCGGTGGCGTCCTCGCCGGTGGCCTGTTCCGGGGCGATGTACTGGGCGGTGCCCATCACCATGCCGGTCTTGGTGACCGGGGAGGCGTCGACCGCCTTGGCGATGCCGAAGTCGGTGATCTTCACCTGACCGGTCGGCGTCACCAGGATGTTGCCGGGCTTCACGTCGCGGTGCACCACGCCCGCCGCGTGCGCGACCTCGAGGGCGCGGCCGGTCTGCTCGAGCATGTCCAGACCCTGCGCGACCGAGAGCCGCCCGAGCCGGTTGAGCACGGCGTTGAGCGGTTCGCCCTGCACCAATTCCATGACCAGATAGGCGGTTTCGCCGCCCTGGGCGTCGAAGGTCTCGCCGTAGTCGTAGATGCCCGCGATGCCCGGGTGGTTGAGCTGCGCGGTGGTCTTGGCCTCGGTGCGGAACCGGTGCCGGAAGGTCGGGTCGGCCGAGAATTCGGCCTTGAGCACCTTCACCGCGACCCGGCGGTCCAACCGGGTGTCGAGCGCCTCCCACACCTGACCCATGCCGCCGGTGGCGATCAGTCGGTGCAGTCGGTACCGGTCCGCGATCAACGCACCGTTGTTCAGCATTGCAGCCCCCGTAGGGTGTTCAGCGGGTTCATGAGGTCAGCCCCCCTGCATTCCGGCGTCGAGCACCGACCGCGCGATCGGCGCCGCGACCGAGGCGCCCGTGGCCGCGGTGCCGCGATCGCCGCCGTTCTCGACGATGACCGCGATCGCGATCTTCGGGTTCTGGGCCGGCGCGAAGGCGATGTACCACCCGTGCGGCGGTGTGTTGCGCGGATCGCTGCCGTGCTCGGCGGTGCCGGTCTTCGACGCGATCTGATACGGCCGGGCGTCGGTGCCGCCGACCGTGTGCTTCTCCGATTCGATCATCATCGCCGTCAGCTGCGAGGCCACCGGGGCGCTCACCGCCTGACCGACCGAAACCGGTTTGCTGCGCGACAATTCGCTCAGGTCGGGGCCCTGCAACTGGTCCACCAGATGCGGTTCCATCCGCACGCCGCCGTTGGCGACCGTGGCCGCGATGACCGCGTCGTCGAGCGGGGTCAGCGCGACATCGCGCTGACCGATGCTGGTCTGGGCCAGTGCGGCCGTGTCCGGGATGGTCCCGACGGTGCTGTCCGCCACGGGAATCGGAATACCCGAATGACTGCCGATCCCGAACGCCGCCGCCTCGTCCTTGAGTTTGGCCGCGCCCACCCGCATCCCGATCTCGGCGAACGCGGTGTTGCAGGACAGCCGGAACGCCTCCAGCATGGTCGCGGTCGCGCCGCCGCCGCAGGTGGTGCCGTTGTAGTTCTCCAGCGTGGTGGCGGTGCCCGGCAGGGTGATGTTCGGGGCCGCGGTGAACTGGTCGTCGGTCTTCACGCCCTGGGCCAGCGCGGCCGCGGCGACCACGACCTTGAACGTCGACCCGGGCGGATACGTCTGCGACACAGCGCGATTGAGCATCGGCTGTTTGGTGTCGGCGGACAGCTGCTCCCACGCCTGGGTGCTCTTGGCGCCGTCGTGGCCGGACAGCTGGTTCGGATCGTAGCTCGGGGTGGACACCATGGTGAGGATGCGGCCGGTGCTCGGCTCGATCGCGACCACCGAACCGGTATAGCCCTTACTGGTCAGCTGCTGGTAGGCGACCTGTTGCATGACCGGATTGATCGTGGTCACCACATTGCCGCCGCGCGGATCGCGCCCGGACACCAGATCGATCAGCCGTCGCCCGAACAGCTGACTGTCCGATCCGTTGAGCACCGAATCCTCGGCCCGCTCCAATCCGGTGCTGCCGTACTGCATCGAGTAGAAACCGGTCACCGGCGCGTACGCGGCCGGGTCGGTCGGGTAGGTGCGCAGGTACTTGTACCGGTCGTCGGTGGCGATCGAACTCGCCAGAACCGCTCCGCCCGCGGAGATCTGGCCGCGCTGGCGGGAGTACTCGTCGAGCAGCACCCGCGAGTTGCGCGGATCGTTGCGCAGGCTGTCGGCCTTGATCACCTGCACATACGTGGCATTGAGCAGCAGCGCGACGATCATGAGCATGACGGCCATGGCGACGCGGCGCAGCGGTGTGTTCATACCGTTTCCCCCTTCGCCGGGTTGATCATCGCCGTGGGTGCCTCGGCGATCGGCGCCGGTTCCCGTTTCCGGATCGGCGCGGGTGCGCGGGCCGCGTCGGAGATCTTGACCAGCAGCGCCAGCAGGGCGTAGTTCGCCAGCAGCGACGACCCGCCGTAGGACACGAACGGGGTGGTCAGCCCCGTCAGCGGAATCAGTTTGGTGACCCCGCCGACGACCACGAAGACCTGCACCGCCAGCGTGAACGACAATCCCGCCGCGAGCAACTTACCGAAGCTGTCGCGCACCGCCAGCGCCGTGCGCAACCCGCGCAGCACCAGCACCGTGAACAGCAGCAGCACGGCCGTCAGCCCGATCAGCCCGAGTTCCTCGCCGATGGTCGCGACGATGAAATCGGTCTTGGCGAACGGCACCTGCGAGGGCCGTCCGCTGCCCAGTCCGGTTCCCGCCAGCCCGCCGGTCGCGAGCCCGAACAGCGATTTCGAGATCTGGTAGCCGGTGTTGTTGTAGTCGGCGAACGGATGCAGCCAGGTCGACACCCGCACCCGCACATGCCCGAAGGCGTTGTAGGCGAACACGAATCCGACGGCCAGCAGCGCCGCGCCGACCAGCAGCCAGCCCACCCGCTCGGTGGCGATGTAGAGCAGCGCGAGCACGGTCGCGAAGATCAGCAGCGAGGTGCCCAGATCCTTCTCGAACACCAGCACGCCGACGCACAGGATCCACACCGCCACGATCGGGCCGAGGTCGCGCGCCCGCGGCAGCTCCAGCCCGAACACGTGCTTGCCCGCCGCGGTGAACAGATCCCGCTTGGACACCAGCACCGCGGCGAAGAACACGATCAGCGCGATCTTGGCGAATTCGCCCGGCTGCACGCTGAATCCCGGTAATCGCACCCAGATCTTGGCACCGTTGGTCTCCGAATACGCCGCGGGCAGCAGGGCGGGCACCACCAGGGCGACCAGTCCGAGCAGGCCGAGGGTGTAGCCGTAGCGGGCCAGCGTGCGGTAGTCGCGCAGCAGCACCAGCACCGCGATGAACACCACGATGCCCAGCGCGGTCCACAGCACCTGATCGTCGGCGTTCGCGCTCGGCATCGGCCACGAGTTGTAGGCCGCGGTCTGCTCGTCGGCCAGATCCAGGCGATGGATCAGCACCAGCCCGAGGCCGTTGAGCACGGCCACGATCGGCAGCAGCAGCGGATCGGCGAACGGCGCGAACCGCCGCACGGCCAGATGCGCGACGGCGAACAGCGCCAGATACGCGACCGCCAGCGTGGCCAGATCCCACGAAATCCGTTGATCCTGACTGGCTTCCACCAACACCAGCGCGACCGTGATGAGAATCACCGCCGCCGCCAGCAGCAACAGTTCCATATTGCGGCGGGTCGAGGGCGGGGGCGCGGGCGCGAATCCACCGGGCGGACTCGGAAAGGCCCCGGCGGACGGCGGTGCCGGTGCGGACATCAGTCCGCCTTCCTGCAGTTCTCCCCCGGGGTCTGCGCGGCGGGCGATTGCGACGTCGACGGCTGCTGGGCGGGGTTGTTCGTCGGCGTGGGCGCCGCCGAGGACGGCGCCGGATTCGCCGGGGGCTCGGCGGGATTGTTCGACGGCGGCACGACCGGCGGGATCACCGGCGGCGCGGGCGGGACGCACACGGGCAGCAGTTCGGTGCTGGTCAGCGTCTCGAGCTGGCGGCGCGCGTCGTCGAATCCGCCGGGCGGCAGGCCGTTGGAGATCTTGTCCCGGCCGGTCTGGCGCAGGTCGGCGACCTCGAGGCGCTGGCAGCCGCTGGGGAAGCCCGCGCCGGGCCGCATCAGGGTCAGCTTGCCCTCGCGCGTCACGCACGCCTGCTGATCCACGTCGCGGATCGAATAGCCCAGCACCGAACCGGGCAGCCCGCGCATGATCACGACGGTGCCGTTGTCGGCGCCGACGTAGTAGTTGCCGCGAATCATCTTGTAGCCCACCACGAGTCCCACCGCGACGGCCGCGACCAGGGCCAGCGACAGGACGATCCAGCGCAGCCGGTGACTCTTGCCGGGTTCGGGCGGGTCGGGGGTGACCGCGGCGCGGCGGGGCGCGCTGCGCGGCGGGCGCATGGCCGCGGCCCGCCCCGCGGCGGTGTTGGGCGGCGGGGTGTCCTCGTCCTCACCGGAGGCCGCGCCCGCGACGATGGGATGGCTCTGGCCGTAGTCGAGATCGATGACGTCGGCGACGACCACGGTCACGTTGTCGGGACCGCCACTGCGCAAGGCCAATTCGATGAGCCGGTCGGCGGCCTCGTCGGTGTTGCCCTCCCGCAACGTGTTCGCGATGGTCTCGTCGCTGACCACATCGGAGAGACCGTCCGAGCACAGCATGTAGCGGTCGCCCGCGCGGGCCTCGCGCACGATCAGCGTGGGCTCGATCTCGTTGCCGGTCAACGCCCGCATGATCAGCGAACGCTGCGGATGGGTGTGCGCCTGCTCGGGCGTGATGCGGCCCTCGTCGACCAGCGACTGCACGAAGGTGTCGTCGCGGGTGATCTGGGTGAGTTCGTCGGCGCGCAGCAGGTAGGCGCGGGAGTCGCCGATGTGGGCGAGGCCGAGTTTGCGGCCCGCGAACAGGATGGCGGTGAGCGTGGTGCCCATCCCGTCCAGTTCGGGCTCCTCCTCGACCTGATCGGCGATGGCCGCATTGCCCTCGCGCACAGCGCGATCCAGTTTGCCGAGCAGATCGTCGCCGGGCTCGTCGTCGTCGAGATGCGCGAGCGCGGCGATCATCAACTGGGAGGCCACCTCGCCCGCGGCGTGCCCGCCCATGCCGTCGGCGAGGGCGAGCAGTCGCGCGCCGGCGTAGACGGAGTCCTCGTTGTTGGCCCGGACGAGACCGCGGTCGCTGCGCGCTGCGTAGCGGAGAACAAGTGTCACGATCGCAGCTCGATCACTGTCTTGCCGACACGGACAGGGGTGCCGAGCGGAACTCGGACCGGCGTGGTGACCTTCGCTCGATCGAGGTAGGTCCCGTTGGTGGAGCCCAGATCCTCGACGTACCAGTCGTCGCCGCGCTGGGACAGCCGCGCGTGCCGGGTCGAGGCGTAGTCGTCTGTGAGCACCAGCGTGGAGTCGTCAGCACGCCCGATGAGCACCGGCTGGGTGCCGAGCGTGATGCGAGTGCCGGCGAGTGAACCCTGAGTCACCACTAGATATTTGGCGCCCTTCTGGCCACGGCTGAAGGATGGCAGCACCGCGGAACCGCGCGCGGCCCGGGGCTGGATCCGGATGCCGGATGCCGCGTAGATGTCGCTTCGCAGGGTGCGGAGCACCGCCCAGACGAACAGCCACAACAGCAGCAGGAAGCCCGCACGGGTCAGTTGCAGGATCAGTCCCTGCACGGCGCTCCACCTCCTGTTCGACCGGTGCCGTAGGTACGGATCTGCCCCGCGACCGGCGTGCTGGGTCAGCACGGCCCGGCCGCCGAGCGATGTTGGCAGCATCATAGGGCCGACGACCGGTCGCGAGCACGATACGGCCGACGAAACCGACGGGCCGTCCCGCGACCCTGCACGCGCGAGCTTACGGGATCAGACGATCCGGATCAGGATCTCCGAATGTCCGGCGCGGATGACATCACCGTCGGCGAGCTGCCAATCCTGGACCGGCGAACCGTTGACCAGCGTTCCGTTGGTGGAACCGAGGTCCGACAGCATGGCCACCTGACCGTCCCAGCGCACCTCGATGTGACGGCGCGAGACGCCGGTGTCCGGGAGCCGGAAGTGCGCGTCCTGGCCGCGCCCGATGATGTTGCTGCCCTCGCGCAGCTGGTAGGTCCGGCCGCTGCCGTCGTCGAGCTGGAGGGTGGCCGAGTAGCCCGACCCGCTGCGCGGGGGCTGCTGCGCCGGGGCGGGCTGACCGTATCCGGCCGGCTGCTGGCCGTAACCCTGATCGGCGTACCCCTGGTCCGCGTAGCCCTGCTGCGCGTACCCCTGATCGGCGTAGCCCTGTTCGTAGCCGGGTGCCTGATAGGCCTGACCCTGCTGGTAGCCCTGGTCGTACCCGCCCGGGGTCTGGGCGTAGCCCTGTTGGCCGTACCCCTGGTCCGCGTACCCCTGTTCGGCGTAGCCCTGCTGCCCGTACCCCTGGTCGGCGTAACCGCCCTGTTCGTACCCCTGCTGGCCGTACCCCTGTTCGTAACCCGGCTGGGCGTACCCCTGGTCGGCGTAGCCCTGCTGGCCGTAGCCGCCCTGGTCGTAACCCTGCTGGCCGTAAGCCGCGCCACCCTGCTGGTAGTCGTACCCGTTCTGGTAGTCGTAGCCCTGCTGCGCGTCCGGCGCGGCGTAGTCCGCGGGGTACTGGCCGCCGCGACCGTAGTCGTCGCGATAACCGCCCTGCGGGGCACGACCCGCGGGCGGCGGTGCGTACCCGCGATTGCGTGGATCGGACTCCGCGGGCTCGCGGCTGGGGTCGTAGCCTGAGTTCTGCGTCATGGGGCCAGCTCCTGGTTGCGGGTGCGCGGTTCGTTGTCGGGGTCGTCCAGGGCTCGCGCGGCCCACGTCCGGGTCCACCCGGCCGCGCGTCCTGAACTGTCCGGTGTGCAGCGTAGGGGATGCCTCGAACTCGACGTGTACTTCGCCGTAGGTCTGCCATCCCTGCTCGCGGATGTAGTCCTGCAAATGTTTGGCGAAGGCCTTGGTGGTGAGTTCGTGATCGGCATCGAGTTGCCGCAGGTCCGAGGGGTTGATGGTGATCACGTAGCTGTTGGGAGCCAGCAGGTGCCCGCCGTCGAGTTCGGTGACCTGATCGGCCGCCTCGCGGTGCAGCGCCGCCTCCACCTCCTGGGGGACGACACTGCCGCCGAACACGCGGGCGAAGGCATCACCGACGGCACCCTGCAGGCGGCGTTCGAAGCGCGACACGATGCCCATCTCGGCCTCCCTTCGGTGCGCGTTCCTCGACTGTCACCATTCCGCGACACGCCAAATGGGCGTGTCGTCGAATGGACACGGTGATTGCATGATATCCACGATCCTCCACACCTGTAACTCTCGGCGCTCCCGCCGAGTTCCCTTACCCCGTCGAGCCGGGTGACCAGCCGATTTCATTCCGGCATCGCCCCCGTGATACGGTCTTCCAGTCGCTCGGGCGAGTGGCGGAATGGCAGACGCGCTGGCTTCAGGTGCCAGTGTCCTTCGGGACGTGGGGGTTCAAGTCCCCCTTCGCCCACCACGGTAACAAGGTCGGGCGGTTCCCTCGGGAACCGCCCGACTTTTCTGTGTCCATGATCGCGTGCGCCGCGAGGGCCGAACCTCAGAGCAGTTCGTAGTCGTCGTTGTCGAATCCCGGTGAGGCGATGCACGCGATCAGGGTCTCCGCCGGATACGCCGGTTCGGCGGCCATCCATGTTCCGCCGCGAACGAGAATGTGCAGCGCCTGGCCCGCGTCGAGGTCCGGGCCGAGCAGCCGCGCGTCCGGATCCGCCGCGGGCCGCTCCGCATTGCCCGCGGTCAGGAAGCGCAGGGTGCCGCCGCGCTGCCAGAGCCAGAGTTCATCGGCGGCGAGGCGGTGCCAGCGCGACCGGTCGCCCGCCCCCAGCACGTAGTGCAGCGCGGTGCTCGTCGGCCTGGTCCCGGGGAAGCCGTCCGGCCGGGCGCTCGCCGACGAGGTCCAGATCGACTGCGCCCAGCCGCCTTCGACATGCGGCACCAGATCCAGCCGCTCGGCGAGCGCGGGCCGCGACAACACCTCCCGGAACTCCTTGTCCAGCGATTGCTGGAGAAATCTGATCCGCGGCGCGAGGCGGTGGTGTGATTCCACGACGACAATCGGTTCGGAGACCTCCGAATAATTCTCGTTCGCATAGGCGAGCGCCTCGACATCATTTCGCACCCGCGGAAAGGAATCTATTTCATCGGGCCGTTTCTTCCATTCGCCGTAGGGCAGCACACTGAGCATGATCCGACCGTCCTCCGCCTCGGGGATGCGTGACCCTCTCATCGTCCCACGGATTGCCGATCTCGAAGATACCGGGCGGAACTCGGTTGCGGTGTGATGGACCGGGCTTCGAGTGCAGACTTCGGCCATCGAGCCGTACCGACGGGGGTGCCGGGCCCGGCCGAAAGTTGCCGGATAGTTGTTGAATTACTTCCATCCTCTCATTAGGCTGAAATACACGGGTTCAGCAGGGCAGCCCATCGAGTCCGGAGTCCGACTCATTCATCGCCGCGGGCGCAAGCCGCTGTCGGCCGATCGGCGTTTGTCATTACCCGCCCGGATCCAGTTCACGGAGGCCGCGCGGGTATTCAGGAGGCCCCGATGTCGTCTACCGCCTTTCTTCTGGACACGATGAAGCGCGTCGCCGGGGTGATGAAAGCCGCCGATATAGATTTCGCGCTCGCCGGTAGCTTGGCCTCCTACGCGCGCGGCGGCTGGTCCGAACCGCACGACGTCGATTTCGTTGTGCTGGAAACGGATCTACCGCGGGTGGAGGCCGCGCTCGCCGCCGCCGGTCTGCGCGTGGTCCACCCGCCGGAGGATTGGCTCATCAAGGCGTTCGACGACGACGCCGGGCCGGGCCCGTGCATGGTCGATTTCCTGTTCCGCCCGACCGGGCTGCCGGTCACCGCCGAAATGCTGGCCCGCGCCGACCCGTTGCTCGTGGAATCCGTGGTGATGCCGGTTCTCGCCGCCACCGATCTGCTCGTCCTGAAATTGTTGTCGCTCAGCGAGCAGCATTGCGATTTCGGCCCGCTCCTTCGTCTTTCGCGCCCGTTGCGCGAGCAGGTCGACTGGGACGAGGTGAGCGCGGCGACCCGCCATTCCCCGTTCGCCCGCGGGTTCGTCGGCCTGCTGAACGAACTCGATATCGCCTCGATTCCAGGGGAAGCAGAAGAATCCGTTCAGATCGATGTTCAGAGCCGGTGCCCCGGCGGAAGGAATCCGGATGACCACGAGGGAAGCGCGCGCGGAGAAGAAGGTGGCGTGGACACAGGAACGGATGCCGCTCATGCGGGAGTGCCGCGCCCGATTCGCGGCGGAACGACCGTTGCGGGGCTGGCGGGTGGCCGCGGACCTGCACCTGATCGCAACATCGGTCCCGCTGCTGCTCGCCTTGACTGACGCGGGCGCCGACGTGACGATGTGCGGCTCGAGTCCCATGTCCACCGACGACGATATCGTGCGCTGGCTCGGAAACCACTCCGAGATCCGCGTTCTCGGCTCGCCCGATGATGATTCGAGCGGCTCGGAGGAACACCAGCGGGAAACGCTGCGCTGCCGCCCCCAGCTGATCATCGACGAGGCGGACGCGCTGATCGGTCTCGTCTACGACGAATTCTCGCAATTGATCGACGGGATTCGGGCGGCGTCGGTGCACACCCTCACCGGGGTGCTGCGGCTGCGCAGCATGGCCGAACGCGGTCGCCTCCGTTTCCCGGTTCTGGGCGTGGACGGAACGCCCATCAAACAGGTCTTCGACAATCGGATCGGCACCGGGCAGAGCACGGTCGACGCACTCCAGCGGACCACCAATTTCTGCCTGCCCGGACATTGTTGCGTGGTGGCCGGATACGGATTCGTCGGCCGTGGCGTGGCCGAGCGAATACGGGCCCTCGGCGGCGATGTCATCGTCACCGAGACCGATCCGCTGCGCGCCCTCGACGCGGTGATGGACGGCTTCCGTCTGCTGCCGATGACGGAGGCGGCCGAACTCGGAGAGCTGTTCGTCACGGCGACCGGAACCACGAAGATCATCACCGAGGCCGCGCTCACCCGAATGCGCGACGGCGTCGTGCTGGCCAACGCCGGGCACAGTCCGAACGAGATCGATACCGAGGCGCTGCGGACGCTGTCGGTTTCCGCCATTCCCTTCCTGCCGATGGTCACCCAGTACCGCGATCGCACCGGCCGGCGACGCTACCTGCTGTGCGACGGGCATCCCATCAATACCTCCGCCGCCGCCGGTCATCCGCCCGAATTGATGGATATCAGCTTCGCCGCCCAGGCCGCGGGGATCCGATATCTCGCCGAGAATTACGAAAGGCTCGAGAACGACGTGTACGAATTACCGCGGGATCTACAACAGGAGATCGCCCGCGACAAGCTGGCGACAATGGGCCTGCGAATCGACGAGAACACCGCCGAACAAGACCGCTATCTCCGCCAGGTGAGCAGGGAAAGCGACGCGGTATTCGACGCCACCGAGCAGGTCTGAACGGGGGAGGCGAGCCGAGTGTTCGAGAACGACGAGGCGCTCACCATTCGCGCCGACGCCTGGTGGGACGGCACGTCCGCGATCCGCCCGCACCCCGTCGCGGTGACGGTGGACCGCGGCACCATCGTGCGCATCGAGGAATCACCCGACGATCGGGGGGAGCGCGCGAATCACGTTGTGCTGCAAGGGCGGACGTTGCTGCCCGGCTTCATCGACTGCCATGTGCACCTGGTCGACGAGCAATTCGATCTGCAACCGGTCGAAATGCAGACGCTGCGCTCCCTGTCGGCGATGCGGACGCTGCTGCACTCCGGATTCACCACCGCCCGCGATCTCGGCGGCCGCGGCGGGATCAATGTCGCTCTGCGGGATGCCGTCGACGATGGGCTGATCGACGGGCCGAGGCTGTTCGTCGCGCCGAATATCCTGTCCCCGCCCGGGGGACACGGGGACAAGAAACCGGCCGTCGCGACCGCCTACGGCCGGGATGTGGGCACGTTGGCCAGCGGAGTCGAGGCCATCGAACTCCGCGTTCGCCAGCAGGTTCGGCTGGGGGCGGATTGGATCAAATTCGCGGCGAGCGGCGGCTTCACCTCGTCCGTCGACAAGCCGACCGCCACCAGCTATACGCAACGGGAGATGACCGCACTGGTCGCCGCGGCCACCGATATGGGTCGGCCGGTCGCCGCCCACGCTTTCAACAGCACGTCCGTGCGGCGGGCCATCGAGGCCCGAGTCCGCGGCGTCGAGCACGCGGGACTCATCGATGCCGCCACGCTGTCGCTCATCGAGGAAAGCGGTGTGTACCTGATACCGACCCTGTTCGTGCAGCGCTATTTCATCGAGAAGATCGATGACGACGGTTTCTGGCCCGATCCGCGCCTGCGGGACAAATTCCGCGAGTACGCGCCCGCCATGCGGGCGGCGGCGGAAGGAATCGGCGCGAGCGCCGCCACGATCGTCTTCGGCACGGATGCGGGAATGTTCCCGCACGCGCAGAATTGGCGCGAATTCGAAACCATGATCGACGTGGGCATCGATCCGTACCGGGCGCTGCGCTCGGCGACCAGCGTCGCCGCCGATCTGCTGGGCCGGCCCGATCTCGGCCGGATACGGGTCGGGGCCACCGCGGATCTCATCGCCTGCCCGGGCAATCCCGTGACAGATATCAAAGTACTGGGGCGAGTGGATTTCGTGATGCAGAACGGAATTATTCGCCGATCACCGAATGGTTGAAAGCATGTTGCATTTACCCGATGACGCCGATGTTCGGATTCCGGACGAGCCCGCGGGAACTCCCGCCGGATCCGAACGCGACGCGATCATGATCACCGAATTGGCCGCGGGCATGCTGGCCGAACGCGACCGTATGCTCGGTTTCCCGGTCAATCTGGATTTCGATTACGAGCCGTTCGCCCGCCTGCTGTCGGTGCACGGAAACAATGTCGGCAGCCCCGGCAAGGCCAGCGAGTACAGCCTGCACACGAAGCCGTTCGAGCGGGCCGTGATCGAATTCTTCGCGCGCCTGGCCGGTGCACCGGACGCGTTCGGCTACCTCACCAGCGGCGGCACCGAGGCCAATCTGTTCGGATGTTATCTGGGCCGGGAGCGTTTCCCGGACTCGATCCTGTACGCCTCGGAGGCGGCGCACTATTCGATATCGAAGATCGGCAGGCTGTTGCGGATGAAGACCGTCCTGATCCCGGTCGGGGCCGAGCAGGCGATGGATACGGAGAAGTTCGCCGAATCGCTCGCGGAGAACTCGGGGCGGGCGGCCGTGGTCCTCGCGACGGTGGGCACCACCACCGGCGGCGCGTTCGACGACATCCCCGGAATCCGTGCGGCCCTTCGTGATTCCGGCACAAAGGATTTCCATATCCATTCCGACGCCGCGTTCGGCGGACTGCTGGCCGCCCTGGGTCCGCGCCGCCGCCCGTGGGCCTTCGAATCCGGTGCCGACAGCCTGGCGATCAGCGGCCACAAAATGATAGGCGGACCACTGCCGTCCGGCGTCGTACTCGCCCACCGATCGGATGTGGAGGCCATTCGGAATACGGGCGTGGCGGTGGGCAGCGACGACGATACGATCACCGGCTCCCGGGACGCGCTCACGCCCTTGCTGCTCTGGTACGAATTGCGCCGACTCGGCGTTTCCGGTTTGCGGCAACGAGTCCGGCGGTGCCTCGAGGTCGCCGAATACGCCGAGCGGCGGCTACGCGCGGAAGGCCGGAATCCGCAGCGCCTCAGCGACAGCAATACCGTCCTCTTCGACGCCCCCGAGCAGCATATCGCCGAGCGCTGGAATCTGATGATCAGCGACGGCCGGGCACATTTGATCACGATGCCTCATATCACCGAGGCGCAAATCGACCGATTGTGCGCGGATCTCCGCTGAAGGGCCGTCAGTATTTCATGACCGGGCCGCGGAGAACGATCCTCGCATCCCACGTGGTCAGCACCGCCACCGCCTCGCCATGGCCGTTCGGGGTGAATTTCCGTCCACCCCCGGCGTAGACGTCCAGAACGACCGTGTGCCGTTCCCCGTCGCAGCGGGCGTCGGCCGCTCCGCTGCCCGTGCGGTCCGGGTCCAACTTCTCCTTGTTCTCCTGCACCCCGCCGCGCACGACCAGGCGTTCCAATTCGGGTCGTTCGGCGCAGCTGTAGTCGATCGTCATGATCGCCCGCCCCTGGTCATCGATCCGGAATTTCTGAATGGACACCGTATCGGGTTCGGCCGCCGAAACCGGGCTCGCCCCGATGGACCCCAACGAAGCGCCGACCACCGCTCCGATACCGACCGACCACATAGCCGTGCAGTGCCGCACCCTGTCTCCTCGTTCGCAGTAGCCGAATCACCGACTCCTCTGATTCGGCGCCGCGGTCGTCACGGATCGGGACGGCGATTACGCGTTCGCGGCATCACTCCGCACCGGCCTGGGCCGACAGCGGAATTCCGGTGTGGAAGAAGCGGATCAACCGGCCTATCCGCACGCAGTGTTCGGCGCAGCGTTCGTAGTGGTGGACGAGCAGGGCGAGGTCGACGGCGGTGGCGTTGTCGTAGGGCCGGTCCGGGGCGGTGAGGGTGGTGCGGACCTGCTGGTGGAGTTCGGGCAGCGCCGGATCGGGGGCGACGGGTTCGGTGTCGGCGTCGAGTTTGCCGGCGGCGATGACCTCGACCGCGCGGGCCGCGAGAGCCGTTGTGCGGGAACCGATTTCGGCCAGGGGCCCGAGGATCTCGGGTGGGGCGACCGGATGCGGGTAGCGGCGGACGACGCTGTCGGCGATGCGACTGGTGAGCCAGCCCATCCGGGACAGGTGTTCGGTGATCTGGATGGCGCTCACCACATGCCGCAGGTCGCGGGCCACCGGGGCCTCGAGGGCGAGCAGGATCACCGCGCGGTTCTCACAGGCGCCGTACTTCTCCTGGAGCTTCTCGTCGAGGGCGAACACCTCGTAGGCGGCGGTGAGATCGGTCTCGCCGACCGCCACCGCCACCCGCTCGGTCGCCTCGTGGGCGAGGCTCGCCAGGCGCTCGAGCTCGCCGGTCAGCGCCGCGAGTTCCGAGGAGAATTTCGTTCGCACGCGGTAATCTTCGCCGCTCGCAGGGTTGATCGCACGAATTCTGGGGAAACGGATGCCCGTGCGCGCTGTGGGGATCGATACAGGAATCCGGTTGATGCGCATCCGTATTCGAACAGGCAGGATCGCGGGGTGCCCACCCGCGTTCGCCCCCGTGCCCTCGGCGCGCTGACCACCGCCGTCGCCGCCGGCGTCCTCGCCGCCACGTCCCCGGCCGCGGCGGCCGCCTCCGGACCCTTCGCGGCCCCGAATCCCTATCTGGGACCGCAGGGTTCGGCCACCATGCACGCCGACGCCGGGAATTCCGACGCGACCCCGTTCGCCGGACCCGGCGCGCGGCCCGTCGCGGCGACGATCCTCCCGCTGGCCGCCGCCTGCCCCACGCTGCTGCAGGGGTCGGACGGTCTGGTGGTGGCGCTGTGCACCACGATCGCCGGACAGGTGCCGACGGTGTATCTGCTCGATCCGAACGGTCCGGGTACGCCGCTGGCCGCGCTGCCGCTGCCCAAGGGCGGTCTGCTCGGCGGCGTGTACGCGTATCTCGATCACCGCGATCGGCTCGTGGTCGTGGACGGGCAGCGCCGGTTGGCGCGGATCGCCCACGATCGGGACGCCGCCGGGGCGTGGCGCCTGCGGGTGGACGAGTCGGTGGATCTGTCGGGCGCGGTGCCCGACGGGGACAGCGTGGTCGGGCTGGTGCCGGACGCGGCCGGGGCGGTGTGGTTCGCGACCGCGCGGGCAGTGGTGGGTCGCGTCGACCTCGCGGGGGCGGTGACGACCGTCGCGCTGCCCGCCGGCGAACAGGTGGCGAACAGCATTTCCGCCACGCCCGACGGAAAGGTCGCGGTCGCCACCACCTTCGCGCTCTACGAGCTGGACACCGTCGCCGGGCGGCCGCACGTGCGCTGGCGCGCCCCCTACGATCGCGGCCCGGCCCGCAAGCCCGGTCAGCTCAGCTGGGGCACCGGATCCACGCCGGTGTACTTCGGACCCGAGACCGGGGCGGACTACGTCGCCATCGTCGACAACGCCGCCGGGCCGGTGCGGTTGCTGGTCTTCCGTTCCGGCACGGGTGATCTCGTGTGCGCGCGGCCGGTGCTCACCCGCGGCGGGGCGGGCAGCGAGAACGCGCCCATCGGCCTGGGCCGCACGGTCGTGGTCGCCGGAACCTACGGCTACCCCTATCCGACCGTGCCGGAGGGCGCGGGACCGGCGGACCCGCCGACGGCGGCGTTCACCGGCGGTATGACCCGCGTGGATGTGGACGGCGACGGCTGTCACACGGTGTGGGACAACGCGGTTCGCAGTTCGGCGGTGCCGATCCTGTCCGCCGCCGACGATCTCGTCTACACCGTCGCGCGGATCGGGCCCGAGCACACCACGCCGCTGGACGGATTCGAGTTCACCGCCGTCGATCCCGCGACGGGGGACGTGGTCGCGCGCAGTCCGCTGCCGGGGACCGTGGCCGAGGATCCGTTGCAGATGGCGCCCCTCATCACCCGCGACGGCCGGATCCTGCAGGGCACGATCAGCGGCATCGTTCGAGTGGGTTGAGCACCCCGGCCAAACGCCCGGGGGACTGTGATCTTCGTCGCAGACGGGGTTGCGGGATCGGGTCGATCGAAAGGGTTGCGGGCGTGGGTTATACGCATGCCGGTCGGCCTTCCGGGCAATGAAAAGGAGTGGACATCAGCGATCGAATCTGCAATGCCGGTCGCATGTCTCGTATTGGCCGGAGTTAACAGACTTCGGGTTTGTTTTCTGATTGGCGACCTTTTGGTCACCTTCGGTTGTCTCAGGAAAACCCCAGCTAGACGGCCATGTATTGCCACCGGATGGTGGCCGCCACTGGTTGTGGCAAATGTGAAAATCACACTCTTCCACCGGAGATCTCACCCGTTATCGGCGGTTTGTGAGGTATCGCGAGTACCGCGTTCCCGAGCGCCCACCGGTAGGACGCCGAGAATTTGCGCGGGGGTGTCAAGAGAGCTGTCGGAGGGGTGGTTTCGGGACGGTCACGTATACGCTCGGGCCCGGTGGGGGAGGTTGCATAGCGATAACGATTGTGTAGAGTTGTCGGTAACGCTGGCCGCAGCTGAGCTGGACTCGCTGCGGCCAGTGGTCCTCAAATCCGGTATGTCCGAACCGGTTCGACAAATCCTTCGCCGCACCGCGATCGCAATACTGCGAACTCCATTAGCCGAAGATGAGCGGATCGGTAGCTGTCGACTCCCGCGCCGCCCGCCTGCCCAGGACGAACACGTATCCCAGAAACGCCGTCTCGGCCAGCAGTCCGATTCCGATGCGGACGGGCGCGGGCCAGCCGCTGGGCGTCACGAATCCCTCGATCAGCCCCGAGACCAGCAGCACCCCAACCAGTCCCAGCGCGATGGTCGCGGTCGCGCGGCCCTGCCGGGCCAGGGCGTCGGCGCGCGCGGACCGGCCGGGATCCACCAGCGTCCATCCCAGCTTCAGCCCCGCCCCGCCCGCCACGAAAACGGCGGTGAGCTCCAGCATTCCGTGCGGCAGGATGAAGCCGAAGAAGGCGTCGAGCCGCCCGGCGTCGGCCATCAGGCCCGCCGAGACGCCCAGATTGAGCGCGTTCATGAACAACACGTAGGCCGCGGGCAGGATCAACAACCCGGTGAACAGCGCGACCGCCGCGACCCACGCGTTGTTGGTCCACACCTGCGCGGCGAAGGCGTCGTGCGGATGCTCGGAGTAATAGGTCTCGAACGCCCCGCCCGGCGCGGTCAGCGCGTCGGTGTCGCGCGGCAGGCCCAGAGCCCTACGCGCCGAACCGGCTCCGGCCACCCAGACCGCCAGCCCCGCCGAGGTCGCGAGGAACACCGCCGCGACCGCCGCCCACCACGGCCACGCCCGGTACAGCGCGGCCGGGAAGCGATGGGTGAGGAACCGGCCGAGTTCGCGCATCGTGTCGCCGCGCGAGCCGAGGATCCGCGCGCGGGCGCGGGCCAGCACGGCGCTGAGCCCCGCGATCAACTCCGGTTCCGGAGACTGCGCCCGCAACCGGGCCAGCTGCTGGGAGGTGCGGCGGTACAGGGCCACCAGTTCGTCGGCCTCGGCGCCGGTCAGGCGGCGTTGCCTGCTCAGCCGGTCGAGCCGGTCCCAGGCCGGGCGCTGCGTCCAGGCGTAGGCGTCCACGTCCATCGGCGGCCTCCCCGTCTTCGTCGTTCGTACCGAGGCTAGCCGGTGCGTCAGCGCCTAGGCTGAGGACACCATGGCCGTCTTCATCACCGGCGAGGCCGTCGCCCTCGAGCTGCCGATCGCGCGGATCCCCACCCGGGCCGCCGCGTTCCTCATCGATGTCGTCGTGCAGGTCGTGCTGGCGTGGATGCTGTTCGTCGGCGTGGTGACGCTGCTGCTCCGGTTCGAACCCGACGTCGCCTGGCTCGAGACCGCCATGCTCGTCGTCTTCGTCACCGTCGTGGCGGGTTACCCGGTGGCCTTCGAAACCCTCCTCCGCGGCCGCACGCTGGGCAAACTCATCCTCGGCCTGCGCGTGGTCCGCTCCGACGGCGGCCCCGTCGACTTCCGCCACGCCCTCACCCGGGGCCTCGCCGGGGCCATCGTCGACTTCTGGGCCCTCGGCGCCCTGGGCGCGGTCGCCGTCGTCACCTCCCTGTGCTCCCCCCGCGCCCGCCGCGTCGGCGACATCCTCGCGGGCACGGTCGTCATCCACGACCGCACCCGAATCCCGTTGCCCGCCTTGGCCGCCCCGCCGCCCTGGCTCCTCCCCTGGACCCACCACCTCGACCTCACCCCCCTCACCGAGGACCTGGCCCTCCCCATCCGCCAATACCTCGCCCGCCACCGCACCCTCACCCCCGAAACCGAAGCCGCCCTGTCCCACGCCCTCCTCACCACCGCCTGCCACCGCCTCGCCACCCCCCCACCCCCCAACTACCCACCCCTACACCTCCTCGCCGCCCTCACCGCCGAACGCCAACGCCGCGCCCTCACCCCACCCCCACCAACCCAGCCGCACCCCTTATTCGGATCCGCACCCGTTCCAGGGCGCTAGAAAGGGTGCGGATCCGAATAAAGGGTGCGGCTGGGTTCGTGGGCTCGGTGGTCAGATGGCGCCGGAGCGTTTGAGTTCGAGGTATTCGTCGGCCAGGGCCTCGGGGAGGTGGGTGGGGGCGGCGGTGACGACGGCTATGCCCTTGCGGCGGAGGCGTTCTCGGGTGAGGGCGCGTTCGGCGCGGAGGGTTTCGGCGGTGGCGGCGGTGTAGAGGGCGGGCAGGGTGGTGTGGTCGGTGGCGGCGGTGGCGAGGTCGGGGTCGGTGGGGGAGACGAGCAGGACGCGGTGGCGGTTGGTGAGGGTGGGGAGGAGGGTGTCGTCGGTGAGGGCGGGGTCGAGGGCGGTGAACCAGACGATGAGGCTGCGGCGGCGGGCGCGTTGCAGGGCCGTGCGGATGAGGGCGGCGGTGTCGGTCTCGACGAGGGTGGGGACGACGCCGGACAGGGCGTGCATGAGCTTGGGCTGCAACGCCTTTCCGCTGGTGCCGCGGACCTCGGCGCGCGGTTCCCGGTCGAAGGCGAGCAGGTCGGCGGTATCCCCGGCGGCCGCGGCCAGGCCGCCGAGCAGCAGTGCGGCCTCGATGGCGACATCGAGCCGGGTGCCGGCGCCGACCCGGGCGGCGGCGGTGCGGCCGGTGTCGAGGAGCAGCAGGACGTGGCGATTGCGTTCGGGCCGCCAGGTCCGCACCAGGACATCGGTGGCGCGGGCGGTGGCCCGCCAATCGATCGCGCGCACATCGTCGCCCGCGACGTATTCGCGGAACGAGTCGAATTCCGACCCCTGACCGCGCGCGTTCATCACCGTGCGGCCCTCCAACTGCTGCAACTGCCGCACCTTGGCCGCCAGCACCCGCTCACCGCGGAACGGCGGCAGCGCCCGGACCCGCGCGGGCACGTCCCGCCGCAGCTGCCGTCCGGCCAGCCCGAGCGGACCGAACAGCCGCACCGTGATCGGCCCGGCCACGCGGTCCCCGCGATGGGTCGGCCGCAGCGTCGTGGTCGAGCGCGTTCTGGTGTTGGGCCGCAACCGGATTCGACGGGTCCGATACTCGGCCCCCGCGCTGTCCGGCCACGCGTCCCACACCAGCCCCCGCAGCGTCCGCGTCCCGGTGTTCACCATGGTCAACTCGACCTCGGTGGCGCGCCCGGTCCGCACGGTCGTCAACTCCGGCCGCGACAGTTCGAGCCCGGAACCGTTGCCCGCCAACACCGTATCGATGGCGGCCAGCAGCACCAGCACGCCGGTCGCCACCACCACCCCGATCCACGACGGCAGCGCGACCACGACCACCACCCCCGCCACCGCGGCGAGGGCGGCCAGCCGACCGGTGACGACCATCGGCTACACCGGAACCGGAACCGAGGCCAGCAGCGACGCCAGCACGCCCTCGGCCGTCGCCCCGTCCAGCTCGGCCTCCGGCCGCAGTTGCAGCCGGTGCCGCAGCACCGGGACCGCGACGAACTTCACGTCGTCGGGCGTGACGAAACCCCGTCCGTGCAGCCAGGCCAGCGCCCGCGCCGCGGCCATCAACGCGGTCGCGCCGCGCGTGGACGCCCCGTGCAGCACGGCCGTCGACGCGCGGGTGGCCCGGCACAGATCGACGATGTAGGCGAGCACCTCCGGCGCGATCGTCACCTGTCCGACCGCGGTCCGGGCGGCCGCGATGTGCCCGGCCCCGGCGACCGGCCGCAGCCCGGCCGCCGCCAGATCGCGCGGATCGAATCCGGCCGCGTGGCGTTGCAGGATGCGGAATTCGTCGTCGCGGCCGGGCAATCGGATGTCGACCTTGAACAGGAACCGGTCCAGCTGCGCCTCCGGCAGCGGGTAGGTGCCCTCCTGTTCGATCGGGTTCTGCGTGGCCACCACCACGAACGGTTCGGGCAGCGGCCGCGGCGTGCCGTCGACGGAGACCTGCCGTTCCTCCATCGATTCCAGCAGCGCCGATTGGGTTTTCGGGGGTGTGCGATTGATCTCGTCGGCCAGCAGCAGATTCGTGAACACCGGACCGCGCCGGAAGGTGAACTCCGCCGAATGCGGATCGTAGATCTGCGAACCGGTCACATCGCCGGGCATGAGGTCGGGGGTGAACTGCACCCGCGCGTGCTCGAGGTCCAGGGCGGTCGCCAGCGCGCGCACGAGCAGCGTCTTGGCCACGCCCGGAACGCCTTCCAGCAGCACGTGCCCCCGGCACAGCAGCGCCAGGACCAGGAACGTGACCGCCTGGTCGTTGCCGACCACGGCCTTGCCGATCTCGGCGCGCAACGCCCCGAACGCCCGGTGGGCGTCCTCGGCGGTCGGGGTGTGGTTGGTGTCCACCGTGGTCATCCGATCTCCGATTCGATGCGATCCAGTTGTGCGACAACGGTTTGCAGGGTCCGATCGTCGGGCACCGGCCCGAACAGGGCCGCGCCCACCACATTCGGATCCGCGCCGGTGCGCGCGGCGACGGCGGTGACGACCCGGTCCGGCGGCGCGTCCGGCGCGAGGCCGAGGGTGGGCCGCATCCGGCGCAGCGCGGCGGCCCGCAGTTTCGCGGCGACGTGGTCGCGGTCGCCGGAGCGGCGGTAGAGCCGGGCCTGTCCCGCGAGCAGTTCGCCCGCGGGCACCTCGACCGGACGCGGTTCGGGGACCAGCGCGCCGCGCCGCCGGGCCCGCCACCACACCACGATCGCCGCGCAGATCAGCAGTTGCAGTCCGCCGAAGGCGATCCGGGCGGGGAGTCGCTCGAAGATCGAATCGCTGCCCTCCCCGGGATCCGGGCGGGGCAGTTCGGGGCGGCCCGGCGACGGAACGTGTTGCGGCGGCGGCGCGGTCGGGGCGGCGGCCAGGCGCAGCAGCAGATAGGCGATGAGCGCGATCGCGAGCGCGACCAGCACGAACGCCCAGAACTTGGGGCTGCGCAACAGCTCCGGCAACGGCGGGGGCCGCCAGCGCCGCGGCTGTCGCTCCCGCTCGGCGACCTCCACGGGCTCCGGCGGAGGCGGCGGCGCGTGCGAGAAACTGTCCGCCCGCGCCAGCCGCTCGTACTCCTCCGGCGTGGCGGCCCGCCCGCCGTAGACGATCTCGTCGAAACCCCGTGCCGCACCGGGCAATTCGCCCGCCCGATCCGGCACTGCGGCAACGGCCGCCGCCGCGGTCTCGTGCGCGGTCCGCGCCCGCCGCACCTCGAGCACCCCGCCCTGCTCCAGCCCCCGCACCACGGCCCGGAACCGCTCCCGCACCGCCGCGTCGAAATCCCCGCTCCCCGCCGCGCTCTCGGCCGCCGCGAGATGCTCCGCCGCCGGTCCCAGCCGCGGCGTCGTCGGAGCGCCCTCCGCAGCTGACCCCGATCGCGGCGCGGTCGCAGCGTCCTCCGCCGCTGACCCCGGTCGCGGCGTGGCCGGAGCGTCCTCCGCCGCCGACCCTGATCGCGGCGCGGCCGCAGCGCTCCCCGTGGCCTCGGACGTGGACGGTGGGATACCCGCTCGATCCGCGGCCGTGGGCTCGGGGCGGGGCCCGGGGTTCTCGGGTGATGTCATCGGGTCGGCCCTCCCTGGGGGAGGACGATGTCCCAGGCCTCGCGGCGGCAGCGGCGGTCCACGTAGGCGACCAGGCGGGTGGTGGAATCGACCAGTTCGGCGAAGGTGGCCAGGGTCAGGACGACGATGACGGTCAGGGTGATCATCGCCCAGCGGTGGGTGCCGGAGAAGTCGGAGAGGAACAGGGGGATGCCGAGCAGCGGGACCACCAGCACCGCCAGCAGGCCGCGGTGGTAGAGCCAGATGCCCGCGAGCTGCCATTCGGCCCCGGCGGCAAGGACTTTCGCGCGGGTCGCGGCGATTCGGTACGGGGCGTTCTCGGCGAACAGGACGGGCACCGTCGTGCAGCGGGTCGCGCGCAGGCGGCCCAGCCACACCACCGCGGGCAGCAGGGTGATGAGCAGCGGCGCGCCCAGCAGGAGCACGCCGATACCGGTCAGGGTGTATCCGGCCTGGAAGCTCAGCAGGGGCCGGACGCGAGAAGTGAACTCCCGCAGTGCCGCCCGCCAGCCGAGCGGGCCCCCGGTGATCCGGGCCCAGGCCACCGGCGTCGCCACCCCGCGCACGTAGAACCGCAGCAGCAATACGCACACCGCGGTGGAAAGGATTGCCGCCCAAGCGGTTCCGCCGTCGGAACCGGCCGTGGCCGCCGAACCCGCCGCGGTGATCGCCACGACCGCGCCCACCGCCCCCGCGAGGACCGGTGCGATCAGCCCCGCGAACACCCGGATATCGGCCTGGATCACCGCGAACGGCAGGTCCAGCAGTTCCCGGGAGCCGAGCGGGCGGATGGGCACGGCCTCCCCGGCCGGCGCCGACGACAGCCCGGCCCGACCCGGAGCGGCTGGACACACGGGGCCGAGTCTATCCGCCGGAACGCCGGTTTCAGCGGTCGAGCAGGCGCGCCACGACGGCCCGGTAGCGCTCGGCGGGAATCGGCGGCAGGCCGAGCAGGGCGCGCAGGTAGACGCCGTCGCCGACCAGGCGGATGAGGTCGGCCCGCACCGGATCGTCCAGTTCGTCGGTGAGCCCGTCGTTCCAGGAGGACATGACCTCGGTCAGGGCGCCGCGCACCTCGTCGTCCTCGTCGTCCTGCGGTCCCTCGACCGTGCGCATGGCCGCGACCATCGAACGGTAGAGGGCGAGTTCGAGGGCGTCGGAGTCGTTGTCGAGGTTGGGGGTCTGGAGATACCACTCGGCGACCGAACGGCCCTGGGCGCGGGCCTGCGCGAGCTGTTCGGCGGTGCGGTCGCCGAGGCGGCGGACCAGCCCGGCGAGCAGGGCGTCCTTGCTCTTGAAGTGGTAGAGCAGGCCGCCCTTGGAGATCCCGGCGGTGGCCGCCACGTTCTCCAGGGTCACCTGGGACATGCCGCGGTCCACCAGCAGCGTCTCGAGCGCGTCGAGGATCCGGTCACGGGTCGTGGTCACGGGAATCACTGTACCGTCCGGACGGTTATCCTGTTACTGTACCGTCTGGACGGTAAAAACTACGGAAAGTCGAGGAAGTCATGAACACCGCTCGCGCCCTCCCGAACCGGGCCACCGCCCGTACCTGGGCGGGCCTCGGCGTGCTGGTGCTCGCGCTGCTGCTCATCTCCGTGGACGCGACCGTGCTGGATATCGCGGTCCCGGCGATCAGCGCCGAACTCGCGCCGACGACGCCGCAGCTGCTGTGGATCATCGACGTCTACTCGTTCGTGCTCGCCGGTCTGCTGGTGACCATGGGCGCGCTGGGCGATCGCATCGGCCGCCGGAAACTGCTGTTGCTCGGGGCCGCCGGATTCGGTCTGGCCTCGGCGGTGGCGGCCTGGTCGGTGTCGCCGGAGATGCTGATCGCCGCGCGCGTCCTCCAGGGTGTCGCGGGCGCCACCCTCATGCCCGCCACGCTCGGCTTGATCCGGGCCATGTTCACCGATCCGCGGCAGCGCACGATCGCGATCGCGGTGTGGAGCGCGATGGCCGGTGGCGGCGCCGCGCTGGGTCCGCTGCTCGGCGGCTGGCTGCTCGAGCACTTCTGGTGGGGTTCGGTGTTCCTGATCAACCTGCCGGTCATGCTCGTACTCGTCGTGCTCGGCCCGGTGCTGGTGCCGGAGTCGCGCGATCCGAATCCGGGCCGCCTCGACTGGGTGAGCGCCGGACTGTCGATGCTGGCGCTGGTGCCGGTGGTGTACGCGGTCAAGGAGACCGCCGCGCACGGCCCGGACGCGGTGACGCTGAGCATCGCCGCGGTCGGTGTGGTCGCCGGGGTGCTGTTCGTGCGGCGGCAGCGGACGCTGGCCGATCCGATGCTGGATCTGAACCTGTTCGCGCTGCCGCGGTTCCGCACGGCGGTGCTGACCAATCTGCTGTCGGTGTTCGCGCTGGCCGGGGTGCTGTTCTTCGGTTCGCAGTATCTCCAGCTGGTGCTGGGGCGTTCGCCGCTCGGCGCGGGGGTGCTGCTGCTGCCCGGAATGCTGGCGAGCATGGTCGCCGCGCTGGTGTCGGCGTGGCTGGTGCGGCGGTGGCGGCCGACCCGGGTGCTCGGCGCGGCCCTCGCGGTGGCGGCGGTCGGCGCGGCGCTGTTCGTCACGCTGAGCGCCGGGCCGGACGCCGGGGTGCTGTCGTTCGTCACCGGCTTCGTGCTGGTGGGCGCGGGCGTCGGTGTCGCCCTGACGGTTTCGGCGGACCTCGTGGTGGGTTCCGCGCCCGCCGAACGGGCCGGGGCCGCGGCCGCGGTCTCCGAGACCGCCTACGAGGCCGGTGTCGCGCTGGGCGTGGCCGTGCTCGGCAGCGTCGTCATGGCCGTGTTCCGGCACGGCCTGGACGTGGGCGGACTGCCCGAAGCGCGGTGGGCCGCCGCCCGCGAATCCCTCGGCGGCGCGGTCGAAACCGCCCACACCCTGCCCGAACACCTGGCGACGACCCTGCTGACCTCGGCCCGGGAGGCGTTCGTCTCCGGCGTGCACATCGCGGCCCTGATCACCGCCGCGATCCTGCTCGTCGCCGGATTCGCGGCCGCCCGCTCGGGTCGGTCGGAAGACCGTGCGGCCGAAGCCGATTCGGCCCGCCCGAGCGTCAGCGCAGGCGGAGGCAGTCGAGCAAAAGGAACAGCGGCCGGGTGAAGTTCCGGTCCCACCAGGGATCGGAGCGCCGCTGCTCCGGCGTCGGACGAGGTTCGCGCAGGCCGGTGATCGCGAACCCCGCGCTCGTGATCATGCCGACGTAGGTCTCGAGGGAGTAGAAGGTCTGGTGGGACGGGCACGGTGAGACGCGCCCCGCCACCGTGAACCGCTGCTCGACCGTGCGCACGCCGAAGTAGGCGTCGAGCGGGAGATCGGCGTCGGTGTTCCGTTCGGCGCGGGCGCGGTAGAAGCAGGGGTGCATGCCGAGCAGCAGCAGGCGGCCGTTCGGGGACAACACCCGGTGGAATTCGTGAAATCGGCGTTCCGGCTGGGCGATTCCGTTCGGGAGGCGATTGGCCACCACCAGATCGACGGAGCCGTCGGGAAGCGGCAGATCCGCGACATCGGCGTGCAGGAATGTCGAACGCGCCGCGTCCGCCTCCGGATGCGCGCGGGCGGCCGCGATGAATTCGGCGCAGGTGTCCACGCCGTACACGTGCCCGGCCCCGCGGCGGATCAGCTCCCGCGCGAAAGCGCCCTCGCCGCAACCGGCGTCGAGTACGCGCAGGTCCGCGGCGGGACCGATGGCCTCGAGCAGGGCCGGATCGGTGAGTTCGGTCTGGAGCGGGTCGAGGCGTTCGCGCACGATCTCGATCCAGAATTCGGCATTGCGCGCGTAGGCCGCGGTGACCTTTTCATCGCCCAGCATGCGGTCAGGGTAGATGCTTCACGTGAAACATCCTGGGAAGCAAGCCGATTCGCCCGTGGCGCGGATCACTCCGGGCGCTGGAGTTCGCGGCCGGGCACGTCCACGTCGACCACCTGGGCGGTGACCGGGCGGGCCGCGCCGGACGGCCGGGGTTCGTCGGATTCGACGGTGACCTTGCGGGTGCGGCGCAGCGTGAAGGTGATCTCCTCGGTCTCCTCGAACGCGTGCCGGACCGTGCGCAGCGGATGGGTCGCGGTGTCGAGGGCGTTGGCGACGAACGAGGGGACCAAGGGCCGGATCCAGCGCGCGGCGGTATCGGTGAACGGCACCGTGCCGATCACCGGAAGTTCCAGGCCGCCATTGGTTTTCGCGGGTATTGCGGGCAGGTTGTCGTGCTCGGACGCGGGCACGGGGCCGTCCTTTCGATCCTCGCTGATGCCTATCTCGAGATTGCCGACGGCGGCGACGACCCGCCTGCGCTGCTGTTCGCGCTCGATGAGCGCGTCGGCGTCGGCGGCCAGCCGGGCGGAGGCCAATTCCTGTTCGGCGCGCAGGTTCTCGGTCGCGGCGTGCACCTCGGCGCGTTTCACCGCGACGGCCGCGGCCGCCTCCTGTTCGGCCCGCTCGGTGACCGTGCGCGCGGCCACCCGGCGATCGAACGAGGTCTCCCCGCGCCACCAGCGCAGCAGCAACGGCAGCAGGGCCAGCAGCACGCCGGTGATCAGCAGCGCGAGCCGCAGCAGCAGCGCGCCGCCGTGGCCGAGGGTGTAGTCGTGCGCCGCCAGCCAGCGCGCGCCCAGGCCGCGGTCGCCGGTGCGCGTCGCGGCGTCGCGGGCGTCGTCGAGCGCGTGCTGTCGTGCGGTGACGGCCTCGTCCAGCGGCTGGATCCGGTCGCGCGCGGCGGTGAGTCGCGTGCGCGCGTCGTCGAGCATGGCGTTGTCGGCGCTGGTCTCCGGGCCGGTGCCGGGCACGCCGGTGATCTTGGTCTGCGGACATTCCGGGGTCGGGTTGTATTCGCAGCGCGCGATGACGAGCGCCTGTTCGACCTCGCCCTGCGCCTGGGCGATGGTCCGGTCCAGCGCGGCCCGGTCGGCGCGGGCCTGGTCGAGCCGGGTGTGCGCGGTGACCACGGCGGGCGCGGAATCGGCGTCGCGCCTTGCCCTTTCGTCGAGGGCGCGGTCCACGGTGCCGCCGAGCAGGACGGTGCCCGCGAGTTCGGCGACGATCGCCCCCGCCAGCGCGGCCACCGCCACCCGGGCGAGCAGATCCAGCCGCCGCCGCGCGCGCGATTCCATCCGGCCCGACAGCGAGGCCGTCGCGAGCGCGCGGGAGAGCGCGCCGAACACCAGCGCCGCGAGCAGCGCCGCCACCGCGACGACCGCGAACGGCCACCGCGCGCTCGCGCCCGCGAGCGCCACCACGACGGCCGAGACCACGGCGAACAGCGCCACCAGCGCACCGCCGACGGCGTAACCGGCGCGTTCGTGCCGGTCGTCGACCCCGGGTCCGGCTCCGCCGAGCCAGGTGAGGAGGCCCGTCATGGGGTTTCACATCCTCTGTGTCACGGTCGTTTTCGCAAGCCGGGTCCCAGGGTGACAGGGGAATCCGCGTTCCACCGAGCGCCGCGGGGCGGTTGTGGTCAGGCTCACAGATCAACAGTTCCTATCCTCGGGAGAAGCGGAACGGCGAACAGGAGGGGCGCAAATGCGTGCGTACGGGTGGATGCTGGTGGGCGCGTTGATCTTCGGTGCGAGCGCGGGCGCGGGGGTTCCGGCGTCGCCCGCGCACGCCGAGCCGGTGGCCGAGCGGCCGCTGGACCGACTGGTCGAACTGACCCTCGAACGCCTGGAGACCGCGGACGTGGTCGCGGCGGCCAAGTGGGTGGCCGCGCGCGGCGGCGACCCCGGGATCGATGATCCCGCCCGGGAGGCCGAGGTCTACGACGCCATGGCCCGCGCCGGGGCGGGCCTGGGCCTCGACGCCGAGCGGGTGCGGCAGGTGTTCGGCGGGCAGATCGAGGCCAACAAGCTGGTACAACGCGGACTCGTCACCCGGTGGCGGGTCGATCCGGCCGCCGCGCCGACGGCGGCGCCGGAGTTGAGCGCGGTGCGGCCGGTCATCGATCGGGTCAATGGGGAACTGCTGGCGCAGCTGGCCGAGCACCGCGCCGATCTGGCCGGGCCGGGCTGTGTGGAACGCCTGTCCACCAGCGTGTTTCCCGCGCTGAGCGGTGGGCGGGCCGACGCGCTGCACCAGGCCGCGCTGGTCCGGGCGAGCGCGGCCCTGTGTGCCCCTATGTGATGTGACATATTGCACAGCATTTGTTTGCTACTCGTGTGCTGAAGGTCACGAACCAAAAGCAGGCCGTACGGTCGGAACGTTGGTGTGGCTTGTCCGGTCCGTATCCGGAATGTCTCGCCCGGGTGTCCGGGAAGTTAGCCGTCCGACAATGCGGTTTGTCCGGCATCCGTGCGGGGAATCCTGCTGCGGTGCAGGTGAGAGGTGTTCCGGAACTCACGGCCCGGTTTCGGACGCGATACCGCGCGGGCGACGGGTGTAGTGGCGAATGTGACTCAGAGATCCGCTTCGCCTGCTTTACACTGGACAACGCGCAGGTAGTGGAGGACCGATGAAGACGTGCAGGTAGACGCCCTAATTAGCGCAACCTAAGTTGGTTGCGCTCAGGTCCTGACTTATCGTTTGCTCTTGGTGCCGGGCACGAAATGCCCGGTTACACCGCCCGATTCGGCCACGAGCCAGTGGCACACAGCCCGACGGGCGATACCGGCGCGGCGTACAAGGAACCGCGAGGATCCGCAAACGCCGAGCACCCGACGAAGACATCCGAAGCGGGTGGACAACTGGAGAGGTGACTGCACGGAAGACCATCAGCGCCGCTGGTCTCCAATACGTCCGGGCGCAGTCTAGACGGAGGCGTTCGACGAAGGCCGCATTCTTCGAAGGCCTGATTTTTTTGAAGGCAGAGGGCATGACGCAACTTCCTGGCCACAGGTCCCCCACCGGCGGTGCCGGTTATGGGCACGCACCTCGAGGTCTCTACGACCCAGCCAACGAGCACGACGCCTGTGGCGTCGCGTTCGTGGTCGACATGCACGGCCGTCGCAGCCGCGACATCGTCGACAAGGCTATTACGGCGTTGCTGAATCTGGAGCACCGCGGTGCGGCCGGCGCAGAGCCCAACTCGGGTGACGGCGCGGGCATCCTCATCCAGGTTCCGGACAAGTTCTTCCGGGCGGTCGTCGACTTCGAGCTGCCGCCCGAGGGCTCCTACGCCACGGGTATCGCCTTCCTGCCGCAGGCCCGCCGGGAGGCGGCCCGCGCCGCGTACCACGTCGAGAAGATCGTCCGCGAAGAGGGCCTCGAGGTGCTCGGCTGGCGCGACGTGCCGATCGACGAGTCCTCGCTGGGCGCGCTCTCGCGCGACGCCATGCCGACCTTCCGGCAGATCTTCCTGGCCTCCCCCCAGGGGTCGGCCGAGCGGCTCACCGGCATGGACCTCGAGCGGCGGGTCTACGTCGTGCGCAAGCGGGTCGAGCACGAGCTCGGCAAGCTGGGCGCGGGCGAGGGCACGGTCGGCCGCGAGACCGTCTACTTCCCGAGCCTGTCCGGGCAGACCTTCATCTACAAGGGCATGTTCACCACGCCGCAGCTGCGCGCGTTCTACCTGGACCTCCAGGACGATCGGGTGGAGTCGGCGCTGGGCATCGTGCATTCGCGCTTCTCCACCAACACCTTCCCGTCCTGGCCGCTGGCCCATCCGTTCCGCCGCGTCGCGCACAACGGTGAGATCAACACCGTCACCGGCAACGAGAACTGGATGCGGGCGCGCGAGGCGCTGCTGAACTCCGACGTGTTCGGCACCGACAGCGCGGGCAACAACCGGCTGGAGAAGATCTTCCCGGTCTGCACCCCGGGTGCCTCGGACACCGCGCGCTTCGACGAGGTGCTGGAACTGCTGCACCTGGGCGGGCGCAGCCTGCCGCACGCCGTGCTGATGATGATCCCCGAGGCCTGGGAGCGGGCCGAGTCGATGGATCCGGCGCAGCGCGCGTTCTACCGCTACCACTCCTTCCTGATGGAACCGTGGGACGGCCCGGCCTCGGTGTGCTTCTCCGACGGCACGGTCGTCGGCGCGGTGCTCGACCGCAACGGCCTGCGTCCCTCGCGCATCTGGGTCACCGACGACGGTCTGGTCGTGATGGCCTCCGAGGTCGGCGTGCTCGACATCGATCCGGCCAAGGTCGTGAAGAAGGCCCGGTTGCAGCCCGGCCGCATGTTCCTGGTCGACACCTCGCAGGGCCGGATCGTCGGCGACGACGAGATCAAGACGCAGCTGGCCACGGAGTTCCCGTACCAGGAGTGGTTGGACAACGGGCCCACCAAGCTGGGCGACCTGCCCGACCGCCCGCACGTGCACATGGCCCACGACCGGGTGAAGATCCGGCAGCAGATCTTCGGGTACACCACCGAGGAACTGAGCCTGCTCATCTCGCCGATGGCCCTCACCGGCGGTGAGGCGCTGGGCTCGATGGGCACCGATACCCCGATCGCGGTGCTCTCGGCGCGGCCGCGGTTGCTGTTCGACTACTTCTCGCAGCTGTTCGCGCAGGTCACCAATCCGCCGTTGGACGCCATCCGCGAGGAGGTCGTCACCAGCCTGCGCAGCATGATCGGCCCGGAGGCCGACCTGCTGCACCCGACGCCGGAGTCGTGTCGGCAGATCACGCTGACCCAGCCGATCCTGGACAACGACGAACTGGCCAAGCTCGTCCACATCAACGACGACGGCTCGCATCCGGGCCTGCGCTCGGTGGTCGTGCACGGCCTGTACCCGGTCAAGAAGGGCGGCAAGGGGCTGCGCAAGGCCCTCGACGCCATCAACGAGCAGGTCTCCGCCGCGATCGACGGCGGCGCGCGGATCATCATCCTGTCCGACCGCGAGTCGAACGAGAAGCTGGCCCCGATCCCGTCGCTGCTGCTGACCTCCTCGGTGCATCACCACCTGGTCCGCGAGCGCACCCGCACCAAGGTGGGCCTGGTCGTGGAGGCCGGGGACGCCCGCGAGGTGCACCACATGGCCATGCTGGTCGGCTTCGGCGCGGCCGCGATCAACCCGTACATGGCCTTCGAGTCGATCGAGGACATGCTCGAGCGCGGTGCGCTGAAGATGCCGGGCAGCACCGGCGATCTGGCCGCCGACTTCCGCAAGGCGGTCGCCAACTACAACAAGGCGGCCGGTAAGGGCGTGCTCAAGGTGATGTCCAAGATGGGCATCTCCACCATCGCCTCCTACCGCGGCGCGCAGCTGTTCCAGGTCGTGGGCCTGTCGCAGGAACTGTGCGATCGGTACTTCACGGGCCTGACCTCGCCGCTGGACGGCATCGGCCTCGACGACATCGCCGCCGAGGTCGCCGCGCGGCACCGGCTGGCGTTCCTGGAGAACCACAACGAGCGCGCGCACCGCGAGCTCGAGGTGGGCGGCGAGTACCAGTGGCGGCGCGAGGGCGAGTACCACTTGTTCAACCCGGACACGGTGTTCAAGCTCCAGCACGCCACCCGCACGGGCCAGTACAAGATCTTCAAGGAGTACACCCGCCTGGTCGACGACCAGTCCGAGCGGCTGGCCTCGCTGCGCGGGCTGTTCAAGTTCAAATCCCATGGGCGGCACGCGATTCCGATCGACGAGGTGGAGCCCGCCAGCGAGATCGTGAAGCGGTTCTCCACCGGCGCGATGAGCTACGGCTCGATCTCCGCCGAGGCGCACGAGACCCTCGCGATCGCGATGAACCGGCTCGGCGGCCGCTCGAATTCCGGTGAGGGCGGCGAACATCCGGCCCGCTTCGAGGTCGAGGAGAACGGCGACTGGCGGCGCAGCGCGATCAAGCAGGTGGCCTCCGGCCGCTTCGGCGTGACCGCGCACTACCTGACCAACTGCACCGACATCCAGATCAAGATGGCCCAGGGCGCGAAACCCGGTGAGGGCGGCCAGCTTCCGGCCCACAAGGTGTACCCGTGGGTGGCCGAGGTGCGGCACTCGACGCCGGGCGTCGGCCTGATCTCGCCGCCGCCGCATCACGACATCTACTCGATCGAGGATCTGGCCCAGCTGATCCACGACCTGAAGAACGCGAATCCGCAGGCGCGCATTCACGTCAAGCTGGTCGCCGAGCCCGGCGTGGGCACGGTCGCGGCCGGTGTGTCGAAGGCGCACGCGGACGTGGTGCTGATCTCCGGCCACGACGGCGGCACCGGCGCCTCGCCGCTGACCTCGCTCAAGCACGCGGGCGGCCCGTGGGAGCTCGGCCTGGCCGAGACCCAGCAGACCCTGCTGCTCAACGGCCTGCGCGACCGGATCGTGGTGCAGGTGGACGGTCAGATGAAGACCGGCCGCGACGTCATGATCGCCGCGCTGCTCGGCGCGGAGGAGTACGGTTTCGCGACCGCGCCGCTGGTGGTCTCGGGCTGCATCATGATGCGGGTCTGCCACCTCGACACCTGCCCGGTGGGCGTGGCCACGCAGAATCCCGTTCTACGGCAACGGTTCACGGGTAAGCCGGAGTTCGTCGAGAACTTCATGCTGTTCATCGCCGAGGAGGTGCGCGAGCTGCTGGCCTCGCTGGGCCTGCGCTCGCTCGACGAGGCGATCGGCCGGGTGGATCTGCTCGACACCACCCAGGCCAAGGAGCACTGGAAGGCCGCCAAGCTGGACCTGTCGCCGATCCTCGACGATGTCGAGACGGCGTTCATGTACCAGGACCGCCGCCGCACCAAGAGCCAGGACCACGGGCTGGACAAGGCGCTGGACAAGCAGCTCATCGCCCAGGCCGCGGACGCGCTCGAGCGCGGCAAGCCGGTGAAGCTGGAAACCAAGATCACCAACGTGAACCGGACCGTGGGCACCATGCTCGGCCACGAGGTGACCAAGCTCTACGGCGGCGCGGGTCTGCCCGACGACACCATCGACATCACCTTCACCGGTTCGGCGGGCAACAGCTTCGGCGCGTTCGTCCCGGCGGGCATCACGCTGCGGGTGTTCGGTGACGCCAACGACTATGTGGGCAAGGGTCTTTCGGGCGGTCGCCTGATCGTGCGGCCCTCGCTGAACGCGCCCGCCGAGTTCACCGCCGAGGAGAACATCATCGCGGGCAACGTGATCCTGTTCGGCGCCACCAACGGTCAGGCGTTCATCCGGGGTGTGGTCGGCGAGCGCTTCGCCGTGCGCAACTCGGGCGCGACCGCGGTGGTCGAGGGCGTGGGCGACCACGGCTGCGAGTACATGACCGGCGGCCGGGTGGTGATCCTGGGCGAGACCGGGCGCAACTTCGGCGCGGGCATGTCGGGCGGCATCGCCTACATCTACGACCCGAACGGCGTGTTCGGGTCCCGGATCTCGGCCGAGCAGGCCGATGCCGTCGAGCCGCTGTCCGGTGACGACTTCACCTGGCTGCGCGACATCGTGGCCCAGCACCGCGACGAGACGGGTTCGGTTGTCGCCGAACGGATCCTGAGCGACTGGTCGCAGCAGGTCAACCACTTCGTGAAGGTCATGCCGCGCGATTACAAGAAGGTTTTGCTCGCCATCTCCGAGGCTGAGAAGGCGGGCCGGGATGTGGACGAGGCGATCATGGAGGCCGCACGTGGCTGACCCGCAGGGATTTTTGAAGCACACCAGCCGCGAACTGCCGGCGCGGCGGCCGGTGCCGCTGCGCCTGATGGACTGGAAAGAGGTCTACGAGGAGGGTTTCTCACACGACACCCTCCGCACCCAGGCCAGCCGCTGCATGGACTGCGGAATCCCGTTCTGCCACAACGGTTGTCCGCTGGGGAACCTGATCCCCGAGTGGAACGACCTGGTGTACAAGGACCGCTGGCGCGAGGGTATCGACCGGCTGCACGCGACCAACAACTTCCCGGAGTTCACCGGGCGGCTGTGCCCGGCGCCGTGCGAGGCGTCCTGCGTGCTGGGGATCAACCAGGATCCGGTGACCATCAAGCAGGTCGAGGTCGAGATCATCGAGAACGCCTTCGACGAGGGCTGGGTGGTCCCGGTGTATCCGACGCGGCTGACCGGGAAGAAGGTCGCCGTGGTGGGTTCGGGTCCGGCCGGTCTGGCCGCGGCCCAGCAGCTCACCCGGGCGGGTCACACGGTCACGGTGTTCGAGCGCGACGACCGCATCGGCGGTCTGCTGCGCTACGGCATCCCCGAGTTCAAGATGGAGAAGCGCTTCATCGACCGCCGGATCGCGCAGATGGAGGCCGAGGGCACCATCTTCAAGACCGGCGTGAACGTGGGCGTGGACATCACGGCCGCGGAGCTGCGCGAGCGGTTCCACGCGGTGGTGCTGGCCGGTGGTTCCACCATCGCCCGCGATCTGCCGGTGCCCGGCCGCGATCTCGACGGCGTGCACCAGGCGATGGAGTACCTGCCGCTGTCCAACCGGGTGCAGCTCGGCGATCCGATCACCGACGAGAACGGCCTGCCGCCGATCAACGCGCGCGGTAAGAAGGTCGTCATCATCGGCGGCGGCGACACCGGCGCGGACTGCCTGGGCACCGCGCACCGGCAGGGCGCGGCCAGCGTGCACCAGTTCGAGATCATGCCGCGGCCGCCGGAGGCGCGCGCCGACTCCACCCCGTGGCCGACCTACCCGCTCATGTACCGGGTGTCCTCGGCGCACGAGGAGGGCGGCGAGCGGGTGTACTCGGTCAACACCGAGCGCTTCGTCGGTCGCGAGGAGAACGGTCGGCAAGTCGTTTCGGCTCTCCAGGCGCACGAGGTGACGATGGTCAACGGCCGCTTCGAGAAGGTCGAGGGCACCGACTTCACCCTCGAGGCCGATCTGGTGCTGCTCGCCATGGGCTTCACCGGACCGCAGAAGAACGGCCTGCTCGAGGATCTCGGCGTGGGCTACGACC
Organism: Nocardia sp. NPDC003482; assembly: GCF_053588115.1. Lineage (NCBI taxonomy): Bacteria > Bacillati > Actinomycetota > Actinomycetes > Mycobacteriales > Nocardiaceae > Nocardia > Nocardia sp. NPDC003482. Next base: position 207,222 of record NZ_JBSFPI010000002.1, read on the forward strand.
AGCGCGGAAACGTCAAGCGCGACAACGATTGGCAGACCACCGTGCCCGGCGTCTTCGTCGCCGGTGACATGGGCCGCGGTCAGTCCCTCATCGTGTGGGCCATCGCCGAGGGCCGGTCCGCGGCCGCGGCGGCGGACCGCTACCTCGAGGGGGACAGCGCGCTGCCGACGCCGATCGCGCCGACCACGGTCGCCCAGCGCTGATCGCCGATCGACCCCGGGGCGCTCACGATCCTTCCGATCGTGAGCGCCCCTTTTCGGTGCCGCCACAACGAAAATCGGACTTTCTCGCGGCGTCGAATGGCCTCGCGGGCAAGGGGCCTTTATTCTGAGCTCCGGTGTTGCGCCGCCGTGGGGTCGGTGTGTGCTCGGGTCGATGGTGACAGCCGGGGTTCGCCGCGGGTTTACCGAACCGCAAGACGGCCGCTTCACCATGTCAGCTGAAACGACGGGGTGCCCTGTTGCCCGGGGCGGGCTTGGACTGGAGCGGTATGCGGTTGAGGAAGTTTGTCGCGGCTGCGGGTTCGGCCGCGGCGGTGTTGTCCGGATTGGTGTTCGGAACCGGTGCCGCGGCGGCGGATCCCGGCTGCCCCGGCCTGTACGTCGTCGCGATCCCCGGTACCTGGGAGACCGGCGATCATCGGCCGGAGGACATGGTCGGACACGGCATGCTGGGTGGCGTCACCCGCGGCCTGCCCGGCAATACCGAGGTCGACTACGTCAGCTACGCGGCGACCGCCTTCCCCTGGGAGGGTGACGTCTACGGCGCCTCGAAGAAGCAGGCCATGGACAACGGCCGCGGCCTGATCCAGGCGATGGCCTCCCGGTGCGGCGCAACGCGTTACGCGATCGTGGGCTACAGCCAGGGCGCGGACGCGGCCGGTGATCTGGCCGCCGAGATCGGCACCGGGCTCAGCGTCGTGCCGCCGGACCGGGTCGCGGGCGTGGGCCTGATCTCCGACCCGCGCCGGTCGCCGACCGACGTCCAGGTCGGCCCGGTGGTCGGCGGCGCGGGCGCGGGCGGACCGCGGCCGGGCGGCTTCGGCTTCCTCAGCGACCGGGTGCGCACGATCTGCGCCGAGGGCGACCTGTACTGCTCGACCGCCGACCAGGACTACGTCACCCGCTTCGCGGGCTTCCTGGCCCAGGCGTCCGGCGCGACCCCGGCCAATCTGTGGCGCTACCAGCTCGAGGCCGGATCCATCATCGGCGACCTGATGTCCAACGGCGGCGTCGCGACGCTCGGCGCCCAGCTCACCGACGACGCCAACCAGGCGCGGGTCAAGCAGCTGGAGCAGTTCTACGGCACCGGCACGCACACCTCGTACGGCAACTACTCCGTCGGCGGCGGGCAGACCGCCATCACCTGGATGCACAACTGGATCGCCGGAATGGCGTGAGTGTTCCGTCCGGACGGACGATTTCGCGACGGGCCGCTCCCTCGGGAGCGGCCCGTTTCGCGTTTCCTACAGCGCGGAGCCGGTGGGCGGCAGCTGCGGGGCGGGCGCGGGCGCGTTGTCGTCCGGGCCCGGACGGTCGCGATCGCGGTCGCCGCGGTGGTCGTCGCGGTCGTGGTTCCAGTCGTTGTGGTCCCCGGGCCCGCCGTGGTCGTCGCGGTCCAGCGCGATCGAGCTCGCCGGGGCGTCGGTGGTCGCGGCCATCGCCGGTACCGCCACGGCGGACAGGGGAACCAGGGCCAGGGCTCCGATGGCGACGACGCGGGTGGCCAGCTTGCGGGAACGAATCGACTTGGTGCGCAATGGATTGCCTTTCTCTCGACCGTGAACCGCTCGGTCAGCGCCTCACTGCCCTCCATCGAAGCGGCCGACGCTGGGACGGGGATGCAAGCGGCCTGGCAATCGGCTGGGACGCGCCCAACCCCGCACAGCAGGCGGCCGCTCCCTCGAAAGAGGAAGCGGCCCTTGCCGTTTCGATCTCAGCCCGCGGAACCGGTCGGCGGCAGCGGGCGATCGGGACCGTGGTGGTGGTGATGGTGGTGGTGCTCACCGTCACCGCGGTGCGGTCCGCCCGGGTGCGGCCCCGGGGGGAACGGCGGCTGCCAGGGGCCGTCGATCTGGGTGGCGTCCGGAGTGGCGTCGGCCAGGGCGGGTCCGGCCACGGCGGCCAGCGGCAGCGCCACCAGCGCCGCCGCGACGGCGACCCGCGCCGCGATGCGCGAATTCTTCTTCACAGAGAGCACGGAAATTGCCTTTCGTCCGAGAACGTGAGCCGAACCGACACCGGCTCACGGGGACTCATCGAACGACGCGGCGCTGAGACGGGGGTGCGACGAGCCTCATAATCGGCTGGGAATCTCAGTGCCCGCCTTGACCCGCGGCCAGATTGCGCGGGAGCAGGTCCCAGACGTGCCCGTTCTCGTTGATCGTGGCGGCCGTGCGGGCGCCGGTGCGCGAGTAGAGCACCCGGGTGATCGAGCAGTAGTCGATCGGGAAGGTGAGCGGACGAGCCAAGCCGAGCACGTCCTGCATCAGCACGTTGATCACCCCGCCGTGCGCGAAGACGACCACGGTGTCGGAAGGCGCCGCCGCCGAGACGGTTTCGCCGATTGCGGCCAGCACCCGGCGCACGAACGCCGGGCCGTCGATCTGTTCGGGCAGCTGCCCGGCCTTGATGCGGCGGTAGGTCGCGCGGAACTCCTCGATCAGTTCGGCGGGCGGCGCGCTCGCGTCGGCGGGCACGGCGCCGCCCGCCCAGCCGCGCGCCGCCTCGATGGGGACGTAGGCGGGCAGTTCCCGGTCGTATTCGGCCAGGCCGTCGTGCACCTCGACCGGCAGGCCGAGTTTGTCGGCGGTCGGGGCGGCCGTCTCGCGGGCGCGGCGCTGCGGACTGCTCACCACCCGGGTGATGCGGTGCTCGCCGACCTCGAGCCGGGCCAGCACGGCCGGGACGCGCGCGGCCTGTTCGACGCCGAGTGCGGTGAGGCCGGGATCGGCGGGGCCGTCGGCGGAGCGGGCCCCCTCGGGCTGGGCGTGACGCACGAGTACCAACTGCACGTCTCCACTCTGCCGTACGCGCGGGCCGCCGATGAATTCGCCCGGCCGGCCGCGTCTGGATAGGTGAGCACGCCGGAAATCGGTTGATCCACCGAATTTTCGACCGGTAGCGTGCGGCGACTCGATCGGCGGAGGTGCGTTGTGGAGAAATCGACCAAGGGCAGATGGGCGGCGTTGTATCTGCTGTGCGGCGGGGCGTTGATGATCGTGCTGGACGCGACCATCGTCAATGTCGCGCTGCCCGCGATCGAGCACGATCTGGGTTTCACCCAGGCCGGATTGGCGTGGGTGGTGAACGCGTATCTGATCGCGTTCGGCGGACTGCTGTTGCTGGTCGGTCGGCTCGGCGATCTGATCGGGCGGCGGCGGATGTTCCTGGCCGGGCTGATCGTGTTCACCGCGGCGTCGGCGCTGTGCGGGATCGCGCAGAGCCAGGCCATGCTGATCGGGGCGCGGTTCCTACAGGGCGCGGGCGGGGCCATGACGATCGCGGTGGTGCTGGGCATGATCGTGTCGCTGTTCCCCGAACCGCGCGAACAGGCCAAGGCGATCGGCGTGTACGCGTTCGTCGCGTCGGCGGGCGGCGCGGTCGGCCTGCTGGCCGGTGGGGTGCTGACCGAGGTGAACTGGCATCTGATCTTCGCGATCAACATCCCGATCGGGATCGCGATCGGGGTGGCCGCCCTGCGGGTGCTCGACGACGATCGCGGGCTGGGCCTGCGCGAGGGCACCGACGTGCTGGGCGCGATCCTGATCACGGCCGCGCTGATGCTGGGCGTCTACACGATCGTCAAGCCCGCCGCCGAGCTGGGCTGGACCGCGGGCCGCACGCTGCTGCTGGGCGCGGCGGCGCTGGCGTTGCTCGCCGCGTTCATCGGCTGGGAGGCGTGGACGAGGCATCCGCTGATGCCGCTGCGCATCTTCGGTTCGCGAAACGTGTCCGGCGCCAACCTGATCCAGGTGCTGGTGGTGGCGGGCATGTTCGGGGTGTTCTTCCTGGGCACGCTGTACATGGAGAAGGTGCTGGCGTTCTCGCCGATGCGGGTCGGGCTGGGCTTCCTGCCGGTGACCGTGCTCATGGGCACGCTGTCGGTGCGCTACTCCGAACGGCTGATCATGCGGTTCGGGCCGCGGGCCACGCTGACCCCCGGGCTGGTGCTCATCCTGAGCGGGCTGCTGCTGTTCACCCGCGCGCCCGTCGACGGGAACTACTGGCTGCACGTCTTCCCGGTGATGGTGCTGTTCGGCGTCGGCGCGGGCCTGGCGTTCCCGGCCCTGATGAATCTCGCCATGGCGGGCGTGGCGCCCGCCGACGCGGGCATGGCCTCGGGCCTGGCCAACACCACCATGCAGGTCGGCGGCGCGGTCGGCCTGGCCGTGCTGGCCACCCTGTCCGGCAGCCGCGCCAAGGACCTCGCCGCCGCCGGCGCGACCCAGGCCGAGGCGCTGACCGGCGGCTTCCACATCGCCTTCGCGGTCGGCGCGGGGTCGGTGGTGGCGGCGCTGACGGTGGCCGTGCTGGTGCTGCGGTCGCGGCCCGCGAGCGATCCGGACGCCGAGCTGGACGAGCTGGCCGAGGAGATCCGGCCGGTGCACGTGCTCTAGGTCAGCGCGGTTTCACCAACGGGAAGGGCAGGGTTTCGCGGATGCTGCGGCCGGTGATGAGCATGACGACCCGGTCCACGCCCATACCCAGCCCACCCGTGGGGGGCATGGCGAATTCGAGGGATTGCAGGAAGTCCTCGTCGAGTTCCATGGCCTCCGGGTCGCCGCCCGCGGCGAGCAGGGATTGTTCGGTGAGGCGCTGGCGTTGCTCGACCGGATTGGTGAGTTCGCTGTAGGCGGTGCCCAATTCGACGCCCCAGGCGACCAGATCCCAGCGTTCGGCCACGCCCGGCACGGCGCGGTGGGCCCGGGTGAGGGGGGAGACCGAGGTGGGGAAGTCGATGTAGAAGGTGGGCGCCTCGGTGCGGGCCTCGACCAGATGCTCGTACATCTCGAGCACGATCTGGCCCGCGTCCCAATTGAATTGGTGCGGGACGCCCGCCTTGTCGCACAGCACCCGCAGCCGCTCGATATCGGTCTCGGGCGTGACCGTCTCGCCGAGCGCCTCGGAGATCGCGCCGTGCACGGTCTTCACCGGCCACTCGCCGGAGATGTCGACCTCCACCGGGACGCCCCGCTCGTCGGGGCGGATGGCGACGCAGCGGCCGTTGGCGGCGACCGCCGCCTCCTGGATCAGCTGGCGGCAGGCGTGCATCATCCGCTCGTAATCGCTGTGCGCCTCATAGGCTTCCAGGATCGTGAACTCCGGATTGTGGCTGAAGTCCACGCCCTCGTTGCGGAACACCCGGCCCAGTTCGAACACCTTCTCCATGCCGCCCACGCACAGCCGCTTCAGATACAGCTCGGGCGCGATGCGCAGATACAGGTCCAGGTCGTAGGCGTTGATGTGGGTGGTGAAGGGGGTCGCGTTGGCGCCGCCGTGCACCCGTTGCAGCACCGGCGTCTCGACCTCGAGGAAACCCCACCCGCTCAACGTGTCCCGCAGCGAGCGCACCACCGCGCTGCGCTTGGCGAGGATCTCGCGGGCCTCGGGATTGATCGTCATGTCGACGTAGCGCTGCCGCACCCGGGCCTCCGGATCGGCCAGGCCGCGCCACTTGTCCGGCAGCGGGTGCAGGCATTTGCCGATCATCCGCCAGTCCTGTGCCAGCAGCGACAGCTCGCCGCGGCGGCTGTGCCCGATCCGGCCGCTCACCTCGATCAGATCGCCGAGGTCGAAGAACTCGTCGAAGGCCGCGATCCGCTCGGCGCCGACCCGGCCGCGGTCGATCATCAACTGGATGTCGCCGGACCAGTCCCGCAGCACCGCGAAGATCACCCCGCCGTAGTCGCGAATCCGCAACAGCCGCCCGCAGACTCGCACGGTCGTGCCCAGGGGCGAACGCCGCGCGGCGGCCACGGTGTGGGTCGGGGGATAGGCGACCGGGTAGGCGTCCACCCCGGCCGCGGTGAGGCGCTCGAGTTTGTCCATCCGCACCCGCACCTGTTCGGGGCGGCGCGGCCGGGCCGCGTCCAGCTCCTCCTCCGGCGGTTCGGGCGGGCTGCCGTCGGTGTGCAGGCCGGTCAGGGTCGCCGGGACGGCCGAATGAATGCCGGTGTGCGCCAACGCGTCCGGCTGTTTGCCGAAGCGCGGCAGGAAACCCTCGGCGAGCGCGCTGGCCGTCGCCACCCGGACCAGCTGGCGGCGATCCTCGAAGATGAAGAACCGCGGCACCCACTGCGGCTGGTATTTCACGTTCGACCGGTACAGCGCCTCGAGCTGCCACCAGCGCGAGAAGAACATCAGGACGCTGCGCCACAGCCGCAGCACCGGACCCGCGCCGATCCGGCTGCCCTCCTCGAACACCGAACGGAATACCGCGAAGTTCAGCGAGACCCGGGTGATCCCGTACTGGTCGGAGGTGAGCGCCAGCTGCGAGATCATCAACTCCATGATCCCGTTGGGGCCCTTGGGATCTCGTCGCATCAGATCCAGCGACACCCCGGTCCGGCCCCACGGCACCAACGACAGCATGCCCAGCACGCGCTCGCCCTCGACCGCCTCGACCAGCAGGCAGTCCCCGTCCAGCGGATCGCCCAACCGGCCCAACGCCATCGAGAAGCCGCGTTCGGTCTCGGTGTCGCGCCAGGCGTCGGCGCGCTCGATGACCTGGGCCATCTCCTCGGCGGTCAGCTCGCTGTGGCGGCGGATCCGCACGGTCACACCCTGTTTGCGCAGCCGATTGGCGGCCTGGCGGACCTGTTTCATCTCCGGGCCCGCCAGCGAGAACGCGCGGGTCTCCAGGATCGCCTCGTCGCCCAGTCGCAGCGCCGACAACCCGGCCCGGCGGTAGGCCGTCGCGCCGATCTCGCTGGCGCCCATCACCGCCGGGGCCCAGCCGTACTGGTCGGCCAGCCGCAGCCAGGCGTCGATGGCCTGCGGCCACGCCTGGGTGGGGCCGATCGGGTCGCCGGAGGCCAGGCACACGCCGAGTTCGACGCGGTAGGTGACCGCGGCCTTGCCGTTGGGCGCGAACACCACCGCCTTGTCGCGGCGGGTGGCGAAGTAGCCGAGCGAGTCCTCGACGTCGGCGCGTTCGAGCAGGCCGCGCAGCGCCGATTCGTCCAGGCCGGTCAGCGCGTTGGAGGCGCGCTGCGATCGGAACAGCACCATCGCCGCGGTCAGCAGCGCCACCGCGCCGAGCAGGCCGAGCAGCAGATTCACCGGATGCGGCGGGCGGCCGTCGAAGTTGTCGGTGCCGAACAGGATCGCCGGGATCACCCGGGCCGCCGCCCACAGCGGGCGCTGCGGACCGCGCGGCAGCGTGCCGGGGAACAGTTCGACCAGCCCCCAGCCCAGCAGCCAGCCCACGGCCAGCCCGCCGACCAGCACGCCCAGCGCCTTCCACAGCGCGCCCGGCCGGACCTGGGTGTAGAACTCCGGCCACGCGGCGATCAGCAGCACGATCACCGCGACGTGCACGATCAGCGCGACCATCGAGTTCGGGTCGTGGTCGGTGCTCACGTCCAGGGCGTTGGCCACCGCGAACATCGCCAGATAGACCACGAGCAGCCACCAGGCGATCCGCTTGCGGGTCGCGATCGCGCCCGCGAGCAGTCCGACCATGAGGGCGGTGACCAGGCTGGTGTCGGGGGCGTCGAAGTAATAGTTGTCGATGTAGCGCCGCGGCACCGCGGTGATGTAGCGCAGCCCCGGCGAGATGCTCCACAGCGCGCACAGCACCGAGAACACGCCCAGCACGAGGCCCACCAGATGCGGCACGTCGCTCAGGCGGCCGTGGCCGCGGTGGGGCACTTCCGGGGAAGTCATCCGACCAGTGTGCGGCCCGCCGCGGCCCGAGTGTGGCACGTCGGCGGGTGAGTCCGCGGGGGTGGCGTGCGCCCCGCGGACGGTGGAAGTAAAGATGTACCCCATGTCGGATCCAGTCGATGTGCCGATCGATGACGATGTCATTCGGCTCGGTCAGTTCTTGAAGCTGGCCAACCTCATCGAATCCGGTTCGGAGGCCAAGACTGTTATCGCCGCCGGCCTGGTTCGCGTGAACGACGAGGTCGAACTGCGGCGCGGTCGGCAGTTGCACGGTGGGGACGTGGTGGCCCTGGCGGGCCATCGCGTCCGGGTCGTCAGCGCCGGGTGATCATTCGGCGCGGACGACGATGCCGTCGTGATCGCTGTAGAGCATCTCGCCCGGGACGAAGGTGACGCCGCCGAACTCCACCGTCACATCGCGTTCGCCGGAACCGGTCTGGGTGCTCTTGCGCGGGTTGGTGCCCAGCGCCTTGAGGCCGATGTCGAGCGTGCGCAGGATCGCCGAATCGCGGACCGCGCCGTGCACGATCACGCCCGCCCAGCCGTTGTCCACCCCGCGCCCGGCGATGACGTCGCCGACGAGCGCGGTGTGCACGCTGCCGCCGCCGTCGACGACCAGCACCCGGCCCTCGCCCGGTTCGCCGAGCGTCTGTTTGACCAGGAGATTGTCCTGGAAACAGCGGATGGTGACGATCCGGCCCGCGAACGCCGCGCGGCCGCCGAATTGCGTGAACTGGATGTCGCAGCTGCGAATTCCGGGGCCGATCTCGTCGGCGAGGTCGGCCGTGGCAACGGTGTCTGCTGAATCGGTCACGTCAGCCAGCTTGCCATGCGGCGAATCGGATCACGCTGTGACCGCCAGTGTCGCCGCCAGGCCGAACACCACCGCCATCGCCACCACCTCGCCGACCGCCCGGCGCAGCGACGATTCGGCGGTGAGCCGGTGGTCGGCCGCGCGCGGCACCCAGGTGCGCCGCCACCACCAGCCGAGCAGCAGCAGCGCGAGCACGAGCGCGGACTTGGCGAGCAGGATCCGGCCGTACCCGGTGTCGACCAGCGGGGTGAGGCCGCGCACGCGGACCAGGCCGTTGCACACCCCGGTGACCGCGACCGTCGCGGCGGCGGGCAGCGCCCACGCCGAGTAGCGGGGCAGCACCGCCGCCCACTCGCCGCGGGTGCGCACCACCAGGGCCAGCGCCACCAGCAGCCCGAACCAGGCGGCCGCCGCCAGCGCGTGCAGCGCGCCCAGCACCGAACCGAGCGGCTGCTGCGACATGTGCCCGGTGATCGGCCGCAGCACCAGCGCGACGGCCGCGAAGACCACGACCGGATCGGCCGACGCGCGCTCGGGCCGCCGGTACGCCAGCGCGGCGTAACCGGTGACCACGAGCGTGCCGACCCCGATCGCGATGCCGATCTGCCCGCCGCTGATCCGGGTCAGGTAGGTGCCGAAGTCGGTGGCCCGCAGCTCGGTGACCCGCACCCCCACCACCTGCGCGGCCTCGTAGGCGAGCACCACGAATTCGGTCGCGGCCCACAGCCCGCCGAGCGCGGCGAGCGGCCGCCAGGGCGGGGTCAGCCGGTCGTGCAGCCGCGGCAGCGCGGCCAGCCCGAGCACCACCGCGCCCGCGCAGTCGGCCAGCGCCCGCACCGGCGCCTCGGCCTGCACCGGGTCCGGGACGGCCAGGGCCCAGGCGATCGCCACGCCCAGCAGGGCGGCCGGGACGACCAGCAGCAGGGTGGACCGCGGGGCGGTCGGGCTGCCGCCGGTCGCCGCCCGGTTCACGACCGTCCGCGTCCTTTCCGGCCACCGAGCAGGGCCACGGCCAGTCCGCCCGCGAACAGCACCACCGCGCCGAGGATGAACACCCAGACCGGCACACCGCCCGAACCGCCGTCGCCGCCGGAGTCGGCCGCGCCCGCCTTGGGACCCGGCGTGCCGTGCCCGGCCGTGGTGAGGGTGAAGGTGCGGGTGCCGCTGACCGGATGACCGTCCGCGGAGGTCACCCGGTAGGCGATGGTGTACTTGCCCGCCGGGCCGAGATCGCCGACCGCGACGCTGACCGTCGGGCCGTCGATGGTGGGTTGTCCCTTGTCCCAACGGTTTCCGTCGGGGCCGACGACGGTCAGCGACGGGAACTCGGTCTGGAGGTTCTCGTTGAAGGTGACGCTGGCGCGGGCCGGGCCGGTGTCGATCGACGCGTTCTCGGCCGGATCGCTGGCCACCGGCGTGGAGTGCGCGGCGGCCGGACCGGCCGCCGCCACCGCCAGACCGCCCGCGAGCAGCGCCGCGCACAGCCCGGCGAGCAACCGGCGCGTCACGAGCGCCGGGCCCGGATCAGGCTGCCCAGACCCAGCGCCGCGCCGAGCGCGCCGAGGACCAGGCCGACGCCGCCCAGCCAGCGGGCGGTGTCGTCGTTTCCGCCGTCGTCGTGCGCGGCTTCGGATTCGGTGGCGGCCGAATCGTGCTGGTGCTCGCCGCCCTTCGCCGCCGCGAGGGTGAGGGTGGGCGCGGGATGTTCGGGTTCCGCCTGGCCCTCGGTCATCGGCTGATCCCAGGCGACCACCTTGCCGTCGCTGTAGGTCTGGGTGGCGGGCAGGCGCAGGGTGTCCTGCTTGGGCAGCGGCCCGACCGACAGCGCGAACCGCTGGAACTGCCCGGGGGCCACGCCCGGGTTGCCCGGATCCGCGGTCCAGGTGACGGCGGTGACCTCGTTCTTGTCGTTCTTATCGATCTTGGCCGACCAGCCGGGCATGGGTTCGGTGCGGGCCGAGGACACGCCGGGCAGCTGGACCGACAGTTTGGTGGTGGCGGCCGTCTCCGATTCGGTCGGCACCCGGAAGGTGACGACGGCATAGCCGCCCTGGGCCGCGCCCGGGGCATCGGCGGTGACATGGGCCGCGGCGGTGCCGGCGGCCAGCACGGCCAGGGTCGCGGTCGTGCCCGCGGTCATGAGGGCACGCGAAAATACGCTGGACATAAGGGGTTTCGCCTTCTGTTCGGGTGAGAGGTGGATCGAGAACTCACACCCGAACCGGCGGCCCCCGCGAGCCGAGGGCACCGCTGCCCGCGCGGCCGCGGGCAGGGGTCGGATCGGTGGGCAGGCACGCCGCGTCGCGCGCGGGCACGAGGGCGCCCGGTCGTTCGACGGCGGCCCGGAACGCCTGGGCCACCAGGGCGTACAGCCGTTCGGCCAGCACGATGAGCAGGGCGCAGCCGAGGGTGGCGAGCGCGTGGGCACCGATCATCGCGCCCCCGGGCAGCGCCTGCCCACCGAAAGTCGTTGCCGCCGAATCGGATCCGTGCTCGTGTGCCAGTCCGGACAACGCCTCGTGCCCGGCGAGCTGCCCGGCCGCCAGGGCGCCGAGCAGCTTCAGCCGCCCGCCGGGGCCCGCGACCGACCGCACCTGCCCGGCCAGCGCCCCGATGCCCGCCGCGGCGACCAGCAACAGGCCGACCCCCGCCGAACCGGGCACGCCCCCGCCTCCGGCACCGTGCGCGGCCACGGCCAAGCCCGCGACCATCGCCCCCACCACCTGCCCCCGCAGTGCGGCGAGCCCGGCGATCGGCCCGGATGCCCGCCCGCGCGCCGAGACGCCCCGGCCGAGCGGCGCCGCGACCGGGTCGCGGCGGGCCGGGGCGGGGGCGGGTGGCATGGGTCGGGTCAGCGGACGCCGAGGCGGGCGAGCAGGTCGGCCTCGATGCCGGACAGTTCGCTCGAGATGGAGGTGTGCACGGCGCGGCGACGCTGGGCCGGCATCTGCTCGGCGGTGCGCACCGCGGCGGTCAGGCTGTCGAGGCGGTCGCGGGTGGCGGCGGTGAACTTCTTCAGTTCCGCGTCGCCGCCCTGGCGGTTCTCGAGTTCGGCGAGGGTGGCCTCGGTGTTGGCGATGCGGGCCTGCAACCGGCCGCCGTGACCGGCGAAGTCGCCGAGCTGGTCGATGCCGATGCCCAGCCGCTGCGCGCGGCGGGTGTCGAGCTGCCCGCGCACGAAGGTGGCGGCCCGGTAGGCCAGCGGGGCGAGCACGGGAACCAGGACGCGGGCCACGCCCAGGTACTTCTTGACCTGGCCGGCGCTGATCAGTTCCCGATCGGCGCGCTCGGCCGCCTTGAGCGCGGCCTTCTCCTCGGCCTTGAGGGTGGCGACCTGCTGCTTGGCCACCTCACGCTGATTGCGCGCCTCGGCGCGGTCGCGCTTGCGCTCGTTGCGCGCGCTGAGTTTGGCCTCCAGCTTCGCCTTGTGCTTGAGGGCTTTCGCCTCGGCTTTGCGGTCCGGGCGCCGCTTGCGCTTGGTGAACAACCCCATCGAAGGCCTCCGTCATGCTGTTGTGTACCCACGAGCCACACGGTTTGCGCCAACCTTAACGGTTCGTCCCGACGCGCCGCGAGGCACGTTCGGTGGGCTCGGATCACCATGTGGTTGGCGAGCTTGTCGGGGGTCCGCGCCATACTGCAGATGTGTATTCGGGCAGTGGCGACCGGAGCGGTCGCGAGCGGGACGGTGGCGGAGACGAGCGGCGGGCGGTCGCGGTCTCCACGGCCGCCGCGCCCGAGCCGGATCCGGCCGGGCGCGCGCAGGCCCCCGGAATCGCCTCTCCCACAGGCGAATTCGAGTCGGTGGCCTATGTCGACGCGCGGGCGCTGATCGGCTGCCGACATCGGCTGCATCTCGAGGCCACCCATCCCGAGGTGCTCACCGGCGTGTCCGAGGACGCTGGCGTCAAACAGCGCCGGGAGGCGGCCGCCGCGCATCGCGAGCGGGTGCGCGCGACGCTCGTGGCCCACGACCCCGACGCGTGGGTGATCATCGACCCCACCCGCCCGGCCGCCGAACGGGCCGCCGCCACGCTGCGCGCGTGCGAGGCCGGGGCGCAACGGGTCTGGGGCGCGCTGCTGCCGCAGGAGCCCGACACCGGGCGCCGCGGCGGCGCGGAGATCCTGCTGCGGGACGCCGACCGCGGCGGCTACATCCCGATCATCGTGGTCAACCACAAGGTCACCGATCCGCGTCAGCCCGATCCGGCCGACTTCCATCCGCTCACCTCGCCGCTGCACGAGTGGCGTCCGCGCCCGGACCGGGGCGTGCGCGTACGCACCCAGCCGCGCGACCAGCAGCGCCTCGTCCACCTCTACCGCATGTTGCAGCGGCACGGCCTGGCCAGCCCGGCCCTGGTCGGCGGGGCGATCGGCTTCCACTTCGACCGCGTCCTGGTGCACGATCTCGCCCCGCTGCTCGACGACTACGACCGCCGCTACGCCGACCGCATCGCCGTGGTCCGGGGCGAACTGCCGACCGTGCCGTCCAAGGTGCCCGAATGCCGTCAGTGCCCGTGGTGGTCGCGGCAGGCCACGCCCGAGACGCCCAGCTGTGAGCGCTGGCTGATCGAGCATCGCGACGTCAGCCTGGTCGCCCCGGGGTCGCGGGCGGAGCTGCTGCGCCGCCACGGCGTGGAGACCGTGGAGGAGCTCGCGGGCTGGACCGGCGACGAACCCGACGACTGGCAGTACGAGCCGTTCGCCGAGACGGTGGTCACCGCGCGGGCCTGGATCTCGGGCGCGCCGCTGGTCCGCCGGGTGGACCGGGTGTGGGTGCGGCGCGCCGACGTGGAGGTCGACGTCGATCTGGAGAGCTTCCAGGAGTTCGGCGCCTACCTGTGGGGCACGCTGCTCGACGGCGTCTACCGCCCGTTCGTCACCTGGGATCCGCTGCCCACCCCCGACGAGGCGCGCTCGTTCGCCGAGTTCTGGGGCTGGCTCATGGGCGTGCGCGCCGCGGCCGCCGCGGCCGGGAAAACCTTTGCGGCGTACTGCTATTCGCGCACCGCCGAGGACAAGTGGCTGTACGAGTCGGCGCGCCGCTTCGCCGGGATGCCGGGTGTGCCGACCGAGGCCGAGATCCGCGAGTTCGTCGACGGGCCGCAGTGGGTTGACATGTTCCAGGCCGTCTCCGAGCAGTTCATCTGCCCCGGCGGCAAGGGGCTGAAGAAGATCGCCCCGGTGGCCGGGTTCGCCTGGCGCGATCCCGAGGCGGGCGGCGAGGCGTCGATGAGCTGGTATCGCCACGCGGTCGGCTACGACGGCGAGATCGACCCCGGCCAGCGCGTCCGGCTGCTGGAATACAACGAGGACGACGTGCGCGCGACCAAGGCGTTGCGCGAGTGGATGTACCCCGCCGAGCCCGGCGCGCGCGGCGCGGACACCGAGGTGCCGGGTATGGCGGACTTCCGCGGCCCGGATTTCGTAATATCTGGACGTGACTGAGCACGTCGAACACCTCGAGTTTCAGGCCGAGACCCATCAGCTCCTGGAACTGATGATCCACTCGGTCTATTCGAACAAGGACATCTTCCTGCGCGAGTTGATCTCGAACGCCTCCGATGCGCTGGACAAACTACGACTGGAGTCGTTCCGGGACAAGGACCTCGACGTCGACACCTCCGATCTGCACATCGAGCTGGAGGTCGACAAGGACGCCCGGATCGTCACCGTGCGCGACAACGGCATCGGCATGGCCCGCGAGGAGGTCGTGGACCTCATCGGCACGCTGGCCAAATCCGGCACCGCGCAGCTGCGCAAGCAGCTGACCGAGGCCAGATCCGACGCCGCCGCCGAGGAGCTGATCGGCCAGTTCGGCATCGGCTTCTACTCGACGTTCATGGTGGGGGACAAGGTCACGCTGACCACCCGCAAGGCGGGCGAGACCACCGGCACCCGCTGGGAGTCCACCGCGGGCAGCGCGACCTACACCATCGAGACCGTCGAGGACGCCCCGCAGGGCACGTCGGTGTCGGTGCACCTCAAGCCCGCCGACGAGGAGGATCACCTCTTCGACTACACCCAGGAGTGGAAGCTCCGCGAGATCGTCAAGAAGTACTCCGACTTCATCGCCTGGCCCATCCGCATGCCGGTGGAGCGCACGATCACCGAGGGCGAGGGCGAGGACAAGCAGGAGAAGACGATCCTCGAGGAGCAGACCCTCAACTCGCAGAAGGCGCTGTGGACGCGCCCGCGCGGTGAGGTCTCCGACGAGGAGTACAAGGAGTTCTACAAGCACATCGGCCACGCCTGGGACGATCCGCTCGAGATCATCCAGCTCAAGGCCGAGGGCACCTTCGAATACCAGGCGCTGCTGTTCATCCCCACGCACGCGCCCTTCGACCTGTTCATGCGCGAGCACAAGCGCGGCGTGCAGCTGTACGTGCGGCGGGTGTTCATCATGGACAACTGCGAGGAACTCATGCCCGAGTACCTGCGCTTCGTCAAGGGTGTGGTGGACGCGCAGGACCTGTCGCTCAACGTCTCGCGCGAGATCCTCCAGCAGGACCGGCAGATCCAGATGATCCGCAAGCGCCTGGTCCGCAAGGTGCTCTCGACGGTCAAGGATCTGCAGGCCGCCGAGGACAAGTCCGAGTACGAGACGTTCTGGAACGAGTTCGGCCGCGTCCTCAAGGAGGGTCTGCTGTCGGACTTCGACAACCGCGAGACCATCCTGCAGGTGTCCTCGTTCGCGTCGACCCATGCCGCGGACAAGCCCACCACGCTGGCCGAATACGTCGAGCGGATGCGCGACGGCCAGGACAAGATCTATTACATGACCGGCGAGTCCCGGCAGCAGATCGAGAACTCGCCGCATCTCGAGGCGTTCCGGGCCAAGGATCTCGAGGTGCTGATCCTCACCGATCCGGTCGACGAGATGTGGGTCGGCTCGGTGCCGGAGTTCGACGGCAAGCAGTTCCAGTCCATCGCCAAGGGCGAGGTCGACCTGGAGTCCGAGGACGAGAAGAAGGCGTCCGAGCAGCTGCGCGAGCAGCGGAACAAGGACTTCGGCGAGGTGCTGAAGTGGCTGGAGAACACGCTGTCCGACAGCGTCAAGGAGGTGCGGCTGAGTTCCCGGCTGACCACCTCCCCGGCGTGCGTGGTCGGCGACGTGTTCGACTTCACCCCGCAGCTGGAGCGGATGTACCGGGCCTCGGGTCAGGCGGTGCCGCAGACCAAGCGCATCCTCGAGCTCAATCCGGACCACGCGCTGGTGACCGGCCTGCGCGACGCCTACGCCGCCAACAAGGAGGCCGCCGAGGCGGGCACCGCCGAGGACCTGCGCGCGACGGCCGAATTGTTGTACGGCACGGCCATTCTCGCCGAGGGCGGGGAGCTGAAGGATCCGGCGCACTTCGCCAGGATCCTGACCGACCGGCTGACCGCGACTGTGAGATAAGTCTCCAACAAGGCCCCCCGGGGGAACTCTCCCGGGGGGCTTACGTTAGACATGTCGGGTCGCAATTTTCAGCATGTTCGTGTTACCACTCGGGCTCGCGCGGAACATTGTGCGGGCGTCGGTTTCTCCTTGCGAGGCAAGTTGCAAGTCGCCGTCTGATGCGACCCGGTCCCACGACCGTGGGGTCGAAGTAACAACTCGTCAGGAGACGACAAATGGTTCAGGGAACCGTCAAGTGGTTCAACTCGGAAAAGGGCTACGGCTTCATCGCGCATGAGGGCGGCCCCGACGTGTTCGTGCACTACTCGGAGATCGAGGGCTCGGGCTACCGCGGTCTGGAAGAGGGCCAGCAGGTCAGCTTCGAGATCACCCAGGGCAAGAAGGGCCCGCAGGCCTCCAGCGTCCGCGGCCTCTGATCGGTCGAAACCCGAAGGCCCGCACCGGTTCGGTGCGGGCCTTCGGCCTGTTCCGGGACCGTCAGCGCGGGGCCATGCGCAGCGCGCCGTCCATGCGGATGGTCTCGCCGTTGAGGTAGTCGTGCCCGACGATGTACTCCGCGAGCTGGGCGTACTCGTCCGGGCGGCCGAGGCGCGACGGGAACGGGACGCCCGCCTCGAGGCCCTTGCGGTACTCCTCGGTGACGCCCGCGAGCATCGGGGTGTCGATGATGCCGGGGGCGATGGTGTTGACGCGGATGCCGAACTGGGCCAGGTCGCGCGCGGCGGGGATGGTCATGCCCGCGACGCCGCCCTTGGAGGCCGAGTAGGCGATCTGGCCGATCTGGCCCTCGAACGCGGCCACCGACGCGGTGTTGATCACCACGCCGCGCTGGCCGTACTCGTCGACCGGTTCGGTCTTGGCGATCGCGTCCGCGGCCAGCCGCATGACGTTGAACGTGCCCAGCAGGTTCACGGTGATGACCGTCCGGAACAGTTCGAGGTCGTGCGGCCCGTTCTTGGACAGGATGCGGCCCGCCCAGCCCACGCCCGCGCAGTTGACCACGATGCGCGGCGGCACGCCGGACTCGACGACCTTCGCGACCGCGGCGGCTACCTCGTCGTTGCTGGTCACGTCGGTGGGGATCAGGGTGACCCCGGCGGGCACGTTGTCACCCGCCCGCTCGATCGACTGCTCCAGGTCCAGACCGAACACGGTCGCGCCCTGGTCGGCGAAGCGCTTGGCGGTCGCGGCGCCCAGACCCGACGCGGCGCCGGTGATGATTGCGGCGGAGCCCGAAATCTCCACGGTGTATGGTCCTCTCGTTCGTGACGGCCCTTCGCTGGCCTTCCGTCAACAGGCACCCTAACCGGCGTTCCGGGCAGATCGGCCGGGGGAGGGGCGGTTCGGCGAGAATGGAGCGACGTCCATCGAATCCCTCGATCGCAACGCACACGGAGTCGCCCATGCCGGAGCCGGCCCTCACCGTCCGCCAACTGCCCCGCGGCCGTCACGGCCTGCCCCGCGAGACCGTGGTGCGGTCCCAGCGCGAGCGCATCCTCACCGCCATGGCCGAGGTGATGGCCGAACACGGCTATGTGAAGACGTCGGTGGCGATGATCATCAAACGGGCCCGGGTCTCGCGGGAGACCTTCTACGAGCAGTTCCGGTCCAAGGAGGACTGTTTCCAGGCCGCCTACGAGCGCGCGGTGGAACTGCTCATCGCGCGGATCGAACAGGCCACCGCGGATTCCGGGGTGGGCATCGCGCGGCTCGACGGCATCCTCGACGCCTATTTCGAGGGCCTGGCCGTCGAGCCCGCCTACGCGCGGCTGTATCTGGTGGAGGTGTACGCGGCGGGCCCGGAGGCGATCGCCCGGCGCATGGTGTTGCAGGAGTCGTTCGCGGGCCTGCTGTGGGAGGCGCTCGGCGCGACCACCGAGGATCAGCGCTTCGCGTGTCAGACCCTGGTCGCGGCGATCAGCGCGCTGGTCACCGCCCGGATCTCCGCCGACGATCCGGCGGGCCTGCGGGCGTTGCGCGAGCCGCTGGTGGCGATGGTCCGCCGCGGCGGGAATCTGTACGGCTCGCTCGCCTGAGCCTCAGCGCGGCGTCTCGACCGGTTCGGGCGTGTCGGCCGTCCGGCCGCGCAGCGCGAACAGGATGAGCGCGGCGGCGATCGGGGCGAGCGCGGCCAGGCCCATCTCGGTCGCGCGGCCGATGTCGAGGACCGACAGCAGGGTGGCCGCGCCGATGTAGAGGAACAGCAGCCCGGAGCCGACGGCGATGGCCCGCTCGGGAATGTGCTTGCCCACGGTGATCCCCACCGCGATGGCCAGCCCGCCCGCGGCGACCATGCCCAGCACCGAGCCCAGCCACACCGCCAGCCAGCCGCGCTGGGAGGCCAGCGCGATGGTGGCGAACATGGTCCGGTCGCCCAGTTCGGCGAGCAGGAAGGCCGAGATCACCACGAACAGCGCGCGGCCCGCACCCGGCGCGGCGGGCTCGGCGGGGGTCTCGTCCGCGTCCCGCGGGGCGCGCGCCTCGCGCAGCGTCCAGCCGCCGACGCCGAGCAGGATGAGCGCGGTGACGATCGCGATGAGGTGGGTTGGCAGCGCCGCGCCCAGGAAGTGGCCGACCGCGACGGCGATCAGATTGACCGCGACGCTCGCGATCGCGATGCCGGACAACACGATCCACCAGCGGTGCCGCAGCGCGAAGGTCAAGGCCATGAGCTGCGATTTGTCGCCCAGTTCGGCGACGAACAGCACGCCGAAACCCAGCAGGATCGTGGCGATCATGAAAAACGGCTCCCAGTCCTCGGCCCGCCGGGCCGAAGACGGTAGCCTCCGGCCGACGATGCACCCGAAACGATCGGTTGAATCTGTCCTCGGCCGAAGGTCTCGCCCACCGGAACATCGCCGGTTCGTGGGGCCGGACCCGGATACCGGATCAGTATGTCGACACCCACGATTGGGGGCTACTCCCCTTCGCTCAGCGACCACCCTACCGCGCGGAATCGGACATCGCAACGACCCCATCGTCGAAATCGCAATGGGCGCAATAAGTTTGGGCTCCCACGGCGAAGACTTCGGGTACCCTCACTACCGCGTCAGGAGGCCCGTCACGCGGCGAGCAGCATGGCCAGCACCGCGGTGTCGGGATCGCTGATCGGATCCACCCCCACCCGGCTGACCATCGAGGTCACCGTGCCGTCCACCTCGGCCTCCACCCAGGCCGCGCGGTGCGCGAGACCCAGATGCGGCACCCCCGGCAGCAGCACGCAGCCCGAGGCCGCGCCCACGCATTCGGGCAGCGTCGGCCGGGTCTCCGAGGGCGGATGCAGCATCATCAGCGCGGGCGGCACATGTTCGGCGAACCGGCCGGGTTCCAGCGCCTCTTCGCCGAGCACCGGACCCTCGGCCACCACCAGGCCGACCGTGCCGGGCAGCGGTTCGTCGGGCAGTTCCTCGCGCGCGCCGAACACCGTGGTCGTGGACAGCAGACCCGGCAGGCTGGCCACCCGCACGGCCAGGGCGAGCAGCTGGGCCCATTCCTTGGTGGTGTCGGGCCAGCGGCCGGAGATGACGAATCCGCGTAAGGTGCCGCGCGCCTGGAAGGGGGTGACGCCGACGTTTTCGTTGCTGCGCATTGTGCCTCCCACGAGCCAGAGCTGTGCTCCGAGTACCCGAGAATGACGCAAACAATGTCTGGCACACAAGTACCAGAGAGTGCCAATCCCCAGGTAACAGCCCTGAAACACGCAACAGGCCCGCGAACCACCCGGGTTCGCGGGCCTACCGACGGAGGGGAGGCTCAGCCGAAGACGAGACCCTTGCCCTGCGAGACGGCGCGGCCGAAGCGCTCCTGCACGTCGGCCCAGTTGACCACGTTCCAGAACGCCTTGACGTAGTCCGCCTTGACGTTCTTGTACTGCAGGTAGAACGCGTGCTCCCACATGTCGACCTGCAACAGCGGGATGATGCCCAGCGGCACGTTGGCCTGCTGGTCGTAGAGCTGGAAGGTCAGCAGCTTCTGACCCAGGGTGTCGTAGCCCAGCACGGCCCAGCCCGAGCCCTGCAGGCCGTTGGCGGCCGCGGTGAACTGCGCGCGGAACTTGTCGAACGAGCCGAACTGATCGTCGATCGCGGCGGCCAGCTCGCCGGTCGGCTTGTCGCCGCCGTTGGGGGACAGGTTCTTCCACCAGATCGAGTGGTTGACGTGTCCGCCCAGGTGGAAGGCCAGGTTCTTCTCGTGCAGGAAGATCGCGCCGTGATCGCCGGACTCGCGGGCCGCCTCGAGCTTCTCGAGCGCGGTGTTGGCCCCGGCGACGTAGGCGGCATGGTGCTTGGAGTGGTGGAGCTCGTTGATCTGCCCGGAGATGTGCGGCTCCAGGGCGCCGTAGTCGTAATCCAGATCTGGCAGCGTGTACTCAGCCACGATGTCCCTTCCTCATGATGTCGGCCGTGTGCGCCCGAGTCGCCGAGCGCACCCAACCATCATTCGTACACCCGCTCGTTTGCAACCGGGTTGCATGCCCCCGGATTCCAACATCCGGCGAATTCCCCGCGTCGGAAGGATCAACCCGCCCCTACATGGGCGGGGCCACATCGGGCAGCATCGTGCGCGGATCGCACGAGTCGTGCGCCTTCCACCAGCGCTTTCCGCCCGCGACGAAGTCGGCCGCGGCGATCGGGCGGCCGTCGGCGGTCTCGATCTCGAGGTTCTCGAACCAGACCCGTACGTCGAGTTCGCGCGGATCGACGCCCTCCTGCTGGGAGAACTCCAGGACGTGCGCGGCGGGCCGATCGCTCAGCGCGGTGTCGAAGCTGAGCAGTTCGCGCCACAGCGACCAGCTGCTGTCGTCGACGTCGATGAAGTCCCAGCCGTGCAGCGCGCTGCCGCCGAAACTCGCGATGGCCTCGCCCAGCCCCTCGAGGGTGAGCGGGAAGACCTTGGGCTCGATGTCGTCCCAGTTCTGCATGCGCAGCGAGGCGGCCACCCGGCTCACCCCGGTCAGCGTGAGGTGTATGTGCCGGTCGTCGAGCTGCCCGCCCTGCCCGTCGGTAGGCAGCGTGAGCACCTCGAGTTCCAGGCGAATGCGCGCGGCCGCCGGATCGGCCGTCACGCCGAGACATGTGGCCTCGGCCAGCGCCGTGTTCAGGCCCGTCGTATCCAATGTGGCTGTCGTATCCATCGCGTCCACCGACCCCCTGCTCGCGTCCATGCCCCTCAGGCTACCCATCGGCCCTGCAAGACCCCGGGATTTCGGTTTCTCGGCAAGGTTTGTCGGCTTTTTCGGATCGGGGTGGAACCGGAGGCGGCCCACCCGCGTCCAAGTAGATGTCGGGGCCTCGCGGTCTCGCGTCCGGCCGGCGGCGATCGCTCCGGGATGAGGAGGGGAGTCTCGGATCGATCGCCGTCCGGCCTTCGGCCCCGATCGCCCCGGAATTCGCGGATGACCGATCGGTCCGTGTTGCCCGGCCTGTGGATCAGGTTGTGGATTATGTGGATAACTGGGCTGGGCATATGCACAGGTCGGGGCCATAACCGGCATGTGATATGCGAATCGCGCCCGAAACAGACCGTAGGTCGGTCAGGGAACTGCCCGCCCGCCCGGCGCCCGTGGCAGGATCGAAACCGTGACGAGCCCCGAATTTCCGTCGGTGCCGGTGACGGAGGTGCCCTCGGCGGCGCTGCTGCTCGACGTCCGCGAGGACGACGAGTGGCGGCTCGGCCACGCTCCCGGCGCGGTGCACATCCCCATGGCCGACATCCCGGCCCGCGCCGACGAGCTGGACTACGACCGCGAGGTCTACGTGGTGTGCCGCCAGGGCGGCCGATCCCTCCAGGTCGCGCAGTACCTGGCCCGCATCGGCTACGACGTGGTCCAAGTGACCGGCGGGATGGTGGCCTGGCAGAAGGCGGGCCTGCCGCTGACCGCCGAGGGCGACCACGAGGCCGAGATCTACTGAGCGGGATCGAGTCGATGGAACGCGGAGGTGCCAGGTGAGCACGGTCGTTCAGCCCTGCGCCCGCTGCGGCGCCCGGTGGACGGTGCGCGGCGCGCCCATGCACTGGTGCCCGCGCTGCCGGGGCGTGCTGCTGTCCCCGGCCCCGGTCGACGCGCCCCCCGAGCGCCGCAACTACCGCTGGGTGGCCCGGGTGCCCGGCCGTCGCCCGCGCGAGGGACGGGCCGCGCGCCCGCCCGCCCGGGCGGCGACGGGCACCCCGCGCTACGCCGAGATGCCGCGCTGGGGGCTGCGCGACGTGCCGCGCCCGGCGCCGGCGGGGCCGCGAAACCCGTTGGCGCGCTTCACCGATCGACTCCCCGGACTGCTGACCGCGACCGCGGTGCTGTTCGGCGTGGCCGCCCTCGCCGAACTGGGCCGCTACGCCATCGTGCTGCGCAATCAGAGCAAGCTCATCCCTCCCGCGCTGCTGTTCTTCTCCGACGCGACGGTGTACCTGTCGGCCGGGCTGGCAGCGCTGTGCGCGCTGGGCGGCGCGGTGGGCGCGGCGGGCTGGCTGGTCCGGGCCCGCGCGGCGGCCTACGGGCAAGCGGGCCGGGCGGATCCGCGCTCGGTGCGAACGCTGTTGTGCGGCAGCCTGATTCCGGTGGTGAATCTGCTCTGGCCGGGGGTGTTCCTGACCGAACTGGTGCGCCGGCTCGGCGGGGACGCCCGGGTGCTGCGCGCGGTGCGGATCTGGTGGGGGGTGTGGATCCTCAACGGCGCGATGGTGTTCGCCGCGCTCTGCTTCCGGTTCGCCGATTCGCTCCAGGCCCAGGCCGACGGTGTGATCTTCACCTGCTACACCGATCTGGTCGCGGCCGTCGTCGCGGTGCTCACGCTCGCGGTGGTCCGGCTGTGCGAGGGCCGTGACCTGCGCGGCCGGGTGCGGGCGCCGAAGCGGTGGCTGCCCGCCACGGGTCCGGTGGAACCCGTGATCGAACCGGTGCACCCGGTGGGCGAGTCCGCCGAGCGCGCAGCCGATTCCGCCGTCGGGAATGATGTCGGGACGGAACCGGCGTCCGCGCCGAGCGCCGAGCGGCAGCAGGAGGAGGTCATGGCGAAGTGAGCCGGGATAGTCGCGCGCCGTTCGTGGTCGCGCACCGAGGCGCGTCGGGAACGCGTCCGGAACACACACTGGCCGCCTACGAACTGGCGTTGGAGGAGGGTGCCGACGGCGTCGAATGCGATGTCCGGCTGACCCGGGACGGCCATCTGGTGTGCGTGCACGATCGCACGGTGGACCGGACCTCCTCGGGCACCGGCCTGGTCAGCGAGATGTCGCTGGAGGAGTTGCGGCAGTTGGACTTCGGCGTCGACGGCGCGCCCGCCGCGGTGCTCACGCTCAGCGAGCTGATCTCGCTGGTGCTCGATTGGCGCAGCCGCCCGACCAAACTGTTCATCGAGACCAAACATCCCGTGCGCTACGGCGCGCTGGTGGAGGCGAAGGTGCTGGCGGAGTTGCAGCGCTTCGGCATCGCGACCCCCGCCTCGGCCGATCACGCCCGCGCGGTGGTGATGTCGTTCGCGGCGACCGCGGTGTGGCGGATCCGCCGGGCCGCGCCGATGCTGCCGACCGTGCTGCTCGGCGAGTCGTCGCGGTACCTCGGCGGCAGCGCGGCCACCACGGTGGGCGCCACCGCGGTCGGTCCGTCGGTGAAGACGCTGCGCGAACATCCCGATCTGGTGGACAAGGCCGCCGCCGCGGGCCGGGCCACCTACTGCTGGACCGTGGACGATCCCGAGGACGTCAAGCTGTGCGCGGATCTCGGGGTCAGCTGGGTCGCCACCAACCATCCCGGCCGCACCAAGGCGGTGCTGGCGAGCGCGTGAATCCGCCTGGCGCGCCCCTGCGTTCGCGGGCCGGGGCGACACTGTAGGTTCTGCGTTCGTGGGTAAGTCGAAGCGAAATACGCCCAAGCCCGACAGCAATCGGGCCCAGCGGCTGGCCGCGCGCCGCGCCGCGCACGAGGAGTCGGCGCGGGCGGTCACCCGGCCGTTCGCCGGATTGGCCGCCGAATGCGATCTGGTCGCGCTGCGCGAGTTCGTCCCGTCGGCGACCGCGACGCTGAAACTCGCTGCGGGCGCGCAGCGTCCGGTCACGCTGGCGACCGTGCTGCCCGGCGCGGTGGCCGCGCTGGTGCGCGCGGGCGAGGAGCCGATCGGATTCGTCGCGGCGCAAACGCAATTCGCCTCCGACGATCCGGCCGCCGATCTGGCGGCGGCCATCCGCTGGACGCAGACCGCGGAGCCCGGCGATTCCCTCTCGGCGGCAACGGCTTCCGCGACATCGGGGGAGGGGGCGGCGGCGCTCGGCGAGGTGATCGACGCGGGCGCGGGCCTGGATCTGACCGTGCACCAGAACTTCGACTGGTGGGTGCCGGCGGGCGTGCAGCCCGATCCGCAGGTGGCCGCCACCATCGAACAGGCCAACCGGGCCATCATGCCCTCGGCGCGGCTGGAACTCGGCGGCGACGCGATCGGCGCGGCCTGGTGGGTCGACGCCGGGGAGCGCGCGCATCTGCGCTGGGTGCGGCCCGAGGACGAGGACGCGCTCATGCTGGCGCTGGCGCGCGTGCACGCGGCGGGCGGCCTGCATCTGGGCGAGGGCTCCCGGTTCGCGGGTTCGTTCCGCACGCACGGCCTGCTGGTCCCGGTGTTCGATCTGGACCGCGAGCGGCACGCCACCGAATGGACCACGCCCGCAACGGAATTCGGCGCGCGTCTGGCCGCGGCCCTGGCCTCGGACACCCCGCTGACCGCCGACGAACGCCGCTCCCGCGACGGCCTGCGGTCCCGGCAGATCACCCTGCGCTGAGCCGGTCGGCCCCCGCCGTTCATTGCCCCCGGGGTCGCCCGGTTCACCCGCCGCGACCCCGGCCCGCTCACTTGGTGAGCAGATCCTCCGGGACGGGCCGGTCCGCGGCCAGCGCCTCGAAGAACTTGCCCGCCTTGGCCTTGTCCCAGAGCAGTACGTTGCCGCTGCCGGAGACGTCCTCGAATCCGGCCACCGGCACGGTCGTGGCCACCGTGTCGGCGTGCAGCGCCCAGCCCAGCCGGGCCAGATCCCAGATGTGGTCGCCGTTGTCGACCTGGAGGGAGGCGGCCAGGCCCTTGGCGAGGGGCCAGAGCGTGAACGGGTTGGCCAGGGTGCCCGCGCTGGTCGCCTTCTTCAGCAGGGCCGACAGGAACAATCGCTGATTGTTCATCCGGTCCAGATCCGCGCGCGGGGTGGCGCGGGTGCGGACGAAACCGAGCGCCTGCGGTCCGCTCAGATGCTGGCAGCCCGCGGGCAGATTGATGCCGGCCAGCGGATCGTCGATCGCCTCGGGCAGGCACATATCGATGCCGCCCAGCGCGTCCACCATTCCGGCGAAGCCGCCGAACCCGATCTTGGCGAAGTGATCGATGTGCAGGCCGGTCGCCGTCTCCACGGTCTGCACCAGCAGTTTCGGGCCGCCGACGGAGAAGGCGGCATTGAGCTTGTCGCGGCCGACGCCCGGGATCGGGACGTACGAGTCGCGGGGCAGGCTGACGATCGTGGTGGGCCCCGACTTCGCGATGTGCACCAGCATCATCGTGTCGCTGCGCTCGCCGCCCGCGTCCGATTGATCGCCCGTCGAGAGTTCGGCCTCCTGGTCCGCGCTCAGGCCCACTCGGCTGTCGGATCCGGTCAGCAGCCAGTTCGTTCCGGCGGTCTGCCCGACCCGGCCCGAGTAGTCGGCGAGGACGGGGATGCGGTCGAGCGAGCGGTCCAGATAGATCACCGCGCCCACCGGCAGGGCGATGAGGATCACCAGGATCACCAACAGCCAACGCCCCCAATGGCGTTTGCGGCGACGCGGGGGACGCTCGGCCGGGGCCCGGCCGGATCCGCCGCGCGGACCGCGCGGGGGGACGTCGCTCCGGCGCGGGGGCGGCGGGGGATCCTCGCGATAGGGGACCGGGCGCTGGGTGGGCGCGTGTGTGGGCGGACCGGACCGCGCGCGGGGCGGCGGCAGCGGCCGGGCCGGGGGCGCCTGCGACCAGGCCAGCGGTCCGTCGGCCGGGCCGTCGCGCCGCATCACCTGGGTGGGTTCGATCCGGTCCGGTCCGTCGCCCGGGGGGCGCTGCGGAGGCGGTGGGCGGCGCGGTCCGGGGCCGTGCGGCGGCGGCACCCGACGCGTCCGCGGGTACTGCCGGGGGTCGTCGCCGTTCATCATCGTGATGCTACTGTCCGGAACGCGTTCGGGTTCATCTCGTTTCGACAGCGGTCACGGCAGCCACGACACGTGCCCGTGCAACACGGTGTAGCCGAGATAGGCGACGGTATCGATGGCGGCGTGCGCGAGCACCAGCGGCCACAACCGGGTGGTCCGCTGCCAGTACCCGCCGAAGATCACACCCATCACCAGATTCCCCAGTCCGCCGCCCAGGCCCTGGTAGAGGTGATAACTGCCGCGCAGCACCGCCGAGGCGAGCAGTGATCGACGCTCCGACCAGCCCAGGGCCCGCAGCCGGGTGAGCAGGTAGGCCACCACGAGGATCTCCTCGGCCACCGCGTTCGCGACGGCCGCGAGAATCAAGGCGGGTAGACGCCACCAGTGGTCGCCGAGCGAACTCGGCACGATGGTCACGCTCAGCCCGAGCGCGTGCGCGATCAGGTACAGCCCCAGCCCCGGCAGCCCGATGAGCGCGGCCAGCGCGAGCCCGGGAAGCACGTCCCCGCGCAATCGAATTCGGGCCAACCCGATCAGCCGCGGCCCGAAACCGCTGCGCCACAACAGGTACAGGCCCAGCGCGCCCCAACCCAGCAGGCGCATCACGGACAGCAGCTGATACAGCAGGTCGATGGTCGATTGCGTGGCCCGCGACGGATTGAGCGCCACGGTCTGCCCGCCCACCCCGCCGGGCGCGAGCGCGCTCTCCACCAGCGACAGCAGCGCGCTGGCGCCGCTGAGCCCGAAGGTGACGACCAGGACGACCGCGAGTTCGAGCCGGATCGCCGTGCGTTCGCGTCCGGTCGCCGGGGCGGGCCAGGGCGGCGCGGATTCGGCGGGGGAGATCATGCCGCCAATCTAGGTGGCGGCGCTCAACTTCGGCGCAGGCCGTGCAGGAACGGGCACCCCGCGAGGATGCGCACCGCGCGGCTGAGCGACTGCACGTCGTCGACCGGGCCCTCGAAGGGCAACCGGACGTCGTGATCCCCGTCGCCGCCTTCCACCCGCAGCGTCACCCCGTAGCGATCGATGGCCAGCGGGCGAATCGTGCCGCCGCGCAGGCGAACCGGCAGATGCCGGGCGAGATCGGCGATGACGTCCGCGTGATCGGCGTCCATATGCCGCAGCCACGCCGATTCCAGCTCCCAGAACGGATCCGGGCGCGCCTCCCGCAACTCGCGCTGGCACACCGATGCCGCGCCTCCGGAATCGGCGACCACCGCCGAATCGAGCACCAGCCGCAGCAGGACGGTGGTGTGCCCGACGTCGAGCAGGGCCGGATGGGGATGCTCCGCGGCCACCTCGGTCGCCAGCGCCCGCTGCGCGTGCTCGGGCACCGCGTACAGGCGCCCGCGCAGCCAGACCAGCGCGCGAACGGGTTCGCGCAGGGCCAGCGGCGCGTGATCGGTCAGCTCCAGCACGGCGGGCGAACCGAATTCGGCGGTGGCGGCCGCGCGCGTCGCCGGGGAGGCGGCCGCGACCGTCAGCACGGCGTCGCCGCACGCCCGCAGGTGATGCATGGCGGTGGGAACCGGATCGATGCCGGGCAGGGCGAGCATCGCCTGATCCGCGTGGGCGCAGGCGCTGCGCACCCGCTCGGCGGTCGACGGCGCGACGATCGTGGACGGGCGGCGCATGCATACCTCCGAGAAACAACCGATCCGGTCTAATTAGGTAAACCTAAGCTAACCCGGGTGTCCCGGTCGCGCAAGCATTCCGATCGCTACGGTGGAAACCGTGCCGCACGACTCCGCCCCGGTCCCGCTCACGCTGGGCATGTCGCCCAGCCGGCCCGCCGACCTCGTCGCCGGGCTGGTGCGACCCGTTTCGGCGGATCCGGGCGTGCCCGTGCTGGACGCCGCGGCCCCCGATGCCGACATCGCCGCCTTCCTCGCGCGCATCGCGCACGCCGACACCGGTTTCGTGGCCCGCGCCGACTCGGGCGAGCGGGCCCTGGCGGTCGTCGCGGCCACCGTGGCGGCGCTGTGCGGGGAGGATATCCGCGCCGCGCTGACCGGCCCGGACCTCGACTTCCTGCGCTCGCTGCACCCGGAGGCGAGGGCCGCGACCCGGACCGTGCTGCTGGCCGTGGAGACCGGCGAACCCCAGGCCGTGGCCGCCGGACTGGCCGTGCTGGCGACCGCGGGGCCCCGGCAAACCCCCGGCCTACCGCCGACCGACCAGTAATGTCGTATCCGTGCCGCGTATCGCCTATTTCGGGCCGTCGGGAACCTTCACCGAGATGGCCCTCGCCCGACTCGAGTCCGCCGACGTCTTCGACGGTCCGGTGGACCGCATCGCCGCGCCCAGCCAGGGCGAGGCGCTCGAACTGATCCGCACCGGCGCGGCCGACGGCGCGGTGGTGCCGATCGAGAGTTCGATCGAGGGTTCCATCTCGGCGACCCTGGACGCGCTGGCGGTCGGGCCCCGCCTGCAGATCGTCGCCGAGACCGAACTGGACGTGGCCTTCACCATCGTCGGGCGGCCGGGCGTCGAACTCGCCGAGGTGGAGACCGTCGCGGCCTATCCCGTCGCGGCCGCGCAGGTGCGAATGTGGTTGGCGCGCAAGCTGCCTCGCGCCCGGCTGCACACCTCCGCCTCCAATGCCGCCGCCGCCGAGGACGTGGCCGCCGGGCTCGCCGACGCGGCCGTGTCCACCACGCTGGCCGGGCAGCGCCTCGGGCTGGACGTGCTGGCCACCGGCGTGGCCGACCACGATCAGGCGATCACGCGCTTCGTGCTCGTCACCCGGCCCCGCCCGGCGCCGCCGCGCACCGGGGCCGACCGCACCTCGCTGGTGATCCTGGAGCTGACCAACGAACCCGGCTCGCTCATGCGCGCGTTCGCCGAATTCGCCGCGCGCGGAGTCGATCTCACCCGCATCGAATCGCGGCCCACGCGCACCGGCATGGGCACCTATCGGTTCTACCTGGACTGCGTCGGCCACATCGACGACCCCGCGGTCGCCGAGGCCCTCAAGGCGCTGCACCGCACCGCGGGCCGCATCCGTTATCTGGGCTCCTGGCCCGCGAGCTCACCGAGTGGTTCCGCGCCGCCGCCGGACGCACCGGCCGCAGCGTGGCTGAACGATCTGAAGAAGGGGGTGGCCGACCTGTGAGCAGCCTGATCCTGGTCCGGCACGGCGAGACCGAGGGCAATGTCGCGAAACTCCTCGACACCCGGGTGCCGGGCCTGCCGCTCACCGAACGCGGTGTGGCGCAAGCGAAGTCGTTCGCCGCCAATCTGACCGAACCGCCGCGCCGGCTGTTCAGCTCGGCGGCCCTGCGGGCCCGGCAGACCGCGGCCCACATCGAGGCGGTCACCGGGGTGAGCGCGCAGGTGCTCGACGGCGTGTACGAGGTGCAGGCGGGTGACCTGGAGGGCCTCAGTTCCGAGGCGGCGCATCAGCGGTTCCAGCGGATCTACCGGGCCTGGCATCTGGGCGAGCTGGACGTGCGGGTGCCCGGCGGCGAATCCGGGCAGGAGGTGCTCGACCGGTACCTCCCGGTGCTCGAGGAGCTGCGCGACACCTATCTGCGCGACGGCGAGGCCGGGGACATCCTGCTGGTCAGCCACGGCGCCGCCATGCGGCTGGCCGCGCGCGTGCTGAGCGGGGTGGCCCCGCCGTTCACGACCAACAACCACCTCGACAACACCGAGACGATCGAACTCGCGCCGCGCGCCGACGGCGGCTGGGACTGCCTGCGCTGGGGGAGCTACACCCCGCCGTTCGCCTACCAGGTCGAGCCCACCGCCGACGATCCGATGGGCTGACCGATCAGGCCGGGCCCGGATCCGGCTTGAAATCCGCGCGCAGCGGGAGCTTCTCGATGAGGTCCTTCAACGCCGTCCGCAGCCGGGCCGTGGTGCCGCTGGCGATCGAGGTCCACAGCACGTCGTCCTCGGACCGGGTGGTGACGGCGATGAAGCGGCCGTGGCGGGTGTTGTAGACCGAGACCATGCCGTCGGCCAGATCGCGGGTGCCGTCGCCGTAGACGACGCCCACCACCGAGGCGTGCGAATGGATCTCGACCATCGCCGAGGCCAGCACCTGCGCGTCCCGGGCGGGCTTGCCCACCTTCGCGAGGCGTTCGGCGGTGGCCGCCGCGTCCCCGGCGTCGGCGAAGATCGGCTTGAGCTCCTCGGTGAGGGCGTTCATCCCGCTCAGTTCGAGCGGTTCGCCCGCGCCGAGGGCGGCCATGACCGTGCCGGGCAGATCGTGCCCGGTTTCGTCGACGACGTATGAGTCCGGCCCGCGCAGGACGACGACCTCGAGGTCGTCGCCCTTGGCGAGACAGAAGCGGTTCACCCGGTCGGCGATGTACCAGCGCAGCGCTACGACCCAGTGCGGGCGGTACAGCGCCCGCAGCCGGTCCGCGAGATCGCGGTGCACCTCGCCGTCCACCAGAAGCCCACGCGCCGTGAGGGATTCGGCCGCGGCCGCCATCGCCGCGTCGTGGTCCGCGACATTGTCGTAGCGGCCCATCGCGTCGAGCACGACCGGCACCTCATCGATGCCGAGCGTCTCGAGCAGGAACTGCATCTCGTCGAGGGCCAGCGGCACCGCCTCGAGCATGGACGGGCCGCGGCCCGCACCGAGGACCGTCACTCAGCGATCTCCGCCGATGACCCCGGGCGCGATGACCCGGCCGTCGGCGAAGTGCTCGCCGCGCAGGTAGTCGTTGCCCTTGTGCTCGCCGTCCTCCTCCTCGTCCTCGCGGACCTGGTGGCCGAGCAGCGGATTGCCGCCGGTCGCGGTCGAGCGCGCGGGCGCGGGGCCGCCGACCTGCACCGTCGGCGCCTCGGGCGCGGGGGTGGCCGCGGCCGCGTTGCCGCCGCCGAGCACATTGCCCGCGCCCCAGCCCTCGGGCAGTTTGAGCGTGCCCGCGCCGTTGCCGATGCCGACCGCGCCGCCGAAGGAGACCGCCCGGGTCGCCACCGCGGCCCCGCCGACCGCACCCGCGCCCACACCCGCCATCATCGGCGTCACACCGGTCGAGGCGGGCGCCGCCGCGCTGGTGGCGGCCGCGATCGCGCTGGAGGCGGCGTGCCCGGCGGTCGTCACGCCGGTGCTGGCCACCGAACCGGCGACCTGCGCGGCCTGGGTGGCCGCGCTCGCGACGCCCGGATTGGTCAGGAACGCCTGCGCGGCCGCGGCGGCCGCCTGCACCGGATCACTGGACCCGTCGGCGAAGGCGGCGTCGCCGTTCTGGCTCGCCTCGGCGTTGCCCGCGCCGTTGGCGATGGCCGGGGGCATGGCGAACTGATTGGGCGTGGTGACCACGGCGGTGGTGGCGGCCTCGTAGGTCTCCATCACCAGCGCGGCGCGCAGATCGAGCGCGGCCTTGGCCGCCTCGGCGAGTTCGGCGCTGCCGTCCAGATCGCCGCCGTGCGCGTGCGCGGCCACGCGCGCCGCGTCCACGGCCGCGATCTCGGGCAGGCTGGGCATGGCCAGCGAGGCCACGGTGTAGGCGGTGGCGTTGGCCGCGGCCTTGGCGCCCATCGCGGCGGCGAGCACGCCCTGCTGTTCGGCCCAGCCGGTGAAGCCGGTGAGCCGGGCCAGCGCGGCGATGCCGTTGACGCCCTGCATGCCCACGCCGAGTTCGGCCATCACGCGCGCGACGGTCGCGGTCGCGTCCACCCAGGCGGCGGTCAGCGCGCCCCACGCGGTCGCGGCGGCCGAGATCGGCACCGCGTGCGCGCCGGCGTTGAGCGAGATCGAGTTGGCCTCGGCCATGCGGGGCAGCCAGAACACCCCGGTGATTCCTGCGGTCACGATGTTCCCCTTTACAGAACCGCGGCGACGCCGGAGGCGTTCCCGAGATCGTCGGCGATGAACTGGGCCAGTTGCTGCCGCAACGTCATCGCGGCGTGGTGCAGTTCGAGGATGCCCTGGGCCACCGCTCGGTCGTGGCTGAGCGCGGCGTCGTTGAAGTGGCCGGCCGCCAGGAACGACACCTCCTCGGCGCCCGACGGCACGACATGGGTCGCCGGACCGCTGAGCCCCGCGACGGCGGCCAGTCGTTCGGCCAGTAGATCGAGTTCCGCCGCGGCCGCGAGGACGACCGCCGGCTCCAATTTCACGAGGCCAACCATTACCCGAACTCCTTCTAGTGGCGGCTGAAGCTCTGTCGGGCCGACATACGCCTGCCCGTCGGTGGAACCACGAGAATTCCCCCTACGAGTTCTTGGACGCGACGACCCCGGCCCCGGTTCCCTCGCGCCCACACCTACTTTCGGCTCGACCCACTCCGCGGGTCAAGATTAGCCCCATCCCAGCTCATGCAGGCGGTGTTCGTCAATGCCGAAATAGTGTCCCACTTCGTGGATCACAGTGATCGCGACCTCCTCGACCACCTCCTCGGCGCTGTCGCACACGTCGAGGATCGCGTCGCGGTAGATCGTGACCGTGTCGGGAAGCGCTCCGCCGTAATGGCTGTCGATTCGCTCGGTGAGCGCGATGCCGTGATAGAGGCCGAGCAGCCCCGGATTCTCGGGGTTGCGGGCCTCGATCAACACCACCACGTTGTCGATCGCGCGGGCGAGTTCCGGCGGGATCAGGTCCAGCGCGTCGGCGACCAACTCCTCGAACCGATCCTCCGACATCCGCACGGCCACAGCGACTACCGCGGCTGGGGGACCGGGGCGGGGGCCGCGCCGGGTAGGGGGGCGGGGGTGGAGCGGCCGGAGCTCGGCGGCGGCACCGGCGCCTGACCGTCGATCATGATGTCGCCCTTGGCCGATCCGGTGATGGTCGAGAAGCCCTGCTGGGAACCCTTGCCCACCAGGCAGTTCAGCTTGTGGCTGCCGACCAGCCAGCTGCGCGCGTCGAGGTTGTCCCAGAAGATGGTCAGCGTCTTGTTGATCAGGGCGTCCTGCCCGCCGAGGTAGTCGCCCGCCACGCGCGCGCACTCGTCCTGCATGAACTTGTCCTGATCGTCGTTGCCCGGCGGCCCGCCGGTGAAGTGCGCGCCCAGGTCGACCACCGACATGACCTCGTAGGCATGGGGTTTCGCGCAGTCGACCGGTTCGTTGGTGGGCAGGCTCTGATTGATGCCGATGCAGGTGCCCGGTTCGAACACGCGCGACTGATCGCTGTCGCGGACCCGGCCGACGGTCTGCTGGGTCGGATTCCCGGTCGCGCTCACCAGTTGCAGGCCGCAGCGGATCGTCCGATCGCCGTTGCGCCAGCCGGGTTCACCGGGATTGATCATGCCGATCACGTAGCGTCCGCGCGGATCGAAGCGACCGCCGAGATAGGCCGCGGCGGCGGGGGCGCAGTGCTCGTCGCGCAGCTCGCCGAAGCGCAGTGTGTCGGGAAACCGTGAGCCCGGCCCGAATTCGCGGCCGGGGTAGGCGCTCAGGTCGATGTCCGCGGTGACCTCGAACAGGTGCTTGTCCGCGCAGTTGACCTTGGTCAGGTCGACCGTCTTGGGATTGCTCCAGGTGAGGCAGTCGCCCGAGCGCGCGGTGCCGAAGGCGGTATTGGCCCGGCCGGGTGGCGGCGGGCCGCCGGGATCGTGTGCCTCCAACCCGTGCTTGCTGCGGAAACCGGAGATGGACAAGGTCACCAGCGCCGCGACCACCGCGCCGATGGCGATGGCCAGCAGACCCCAGCGCAACTTGTGCGCGGGCAGATGGATCCGCCCCGACGCACGCCGCCGGGACGTCGCGGCTCCGGGACCGGTCCGCGGCGCGGCGCCGGGTGCGGGCTCCTGGGACGGCACATCGTGGGAGGACATCGGGGTCCATGATGGCAGCGCGCGGTCACCCCCGCCACGATCGGATCCCGTTCGGCGCGCGCCGTGTCCGGGTAATAGGCTGGCTGCTCGTGATCGACCTGCGATTCCTGCGCGAGAACCCGGACGTCGTACGCGCCTCCCAGCGCGCCCGCGGCGAGGACCCGGCGCTGGTGGACGCCCTGCTCGCGGCGGACGCGGCGCGCCGGGCCGCCGTGGCGACCGCCGACAATTTGCGCGCCGAACAGAAGGCGCTGGGCAAGAAGGTCGGCAAGGCGTCCCCGGCGGAACGGCCCGCGCTGCTCGCGCACGGTCAGGAACTCTCGGCGAAGGTCAAGGAGGCCGAGGCCGCCGAGTCGGCCGCCGACGCGGACCTCGAGGCCGCCCACCGCGCCATCTCCAACGTCGTGCAGGAGGGCGCGCCCGCGGGCGGCGAGGACGATTACGTCGTGCTCGAAACCGTCGGCGCGCCAACGGAATTCGACTTCGAGCCGAAGGACCACCTGGAACTCGGCGAGGCGCTGGGCCTGGTCGACATGGAACGCGGGGCCAAGGTCTCGGGCTCGCGGTTCTACTTCCTCACCGGTTACGGCGCGCTGCTGCAACTGGGGCTGCTGCAACTCGCCGCGCAGCGGGCCGTCGCCAACGGATTCACCATGGTCATCCCGCCGGTGCTGGTGCGGCCGGAGATCATGGCGGGCACCGGCTTCCTGGGCCAGCACGCCGCCGAGATCTATCACCTGGAGGAGGACGACCTGTACCTGGTCGGCACCTCCGAGGTGCCGATGGCCGGGTACCACTCCGACGAGATCCTCGATCTGAGCGCCGGGCCCAAGCGCTACGCGGGCTGGTCGTCGTGCTTCCGCCGGGAGGCGGGCAGCTACGGCAAGGACACCCGCGGCATCATCCGGGTGCACCAGTTCGACAAGGTCGAGATGTTCGTGTTCTGCCGCCCCGAGGACGCCGACGCCGAACATCGACGGCTGCTGGGCTGGGAGAAGGACATGCTGGCCGCGATCGAGGTGCCGTACCGGGTCATCGATACCGCCGCCGGGGATCTCGGCTCCTCGGCCGCGCGCAAATTCGACTGCGAGGCGTGGGTGCCCAGCCAGGGCACCTACCGCGAGCTGACCTCCACCTCGAACTGCACCACCTTCCAGGCCCGGCGGCTGTCCGTGCGCTACCGCGACGACAAGGGCAAACCGCAGATCGCGGCCACCCTCAACGGCACGCTGGCCACCACGCGCTGGCTGGTGGCGCTGTGGGAGAACCACCAGCGCGCCGACGGTTCGGTGCGGGTCCCGGCCGCGCTCGTCCCGTTCGTGGGCCGCGAGGTGCTCGAACCCCTGCGGTAGCGGGGCGTTCGCGCGCGACTTTGCCCGGCGATTCCCCCGGATGTGACTACTGCTCAGGTCAGTTGGCTCTAGGCTATGCACCGTGCGAGGAATCGGGTCGCGCGGCGATACCCGCACGCGAGTGCGGGCCGCATCGGCGCTGGCGACGGCAATGGTCATGGCGCGAACCACCGGCGCGTTCTATGTCATGGGTGGCGTGCTGGGCCTGCTCATCACCGCGATCGCCCCCGGCTCGGACGGTAACCGGCCGTTGGTGGGCGCCGCGGCGGCGACCGCGCTGTTGCTCGGCGTCAGCCTGCTGATCTGGGGTCCGCGGCTGCCGCATTCGATCCACCACGGGTACGTGGCGGTGGCGACCGTGCTGGTGACCATTGCCGTGCACTGGTTCCCCAACACCGTGGGGGCGATCAGCCTGGCGGCGTTCTACGTGTTCATCGCCTGCGACGCCGCGATCTTCTTCGCCTGGCAGTGGGTCGCGGCGCATGTGGCGTTCGCGGTGCTGCTGTGCCTGTGGGTGGTGCCCTCGCGCGAATTGCCGTGGTGGTCGGGCATGATCCCGGCCGGGGTCACGGTGGGGGTGGGCATCGTGGTCGGCATCCTCACCCGGATGGCCTCCGACGCCGATATCGATGTGCTGACCGGTCTGCTGAACAGACGCGGATTCGATCGCGCGCTCAACGGCGCCATCGGACACGCCGGGCGCACCGGGCAGGGCCTGGCGCTGGTGCTGGTCGACCTGGACCGCTTCCAGAAGATCAACGACCACCTCGGCCATCGGGCGGGCGACGCGGTGCTGCAACGGGTCGCCGACACCTGGTCGAAACTGCTCGCCCCCGAACAGCGGCTGGCCCGCTACGGCGGCGACGCGTTCGCGCTGCTGCTGCCCAACACCACCGAACAGGCCGCGATCCTGCTGACCGAGCAGCTGCGCGCCGCGGTGACCACGGGCTGTTCGGCGGGCGTGACCTCCTGGCAGCCGGGCGAATCCGCCTCGCTGCTGGTCAGCCGCGCCGACGTCGGGCTCTACCGGGCCAAGCAGGCCGGGCGCAACCGGACCGTGCTGGAATCCTCGCGGCAGCTGCCGCTGGCGGTGGAACTGCGCGAGGCCATCGACACCGGCGCGCTGGACGTGCACTACCAGCCGATCGTGAGCCTGACCGAGGGCGGCACCAAGGCCGTCGGCGTCGAGGCGCTGCTGCGCTGGTCGTCCAACGCCCAACCGGACGTGACCACCGAGGGCCTGATCCGGGTGGCCGAGGAGTACGACCTCATCGCCGATCTGGACGAGCTGGTGCTGCGCCGCGCCTGCGCCGACGCCGCCCGGCTGCAGGAGACCTTCGCCCAGCTCGATCTGACCCTGAACGTCAATGTCAGCGGTCTCGAACTGGCCGAAACCGATTACGCCGACCGGGTTTCCGGCATCCTCACCGACACCGGTTGGCCCGCCGCGCAATTGGTGCTCGAGGTCACCGAGAGCGAACTGGCCGCCGAATCCCAGACCGCCATCGGCAATCTGCACAAGCTGCGCGAGCGCGGCGTGCGGATCGCCATCGACGATTTCGGCACCGGCTACTCCTCGCTGAGCAGGCTGGCCACCATCCCGAGCGACATCCTCAAGGTCGACCAGTCCTTCGTCGCCGCGATCCGCTCCGATTCCCCCGCGCCGCCGCTGCTGGGCGTCATCGCGGCGCTGAGCAAATCGCTGGATCTCCAGGTGATCGCGGAGGGTGTGGAGACCGAGTACCAGGCGGCCGTGCTCACCGAACTCGGTTTCGCGCTCGCCCAGGGCTACCACTACAGCGACTCGCATCCCGTCTCGGAGCTGATCAGCGATCTCAACGAGCCGCGCGGGCTGGTCGGCGCGGGCGTGCCGGAGGGCGATTTCGCGGCCAACGGCTGGATCCCGGTCGAACATCCCGGCCGGAATTGATCTTGCGGGCACAATGGGTGCCATGTCGTCACTCGAGGTCGCCGTCGTGGGCTACGGCCTGGCCGGATCGGTCTTCCACGCGCCGCTGATCGCCGCCGAGCCGCGCCTGCGGGTCGCGGCCGTGGTGACGTCCTCGCCGGAGCGCGCCGAACAGGCCCGCCGCGAGCATCCCGGGGTGCGCGTCGTGCCCACGGCGGACGAGTTGTTCGCCGATCCGGCCGGTATCGATCTCGCGGTGATCGCCACCCCCAACCGCACGCACGCCGCGCTGGCCCGCCACGCCCTGGCCGCCGGACTGCCGGTGGTGGTCGACAAACCCTTCGCGCTGACCGCGGCCGAGGGCGAGGAGGTGATCGCGGCGGCCGAGGCGGCGGGCCGGATGCTCACGGTCTTCCAGAATCGCCGCTGGGACAGCGACTTCCGCACGCTGCGCCGCCTGATCGACGACGGGAGCCTCGGCGCGGTGCGCCGCTTCGAATCCCGCTTCGAGCGCTGGCGGCCGGTGAGCAAGGGCGGCTGGCGCGAGGTCGGCGCGGCCGAGGAGGGCGCGGGCATCCTCTACGACCTGGGCAGCCACCTGGTCGATCAGGCCCTGCACCTGTTCGGTCCGGTGACCGACGTGTACTGCGAACTGGACGCCCGCCGCGCCGAGGTGCGCGCCGACGACGACGCCTTCGTCGCCCTCACCCATGCCTCCGGCGTCCGCTCGCACCTGTGGATGAGCGCCGTCGCCCCGCAACTGGGCCCGCGCTTTCGCGTGCTCGGCTCCGAAAGCGGTTACGTCACATACGGTCTCGACCCCCAGGAGGACGCGCTGCGCGCGGGCCGCCGCCCCGGCGACGGAATACCCTGGGGCACGGTCGAACCCGAGCACTGGGGTCTGCTCGGTGTGGACGGCGACACCCACCGCGTGCCGAGCGAACCGGGCGACTACCCCGCCTTCTACGCGGGCGTGGCCGCCGCCCTGCTCGACGGCGCGCCCGTCCCGGTCGATCCGCGCGACGCGGTGGCGGCCCTGCGTGTCCTGGAACGCGCCCGTGCGGCGGCGCGCCCGGCCTGATTACAGCTTGCGGGCCCGCAGTTCGTGGCCCTTGGAGGTCTTGCAGCGGCCGCTCTCCAGATCCCACTGCCAGCCGTGCAGATTGCAGGTGAGCGTATTGCCTTCCACCACACCGAATTTCGACAGGTCGGCCTTGAGGTGCGGGCAGCGCCGCTGCACCTCCCAGCCCGCGAGTTCGGTGGACGCGGAATCGTCGTGCGCCTCGGAGAACCAGCCGTCGGCGTAGGCGATGCGCTCATCGGTGAGGCATTTGAAGAACGTGTAGAGGAATTCGTTGTAGCCGCCGATGCGCCACGCCTGGAACCGGGTGGACAGGAAAATGGTGTTCACCCAATCGGGTTCGCGATCGCGCAACACCGTGCGCACCAGGTCCGGATGGATGCGGAAGCCGTAGCGGTAGCGCCCCTCGCCGTCGATCGGCCCGCGCACGACCCGCTTGGGGAAGTCCAGCACCACGGTCTCCTCGCCGAGCACCAGCCCCACCGGATAGCCGATGCCGTCGCAGATCAGATCGCTCTGCGCCATGATCGGCTCGAAGAGGTCCTTCAGCTGGGGCAGCAGCGGCTCGTCTCCCGTTGCCCAGGTGGCCTTCTCGGCCGCGAGCACCGGGGCCAGGCGGTCGGCCATGGCCTCGATGTAGGCGCCCTTGTCGCTCCAGATCTCGGCCGGATCGAACGGGTGGCTCAGGGACAGCTCGCGCCCGCGCACGTCGGCGACCGAGCCGGGGATCATCAGCACCCCGCCCTCGTGGCCGTGCGCGCGCATCTCGTCGAGGAACACCATCTGATCGGGGAAGATGTTGCCGGTCTCGGCCCCGTCGCCGGTGTCGTTGAGGTAGCGCAGCTCGTCGTCCAGGAAGACCGGCGGCCCGGCCGAGGGCACCACCCAGGTGGCCCCGACCTGATCGATGTAGCTGCGCGCCCGGTCCATCCCGCGCTGGCGCTTCTGCTTGCCGAAGTTGGCCTTGGTGCGGGCGGGGATGTCGTAGACCATCGGGTACCAGATGGCCCCCGAGTACTGGAGCAGGTGGATGTCGATGTGGCCGAACGACTCCCGCAGCGGGTCCATGTCGACCGGCCGGGCGTCGTTCATGTTGAAGCACACCGTCTCGCCGTCGGAGACCACCAGACCGGAGTCACCGATCGGACCGTCCGCGGGCGCGCGCAGCGCGATGATCATGATGTCGAGACCGTCGGCGAGCGTGTGCTTCACCGAGTCCTCGGTCTCGAAGAACGTGTGGAAACCGAGCTTCTCGAGCTCACGCCGCAGATCCGGCACCGGATAGTCCGGCAGCAGCACCGTGGCGTCCTTGTTCACATGCTCGAGCAGGTTCTTCGCGTCGAAGTGGTCGCGGTGCAGATGCGAGACGTAGAGGTAGTCGACCGCGCCCAGCGCGTCCCAGTCCAGGCCGGTGTTGTCCGGGAACGGGAACCACGAGCCGAAGTACGCCGGGTTCACCCAGGGATCGCAGAGGATCGTCCCCGCCGCGGTGCGGATGTGGAATCCGGCGTGTCCGACGCTGGTGATCTGCACGTGAGATGTCCCTCCT
The DNA here is from genome assembly GCF_053588115.1 of Nocardia sp. NPDC003482. Taxonomy (NCBI): domain Bacteria; kingdom Bacillati; phylum Actinomycetota; class Actinomycetes; order Mycobacteriales; family Nocardiaceae; genus Nocardia; species Nocardia sp. NPDC003482. The sequence goes on from NZ_JBSFPI010000002.1 coordinate 247,107, forward strand.
GAACCGATGTCGGCCACCCAGGGTAGCGGCTAGGCCGAGACGTCGCCGATGCAGTAGCCCTGCTCACTCGACTTCAGCGTGAAGGTCCGTTCGCGCTGGGCGCCGGTGGCGGGCGTGACCGGAACCGAGACCGTGGTGTAGTCCCCGCCCAGCGCCTGCGAGGTGAGCCCGTCGTCGACGAAGGCTTTCACCGTGCCCAGTTTGGCCGGGGCGCTCGCCAGCGGCGCGGCCGTCGCGCGACCACTGCCCGTGGGATCCCAGCTCGTGGTCGCCGAGCACACCAGCGGATGGGCCGGTTCGGTATCGGCCGGGTCCAGCGGTTTGCCGCTCAGCCGGGACAGGTACCGCCGCACCGTGTGGCGGGCCTCGGCGTCGTCGAAAACCGGTGTGCCCGTGGGCATCACGCGCGGGCAGGCGTATCCGGTGGCGATATCGGCGCGCTGCGCGACCACGCTGACGCCCGCGCGGGGGTTCTTCCACACGATCGCCGTGCCGTCGTCGACGCCCGGTCGGCTCAGCGCCTCGAGAATGCTCTCCTGGTCGGCGTACATCGTTTCCACATTGCGCGGGGCGACGGTCCAGCAGCGCCGCACCAGCGTCTGCGTCGGAACCTGTTGCAGGTCCATGGCCCAGCGCGTGAGCGCGTCGGCGGCCGCCGGGTCGGGACTGGTCAGCGCGACCGTGACCGCGACCTCGCCCGGCGCGGCGGTGACCGGCACCGGCGGCGGAACCGGTTGGGCGGTGGCGCTTTCCCGCGTCGTGGTCGCCGGCGCCGACTCGGTCCAGTCGGTGCCCTCGATGCCGACCCGTGAATCACAACCCGCCAGCAGGCAGGCGGCCGACAGCGCGATCGCGCCGACGATGAATGGGGGGCGTTGCACGACGGCGAACCTCTTTCCTACGCGGTACTCGGTACCTGATGCGGCAGCGACTACGCTAGCGGAATTGTGGAACCCGTCTACCGGACGATCATCGGCCTGGCACGCACCGTCTTCTTCGTGCAGGGCCTGAAATTCGACGTCAAGGGGGATGAGAACATCCCCGCCGAGGGTGGCGCGGTCATCGCCATCAACCACACCGGGTACATGGACTTCACCTACGCCGGGCTGCCCGCGCGCACCCCGAAGCGCTACATCCGGTTCATGGCGAAGAAGGAGGTCTTCGACGACCGGATCAGCGGCCCGATCATGCGGGCGCTGAAGCACATTCCGGTGGACCGGTCGGCGGGCGCGGACTCCTACAAGGCGGCGGTGGACTATTTGCGCCGCGGTGAGCTGGTCGGGGTCTATCCGGAGGCCACCATCAGCCGCAGCTTCGAGATCAAGGACTTCAAATCCGGCGCGGCCCGGATGGCGATCGAGGCGGGCGTGCCGATCATCCCCATGGTGATCTGGGGCGCGCAGCGGGTGTGGACCAAGGGTCATCCGAAACGGCTGGGCCGCAGCAACACCCCGATCTCCATCGCGGTCGGCGAACCGATCCAGCCCCCGGCGGTGACCGGCGACGACATCGGCGGCCCGGCCGCGGAGCTGACCGCACGGCTCCGCGAGGTGATGCAAGGACTGCTGGCAGAATTGCAAAAGGATTACGTTCACGAACCCGGCGCGTACTGGGTTCCGGCTCGGCTCGGCGGCAGCGCTCCCACCCTCGAGGAGGCGAACGCGCTGGACGCCGCCGAGGTCGCGGAGCGCGGGGCCAAACGCGCCGCGGCCCCGGGCGAACAAGGGTAGGCACGAGAGGTCGGGAAAACGATGGCGCGGGAACTGGTCTTCGACGTCCTGACCGGATTGGTCCGCACGATCTTCCGGGCGCAGGGCCTGCGGTTCGACATCGAAGGGCAGCGCCATGTCCCGCGCACCGGCGGGGCCGTGCTCGCGGTCAATCACACGGCCTATCTGGACTTCATGGAAGTCGGTCTGGTGGGCCGCAATTCGGGCCGCAACGTCCGCTACATGATGAAGGCCGAACTCGAGCACGGCATCGTCGGCTGGCTCATGAAGCAGTGCAAGGCGATCGGCGTGGATCGCACCGCGGGCGCGGAGTCCTATCAGCGCGCGGTGACGGCGTTGCGGGACGGGGAGATCGTGGTGGTGTATCCGGAGGCCACCATCAGCCGCAGCTTCGAGCTGAAGGAGTTCAAATCCGGCGCGGCGCGCATGGCGCTCGAGGCGGACGTGCCGATCGTCCCGATGGTGATCTGGGGCGCGCAGCGCGTGTGGACCAAGGACATCCCCAAACAGCTGGGCCGCCACCGCTTTCCGATCCACATCCGGATCGGCGAACCCGTCCCGCCGCACGGCTCGCCCGACGAGCTCACCGCGGAACTGCGCGCGCGCATGTCCGCGCTCCTCGACCTCGCCCAGCGCGACTACGAGATGCCCGCGGGCGCGCGCTGGGTGCCCGCGCGTCTCGGCGGCACCGCGCCGACCCCGGAGCTGGCCGCGGTCATCGAGCGGGAGGAGCTGGCCCGCCGGGCCGCCCGGCGCGCGGCGAAGCGGACGCGCGGCTGACCCCTACCGCGAACGGGCGGCGAAGGCCGGAGGCGTCGGCCCTGCTCCCCGGGCGCGGGCTGGAGCCCGCGCCGACCGCCCGCTCCGGCTCCCCGGAAGAAACTGCTGGTCAGACGTCCGTTTGCCGACACGCCGACCGGCGCGCCCGCGCGACGGGCCGACACACCTCGATTCCTGCGTATCGCGCCCGGACTCGATACCGTTCGGAACCGTGACGCGTTACGCGATGCCCGCGGAATCGGCCCCGCACGCCCGCACCTGGCTGGCCTGGCCCGCCAAGGGGTCGGTGTGGGCGGAGCTGCTCGCGCCCGCGCGCGCCGATGTGGCCCGGTTGGCGCGGACGATCGCGGAACGCGAGCCGGTCACGGTGCTGGCGCGCCGCGAGCATGTGGCCGAGGCCGCGCGGGACTGCGGTCCGGACGTGGAGGTCGTGGCCGCGCCGTTGGACGATGTGTGGATCCGCGACACCGGCCCGGTGTTCGTCACCGCCGAGGACGGCTCCCAGGTCGGCATCGACCTCAACTTCAACGGGTGGGGTCAGAAGGCCGAGTACCACATGGACGCCAAGGTGGCGCGAAAGGTGTTGGAGATCGCGGGAATCGAGCGGGTGCTCGCCCCGATCGTGGCCGAGGGCGGCGCGCTCGAGGTGGACGGGGCCGGAACCATGCTGGCCACGGAGAGTTCGCTGATCAACCCGAATCGCAATCCCGGTCTCTCGCACGAGGACATCGAGCGAGCGGTGGCCGAACTGCTGGGCATCGTCGAGGTGGTCTGGTTGCAGGGCGTCGCCGACGAGGACGTGACCGACTGCCACGTCGACGCGGTCGCGCGGTTCGCCCGGCCCGGGGTGATCCTGCTGGACTGGCCGGTGCACCCGGATCCGCTCGACGTGTTCGCCCGCGCCGCCTACCGGGCCCGCACCCGCCTCGCCGAGGCCACCGACGCGACCGGGCGCGGCTTCGAGATCGTCGAACTGCCGCAACCGGATCGGGCCGATCTGCCCGGAACGCGCGGCCCGGAGTTCCTCTACTCCTACGCCAACTTCTATGTCGGCAACGGCGCGGTCTACCTGCACGCCTTCGGCGATCGGCGCAGCGACGACCGGGCCGCGGGCATCGTCGGCGATCTGTTCCCGGGCCGCGAGGTGGTGCCGGTGGCCTTCGACGCGGTGGCCGAGGGCGGGGGCGGCATCCACAGCGCGACCCAGCAGCAGCCTCAGCTCGGATCCGAACCGCGAATCGCGGCGAACCACACCGCCGCCGCCGCGAAAACCGAGGTGGCGCAGACGAATTCGACTACTCCTCGGTCGGACAGATAGACCCAGAACAGACCCGCCAACGGCGCGACCACCGCGGATTGGGCGTCCAGCACCAGCCGCCGCACCGGTCGCACGGCCCGCGCCGCGTGCGCCGCGCCGTCGGGATCCGGTCGCGTCGGATTGTCGATCAACCGTCCCGGCGGCTCCGAATCCCGCGGCGCGCCGGCGGGATACACCCGCCGACCCGCCACCCGCACCGCCGAGCCCGACCGCTCGATCGCGGACTCGGGCAGTGTGACCAGGAACGGATCGAAATACACCGGCAGCCAGCGAGTCTCGTCGCCCGCGGTGATCTCCAGCCAGGACCGGCTGAGCAGCCGATGCTGCTGGCGCACCCGCTTGCCGCGCGCCGACTCCGGTATCCCCGGCCGCCCGAACGCGACCGCGAGCCGGAAACCCGTGTACCCCAACACGATCAGCGCCACGGTCGCCAGCAGGCTCACCCGCTCCACATCGCCGAACGGCGCCCAGGCGAGACAGATCGCCAGGACGCCGCTCGTCGTCAGCACCGGATAGGCCAGGGGATGGCCCGCACCGGGGGTCACTTCAGGAAGCCCACCTTGGTCCAGTCCAGGGTGGCCAGCCCGCGCGCGCCGTAGTTCGCCAGGCCCGCGCGCACCGCGACGATGCCCGGGGACTGCAACAGCGGCGCGGAATGGCCCTCCTCCCAGACCTTCTTGTCGACCTGGTTGGCCAGTTCGACGGCCTTGGTGGCGTCCAGTTCGGAGACGGTCCGCTCGATGAGGTCGTTCAGTTCGGGGGAGCCGATGCGGCCGTAGTTGCCCTGCATATCGTTCGGGTCGTAGCCCCAGATCTGGTACAGGCTGCCCAGCGGGAACGGGTCGCCGACCCAGGACCATTGCGCCACATCGAAATTGCCGGGCTGGATGACATCGCGGAAATAGCCCTGACCGGGTTTGGTCTCGATGGTCAGCTTCACCCCGATGCGGGCCAGATTCTGCTGCATGATCTGCGCCATCTGCACCCAGACGTCCTGGTTGTACATGATGTCGCGGATCTCCAGCTTGCGGCCGTCCTTCTCGCGCACGTCGCCGTTGAGTTTCCAACCGAGCGCGTCGAGTTCGCGGGCGGCGGCGTCGGGGTCGTAGGGCAGGCTGTTGTCCTGGTAGCCGGTCTGGCCCTCGAGGTAGACGTGGTTGTTCAGCGGCTTCGGATCGGCGACCAGACCGTTCTGGATGGCGGTCGCGATGCCCTGGCGGTCGATGCCCTTGATGATCGCCACGCGCAGCTTGGGATCGGCGAGGATGGATCCGGGCGCGCCGTTGAAGGTCAGATGCGACCACTGGGTGGCGGGGGTGCGGCGGATCGCCACGTCCGGAATGCTCTGGGCGGTCTTGAGTTCGTCGCGGTTGGCGATGCCGACGGCGTCGATCTCGTTGTTCTGCAAGGCCGGAAGGTCGGCCTCGGAGGACAGGATACTGAAGGTGATGGTGTCCAGTTTCGGTGTCGCGCCCCACCACTTCGGATCCCGGCCGAGCACGATGCGGCCCTGCCCGCGGTCGGTGGACTGCACCCGGAACGGTCCGGCGGTCAGGGTGATCGCGTCGACCTGACTCTTGTTGAACGCCTCGGCCGACGCGGTGACCGACTTCGGGTACAGGTAGCCGTTCCCCGCGAACTGGCCCTTCCACTCCGCGAAGTGCTTGGCGAAGGTGACGATCGCCTGCTTGTCGTCCACGCCGCGCTCGACCTTCGAAACGCGGTCGAAGCCTTGGCTGTTCGCGATCAGGTACGCCTTGTCGCGCCCGCTCAGCGCCTCGGCCTGGGAGCGGATGTCCTCCCAGGTGATCGGCGTGCCGTCGGACCACGTCGCCTTGGGGTTGATGGTGTAGGTGACCTGCTGGGGGTCGGTGCCGGTCAGTTCCACGTTGGTGAAGTAGTCGGTGTTGACCGTGGCATTGCCCGCGGCGTCGATGCGGAACGCCTGCGGCATCATCGGTCGTTCCACGGCGGCGATCTCGTTGTCGTTGCCGTCGACGGTGAGCGTGTTCCAGTTGACCGGATAGGCCGAGATCGACAGCCGCAGATTGCCGCCGTCGCGCAGATCGGCGACATCGTGCGGATTGATGTCGTTGGTCGTCCCGATGGCGGCGGTGCCGCTGCCGCCGCTGTCCGAACCGGAACAGCCGGACAGGATCAGACCCAGCGTGACCGCCGGGACGGCGGCTCGGATGGCTATCGAACGTATCCGCATGGATCGCTCCTTCCGTCGGGAGGGGACTTACTTCGTGAAGCCGATCTTGGTGTAGTCGTAGGACGCCAATCCGGGCGCCCCGAAATTCGCGAGGTCCGAGCGCACGCCCCAGTCGCCGGGATCCTGGGTCAGGGGCAGGGAGAACCCCTCGTCGAAGATCGCCCGGTCCGCCTCGTTCGCGAGCTCGATCGCCTTGGCGGGGTCGAGTTCGGACAGGGTCCGATCGATCAGATCGTTGAGTTCGGGGGAGCCGATGCGGCCGAAGTTACCCTGCTCGTCGTCGGGGTGATAGGCGTAGATCTGCGGCAGGCCGCTCAACGGGAAAGCGTCGCCCTGCCACTGGAACTGGGCCAGATCGAAATCCCCGGGGATGAACACGTCGGAGAAGATGTTCTGCCCGGGCCGCGCGTCGATGGTCAGCTCGATCCCGACGCGGGCCAGATTCTGCTGGATCAGCTGGGCGACCTTGACCCAGATGTCGTTGTTGTACATGACATCCCGGATGACCAGCTTGCGGCCGTCCTTGAACCGCCGATCGCCCTGCCGAGTCCAGCCCAGCGCGTCGAGTTCGCGGGCGGCGGCGTCCGGATCGAATACCGGGGCGTTGTCCCGGTAGCCGTCCTGGCCGCGCACGTAGACGTGGTTGTTCAACGGCTTCGGCTCGTCCTCCAGGCCGTTGAGCACAGCGTTCGCGATGGCCTGCCGGTCGATCGCCTTCGAAACGGCCACGCGCAGGCGCGGATCCGCGAGGATGGACCCGGGCGCGCCGTTGAACGTCAGATGCCGCCACAGATTCGCCGGCGTGCGCCGGATCGCGAAGCAGGGAGTGCCGCGCACGGTCGCCACATCCGAGAGCGAGAACAGCTGCGCCGCGTCGAGTTCCTTGTTCTGCAGGGCCGCCGGCCAGGCGCCCTGATCGAGCACGCTGATCGTGATCGTGTCGAGTTTGGGCGGATCGCCCCACCATTTCGGATTGCGGCCCAATACGATTCGGCCCTGGGTGCGGTCGGTGGACTGCACCGTGAACGGTCCGGCCGTCTGCGCGATGTGGTCGACCAGGCCGTGATTGAACGTCTCCGGATCGCCGGTGACCGATTTCGGGTAGAGCATGGAGTTCCCGGCGAACTGCCCCCGCCACTCCGCGTAGTCCTGCCGGAACGTGAGGATCGCCTGCCGGTCGTCGACGCCGCGTTCGACCTTCTCGACCCGGTCGAAGCCGACCGTGGAGCCGATCAGGTAGCGCTTGTCGGTTCCGCTCAGCGCGTGCGCCTGCGCGGCCAGATCCTCCCAGGTGATCGGCGTGCCGTCGCTCCACACCGCCTTCGGATTGATGGTGTAGGTGACCTGCTGGGGGTCGGTGTTCGTCAGCGCGATATCGGTGAAGTAGTTCGGGTCCACCGCGGTGCGCCCGGCCGCGTCGACGGTGAACGCGCGCGGCATCATCGCCCAGACGATGCGGGCGATCTCGAGGTTGTTGCCGTCGTTGGACAGCGTGTTCCAGTTCGGCGGGAACTCGGTGGTGGCCAGCCGCAGATTGCCGCCGTCGCGAATCGCCTCGCGCGGTCGGGCGTTCACGTCGCTGCCGGTGCCGAGCGCGTTCGGCCCGCCCGCGGGTTCGCCGCCGGAGGAACAGCCGCCCGCACCCAGCGCCACGGCCAGCAGCAGGGCGGCCGCGGCCGGTGCGGCGCGACGGATCCTCACGGTCTTCTCCTAACGTGCGACGACCGGAACGGGGACCGCGTCGATGAGGGCGCGGGTGTACTCGTGCCGGGGATCGGCGAAAATTTGTTCCGCCGGGCCGGATTCGACGATCTTGCCGCGATACATCACGGCGATGTCGTGGGCCAGATTCCGCACCACCGAGAGATCGTGCGAGACGAACAGATACGACAGCCCGCGCGCGGTCTGCAACTCGCGCAACAGGTTCAGCACGCCCGCCTGGATGGACACGTCCAGCGAGGACACCGGTTCGTCGAGGACGAGCAGTTCCGGATCCAGCGCGAGCGCGCGGGCGATGTTGATGCGCTGCTTCTGCCCGCCGGAGAAGTCGGCCGGATAGCGGTCGGCGTGTTCGGCGCGCAGGCCCACCTGCCGTAGCAGTTCCGGCACCCGGCGGCGGATCTCGTCGCGGGGGCGGCCGTCCACCCGCAGCGGTTCGGCCAGCGCGTCGAAGATCGGCAGGCGCGGATCCAGCGAACCCGACGGGTCCTGGAAGACGATCTGCAACTTGCGCCGGATCTCGCGGCGGCGGCCCTTGCTCAGCGTCGCCACATCGCTGCCCAGCACCTCGATGGTCCCGGCCTGCGGCGCGACCAGATCCATGATCTGGGTCAGCGTGGTCGACTTGCCCGAACCGGACTCGCCGACCAGCGCCAGGGTGCGCCCGGCCCGCAGCTCGAGGTCGATGCCGTCGACCGCGCGCACCTCGCCGGTGCGGCGGCGGAACACCACGCCCGAGGTGAGCGGGAACGTCTTGGTCAGGCCCGAAACCCGCAGCACCACACGGTCTTCCGGGGTCGCGACGGATTCGGGCGCGGCCACCTCGCGCCGATAGGCGGCGAACAGATCCGCGGTGCCGACCTCGCTGGTGCGGATGCACGCCGCGCGATGGCCGGGCGCGGTGTCCTGCAACGGCGGTTCCGCGGCGCGGCAGTCGTCGATCGATACCGGGCAGCGGGGCGCGAACGGGCACCCCGGCGGCAGCGCGTGCATGGCGGGCGGCGCCCCGGCGATCGGGATGAGCGGGGCGCGGGCCGGGCCGTCGATGCGCGGGATGGACCCGAGCAGCCCGACCGTGTACGGCATCCGGGGCTGGTTGAAAAGTTCCGCGGCCGCGGCGGTTTCGACGATCCGCCCGGCGTACATGACCGCGACCCGATCGGCGAGCGTGGCGGCGATGCCCATGTCGTGGGTGATCATCACCACGCCCGCGCCGGTGATGTCGCGGGCCTTGCGCAGCAGGCCGAGGATCTGCTTCTGGACGGTGACGTCCAGCGCGGTGGTCGGCTCGTCGCAGATGATCAGCTCGGGGTCGTTGGCGATGGCCATGGCGATCACCACGCGCTGGCGCATCCCGCCGGAGAACTCGTGCGGAAACGCCTTGGCGCGCAACGCCGGATCGGGGATGCCGACCAGATCCAGCAGTTCCACCGCGCGGGCCGCGGCCTGGTCGGCGCTCATCGTCCCGTGCGCGCGCAGCGCTTCCGCGATCTGATCGCCGATCCGGTACACCGGGGTCAGCGCCGAGAGCGGATCCTGGAACACCATGCTGATCCGGCTGCCGCGCCAGCGGGACAGCTGCCGGTCGCCCATGCCCAGCAACTCCTTGCCGCGCAGGCGGATCGAGCCGCGCACCCGGGCCTGTTCGGGCAGCAGGCCCATCACCGCGAGCGAGGACACCGACTTGCCGGAGCCGGATTCGCCGACGATGGCCAGCACCTCGCCGTCGCCCACCGAGTAGTTCACCCCGCGCACCGCGTCGATGCGGCCCTCCTCGGAGGGGAACGACACGTGCAGATCGGCGACCTCGAGCAGCGGCGCGGTCGTGGGACGCCGGGTCGTCTCGCTCGCCTCGGTGTGCTCGCTCACGCGTCCTCCCCGTTCCGCTTCGACCGCCGCGACCGGGCCCGGCGCGAACTCGGGTCGAAGGCGTCGCGCAGGCCGTCGCCGACCAGGTTGGCGCACAACACCGTCAGCACCAGCAGCCCACCGGCGAACAGGAACAACCACGGATAGGTCAGCGCGGATTTGGTGCCCGTGGCGATGAGCGTGCCCAGCGACACGTCCGGCGGCTGCACGCCGAAGCCGAGGAAGCTCAGCCCGGTCTCGGAGATGATCGCCGCGCCGACCGCGAGGGTGGTGTCGATGATCAGGATCGAGGCGATGTTGGGGATGATGTGGGTGGTGATGATCGTCCAGGTGGACGCGCCCATATACCGTGCGGCGCGGACGAATTCGCGGTCGCGCAGGCTCAGCGTCAGACCGCGCACCAGCCGCGCGCTGATCATCCAGCTGAACACCGCCAGCAGCACGATCAACAGCAGGATCGAACCGCTGCCCTTGGTGCGCGGGGCGAAGATGGCCACGATGATGAAGCTCGGGACCACCAGCAGCAGATCCACCACCCACATGACGACCCGATCGGTCCAGCCGCCGAGCAGGCCCGCCACCGAACCGGCCAGGGCGGCGATGACGCTGGTGCAGATCGCCACGCTGAACCCGATCACCAGCGACTTCTGCAATCCGCGCAGGGTCTGCGCCAGCACGTCCTGCCCGATCTGATTGGTGCCGAACGGATGTTTCCCGCTGGGCGGTTTCAGCAGCGCGGTGTAGTCCAGCTGCTGATAGTCGTAGGGCAGCAGCGGCGGCAGCGCGAAGCTCAGGATCAGCATGAGCAGCAACACGATCAGGCTCACCACCGCGGGCTTGTTGCGAAGGAAGCGGCGCCACACCAGTTTCCGGCGACCGGCCGCGACCGGCTCCGGCGCGCCCTGCGCGATGATCTCGGCCTCGCTCATGACACCCGCACCCGAGGATCGAGCAGGGCGTACACGATGTCGGACAGCAGGCCGCTGATCAGGATCACCAGGCCGGTGAACGCGGTCACCGTCGCCACCACGTAGAGGTCCTGGGCGTTGATGCCGTCCACCAGCCATTCGCCGACGCCGTGCCAGCCGAAGATCTTCTCGGTGAAGGCGGCCCCGGTGATGAGTCCGCCGAAGCTGTAGGCGAACAGCGTGGCCATCGGGATCAGCGCGGTGCGCAGACCGTGTTTGTAGAGCGCGCGGCCGCGGGTGAGGCCCTTGGCGCGGGCGGTGCGGATGAAATCGCTCTGGAGGACGTCGAGCATGGCGTTGCGCTGATACCTGCTGTAGGAGGCCATGGCGAAGAGGGCCAGGCCGAGGGTGGGGATCACCATGTGCTGGGCGCGGTCGACGATCTGGTTCCACAGCCCGTGCACCGCGTTGGCCGAGGTCTCCCCGGTGTAGAGGAAGATCTGCTGGCCGGTGGCCGAATTGATCTCCAGCGCACCGTATTTCAGCACGGTGGCGAGCAGGAACACCGGGGTGCTCAGGATCAGCAGCGAGACGATCGTGGTGAAGTAGTCGCTGAACCGGTACTGCCGGATCGCCCCGGCCGCCCCGATCAGCACGCCCAGCACGGTGCCGACGACCGAGCCGACGATCAGCAGCCGCAAACTCACCCCGACCCGGCGGCCCAGTTCCGCGCTCACCGGCTGCCCCGCGAGCGTCTGCCCGAAGTCGCCGTGCGGCATGCCCGAGACCCAGGTCAGGTAGCGCCGCGGAATCGGTTCGTCCAGATGCAGTTCCGCGGCCTTGGCGTCGATCACCGATTGCGGCGGGCGCGGATTGCGTTGCTGGAGGCTGTCCAGGGGCCGAAAGGTCAACGACGCCAGGCTGAACGTCAGGAACGTCGCCAGCACCAGCAGCACGACATAGTTCAGCGCACGTCGTAGCAGAAAGCCGGTCATCGGTCCCCTCGCGTCGGTTACTAGCCCCTGATCATAGGGACAGTCGGGCTCCTGGGCGTGTCATGCGGCCATCGTTTCCGGGGACAGTCGACGCCCAGGGACCATGTCGTGCGGTCATCATTTCCGGCAGGATGGAATGGGTGACTCGTCTGCACCTGTCGAAACCGAAGATGGTGGCCACCGACGTCGACGGCACGCTGATCGACGAACGGGAGATCGTGACCCCGCGCACGCGGGCCGCGGTGGCCGCGCTGGTCGCCGACGGAGTGCCGTTCGTCCTCGCCACCGGTCGGCCGCCGCGCTGGATCGCGCCCGTGGTCGACGGCCTCGGCCACGCGCCGCTCAGCGTCTGCGGCAACGGCGCGGTCGTCTACGACAGCGCCGCCGACCGCATCCTGCACAGCACCACCCTCGACGTGGAGAGCCTGGCCTGGATCGCGGATCTGGCCGAACGCCTGCTGCCGGGCTGCGGGCTGGCCGCCGAACGCGTCGGCGCCACCGCGCACGACGCCGCGACACCGCAATTCGTGAGTTCGCCCGAATACGAACACGCGTGGCTCAATCCCGACGACACCCGGGTGGCCCGGCGCGAGGTGGTCGCCGCCCCGGCCATCAAGATGCTCATCCGGCTGCGCGGCGCGACCAGCGGCGATATGCGCGCGGCGCTGGAACCGCAGCTGCGCGGGCGGGCCGACATCACGTATTCGACCGACAACGGCCTGATCGAGGTGTCCGCGCCGGGCATCACCAAGGCGGCCGGCCTGACCCTGGTCGCCGAGCGGCTCGGCATCGAACCCGCGGCCGTGGTCGCGTTCGGGGATATGCCCAACGACGTGCCGATGCTGCGCATGGCCGGACACGGCGTGGCGATGGCCAACGCGCACGCCGAGGCCCGGGCCGCCGCCGACGAGATCACCGCCTCCAATTCCGCCGACGGCGTGGCCCGGGTCCTCGAACGCTGGTGGACGGCCTGAGCTACGGCCCGGACGTCAGCACCGTGGACACCGCGCCCGTGGCCGCGTCGAGAATCAGTGCGCCGTACTGGAATTCGGCCCGCAGGCCCTCGGGTACCGGATACGCCGCGCGCGTCGGCAGGCCCAGCACGCCGTTCTCCGCGCCGAGCTGGACGAAGCGTTCCAGGATGCGGCCGAGCACCTCGGTCACGGCCCCGTCGGGCGTGGCGTAGACGTAGCCGTTGGCGAATCGCACGTACTGGCCGCCGTCGCGGGTCGCGATCGGCTCGGACGTCGCCGCGCCCAGGGGGCCGGTCGGACCGCCTTGTGCCGCATAGTGTTTCGCGATCACATTGCGGTCGAGCAGGTCGAGGATGCGGGTGGTGAGCGCGGCCGCGGCGGCGGCGTCGGAGCGATCCTGTTGCGGCGGTGCGGTTTTCGCGGTCCGGGCGTCGACGCGTACGTCGTTGGTCGGCGGCGGGCCCGCCGCGGCGGCGGCGAGATCGCGGATGCGGTCCATCAGCGCGTAGGCGGCGTCGCCGGGGCAGGTCGTGCTGCCCACGTCGCGGTGCGCGAACACGATCGGCAGATCCACCGCCGCGCCCTGCGGGTACGGGGTGTACTCGGTGCCCTCGGAGTACATGGTGGTGTGCCCCTTGGGATCCAGGCCGCCCACCCGGGCCCGCCAGCCGATGAACTTCCCGACCGCGTCGAGGGCCGCGTCGGTGGGCGGTTCGGTCTGGAAGTCGCCCATGATGGCCACGCCCGCGGTGTTCTCGTTGAAGCCGCCCGCGTGCGCGCCCTGCACCGGGCGGTCCAGCCCGCCGAAGCGGCCCTCGAACACCTGCCCGTACTTGTCGACCAGCGCGTTGTAGCCGATATCGCACCAGCCCAGCGTCTTCGCGTGATACGCGTAGATGGCCCGCACGATGCCCGCGGACTCCTCGGGGCTGTAGTCGTTGCGGCCCGCGGTGTGGTGCACGGTGATGCCGCCGAGGAAGTCGTCGTAGGTCGGATCCTCGCAGCGCAGCGATTCGTCCGCGCCCCACTGCGCGCGGCTGATCACCTTCGGGCCGCCGCCGGGCAGCGGGGCGGCCACCGCGGTCAGATCGCGGTCCACGGCGGCGCGGCCCGGATCGATCAGGACCGCGGCCAGATCCTCGGCGGCCAGCTGGGCCGGATCGTCGGTGCGGGGGGTCGGGACGGCGGCCGGGCGGGCGACCATCACCTGTACGGCCTTGGTCTCGCCCACGAAGATCGGTTCGGTGCCGGTCTTCGCGGCGCTCGCGTGGTCGTCGCCGCGGGTCTCGACGGGTTCGGTGTCGAACCAGGGACCCCAGCCGCCGTCCGCTTTGCCCGCGCGGACCAGGGCCCGGGTGCCCGCGAGCCGTTTCGCGGTGAGCGCGACCATGCTGAACGGGGTGTCGCGGCGCAGCTCCTTGATCTCCGGCGGGGGCGCGGCGGGCGCGTCGGGGGTGTTGCGCGCGGCGACGAAGGCGGGCCCGCCGGGCGCGGATCCGGCGGCCGTGGGTAGTTCGGCCGCGGGCAGTTCGGGCGTGGGCACGACGGCGTCGGGAGCGGAGGCCAGGGCCACCTCGGACAGTTGCGTGGCGATCGCGGTGGAGTTGCTGTCGGTGGCGGATCGGAACTTCGGTGGGTCCGGCAGGATGAGCGTCGCCAGCGGCGCGGCCACGGCAAGGGTCGTGACGACCGGGAGTAGGAACGAGCGTTTCGGTCTGCGGTACGGCACGAGCATCTCCCATTCGGTTGAACCGGGCGACCGTCAGCGGTGATGCATGGTTGATTCCTGACGAGTCAACGGTCACACTAGTCTCAATCGTCACAAAGCTAAAGCTTTGGTCGAGGCTGAGGCTATGGGTAGCTGAAATGTAACTTTTCAATAGCCGTTTCGCGGGGAGGACATGCCGTCCCGCGCCGTTCCGGGGAGTCCGCATGGCACCATCGACCGCACTACGGGAGGGCCGACTACGCCGGAGCCGGCGTCGTCGCGCCCGCGTCGCGATCGGGCTGGGCGCGGTCGCGCTGACCGGCGGCGTCCTCGCCGTCACCTGGTGCGCCCGGCCCGCCGATCCGGGCTACCGCCCGCTCGCGGGCAACGGGCACGGCCGGGGCATGAGCCAGTTCGGCGCGCTGGACCGGGCCGCCGCGGGCGACGACGCGCGGACCATCCTGCTGGCCTACTACCCGGGCGCCACCCTGGCCACGATCGCGCCCACCACCGTGCGCGTGCGGCTGACCGGCTACGACGACGAGCCGCTGGACGTGTACTCCGACAGCGGGCTCGAGGTCGCGGGCCGCCGCGTGGTGCCCGGGCAGGCCGCCCACCTCACGCCCACCCCCGGCGGCGGCGCCCACGTCACCGTGACGCTGGGCTGCGCGGGCGACCAGGTGTGGGAGGGCGATACCGACGACCCCTGGGCGTATCCGATCGATCCGGGCGCGGACCGGCCCGCGGCCGAACACCTGAAGGTCTGCGACGGCGCGACCTTCCGCGGCGCGCTCGGCGTGGCGCTCGAGAACGGCGCGCCCCGCACGATCGACGAACTCGACACCGAGGACTACCTGCTCGGCGTCGTCCCCGCCGAAATGCAGGCCAACTGGGCCGACCGCGGCGGGGCCGAGGCGCTGCGCGCCCAGGCGATCGCCGCCCGCTCCTACGCCCTGGCCGAACACCGCTATCCCTACGCCCAGACCTGCGACACCACCGACTGCCAGCGATACCCCGGCACCGAGAAGGAGGACCCGCGCGCCGCCGAGGCCGTCCACGCCACGGCCGGGCAGGTCCTGTTGCGCGACGGGCACATCCTGCGCACCGAGTACTCCGCGGCCCCCGGCGGCGGCCAGCCCATCGATATCGGCACCCTCGACATCGGCCCGGCCCCCGCCGAACTCGCCCCGCCCGCCCCCGCCCCGCAGCCCGACCCCGCCCAGCCGCCCGTGTCCACACGCACGGCCCGCCCGCCCACCGACTCGCCGATCGACGTGAAGTACGCCCAGACCGGCGGCCCCACCGGCCTCCTCGGCGACCCCCTCGGCCCGGAGACCCCGCTCCCCGGCCGAATCGGCACCTTCCGTCTCTTCCGCGGCGGCGTCATCATCGCCACCCCCGAATTCGGCCCCCGCGTGGTCGATCTCGCCACCCTCCTGCGCATGGCCCCCAACGCGGTCCCCATCGCCACCCCGCCCCACCCAGTCCCGGACTCGCCACCCGCGAATCCATCGCGCCCGGCCTCGGATTCGGCCCCCGCCGACGCTCCACCTCGCCCGGCCTCGGACGCCGGGGCCGCTGTCACCCCGCCGGTGCGGTGAGGCGGCGGGGGAGTCCGCTACTCGGCCCGGACGTCGGCGCGTCTTCGGATACGCTGGGCACCCGTGACCGTCGCATCCCCCTTCGATCTCGTCGTCGTCGGCTCCGGCTTCTTCGGGCTGACCATCGCAGAACGCACCGCCACCCTGCTCGGCAAGCGGGTCCTGGTCATCGAGCGCCGCCACCATCTGGGCGGCAACGCGTATTCGGAGGCGGATCCCGAAACCGGTATCGAGGTGCACAAATACGGGGCGCACCTGTTCCACACGTCGAACAAGCGGGTCTGGGACTACGTCAACCAGTTCACCGAGTTCACCGGGTACCAGCACCGCGTGTTCGCGATGCACAAGGGGCAGGCCTACCAGTTCCCCATGGGCCTCGGCCTGATCTCGCAGTTCTTCGGCCGCTACTTCACCCCGGACGAGGCGCGCGCGCTCATCGCCGAGCAGTCCGCCGAGATCGAGACCAAGGACGCGGCCAACCTCGAGGAGAAGGCCGTCTCACTGGTGGGCCGCCCGCTGTACGAGGCGTTCATCCGGGACTACACCGCCAAACAGTGGCAGACCGATCCGAAGGAACTGCCCGCCGGGATCATCACCCGCCTGCCGGTCCGCTACACCTTCGACAACCGCTACTTCAACGACACCTACGAGGGCCTGCCCCGCGAGGGCTACACCGCGTGGCTGTCCAAGATGGCCGAATCCGAGCGCATCGAGGTCCGGCTGAACACCGACTGGTTCGAGGTGCGCGACGAGATCCGGGGGCAGAACCCGGACGCCCCGGTGATCTACACCGGCCCGCTGGACCGCTACTTCGACTACGCCGAGGGCGAATTGGGTTGGCGCACCATCGATTTCGAGACCGAGGTGCTGCCCACCGGTGACTTCCAGGGCACCTCGGTGATGAACTACAACGACGCGGACGTGCCCTACACCCGCATCATCGAACCCCGGCACTTCCACCCCGAACGCGACTGGTACCCGAACGACAAGACGGTCATCCAGCGCGAGTACTCGCGTTCGGCCCAGACCGGCGACGAGCCCTACTATCCGATCAACACCCCGGAGGACCGCGCCAAACTGCTGGCCTACCGCGAACGCGCCAAGGCCGAGACCACCTCGGCGAAGGTGCTGTTCGGCGGCCGCCTGGGCACCTACAAGTATCTCGACATGCACATGGCCATCGGCAGCGCGCTGAGCATGTTCGACAACGTGCTCCGCCCGCATCTGGAATCCGGTGCCCCGCTGGTCGATCGGGACGACAACGAATGACGACGGCGACCTTGGAAGAGACGACGATCGAAACCCGCGCGAAATCCCTGCTGCAACGGATCATCCTGCCCCGCCCGGGCGAACCCCTGGACGTGCGCACCCTCTATCTGGAGGAGTCGCCGACCAACGCCCGCCGCGCGCACGCCACCTCCCGCACCTCGCTGTCCATCGGCGCGGAGTCGGAGGTCTCGTTCTGTACCTACTTCAACGCGGTGCCCGCCTCGTACTGGCGGCGCTGGACCATCCTGACCTCGGTCGTGCTGCGGCTCGAGCTGACCGGGCACGGCCGAGTGGACGTGTACCGGTCCAAGGCCGACGGATCGCGAATCCACGTGCGCGGCAACGAGTTCACCGACGGTGAGGTGAGCTTCGAGGTCGACCTGGCCCCGTTCGAGGACGGCGGCTGGATCTGGTTCGACATCACCACCGACACCGCGGTCGAATTGCGCGGCGGCGGATGGTACGCGCCGATCGAGGCGCCCGGCGAGGGCAGCATCGCGGTCGGCATGCCGACCTTCAACCGCCCCACCGACTGCGTGAAAACCCTTGCGGCCCTGGGCTCGGACCCGTTGGTGCTGGAGAAGATCAAGGCCGTGATCATCCCCGATCAGGGCAACCGCAAGGCCCGCGACGAACCCGGGTTCGCCGAGGCGGCGGCCGTGCTCGGCGACCGGCTGGCCATCCACGACCAGCCCAATCTCGGTGGCTCCGGCGGTTACAGCCGGGTCATGTACGAGGCGCTGAAGACCACCGACGCGCAGTACATCGTCTACATGGACGACGACATCGAGATCGAGCCGGACTGCATCCTGCGCGCGCTGGCCTTCGCGCGGTTCAGCCGCACGCCCACCCTCGTCGGCGGGCAGATGCTCAATCTCCAGGAGCGGTCGCATCTGCACACCATGGGCGAGGTCGTCGACCGCGGCATCTGGATGTGGACCGCCGCGCCGAACGTCGAATACGACCACGACTTCTCCAAATACCCGCTGCGCGACCGGGACAACTCCAAACTGCTGCACCGGCGCATCGACGTCGACTTCAACGGCTGGTGGACCTGCGTCATCCCGCGCGCGGTCGCCGAGGAGATCGGCCAGCCGCTGCCGCTGTTCCTCAAGTGGGACGACGTCGAATACGGTTTGCGCGCCAAGGAAGCCGGCTATCCGACCGTCACCCTGCCCGGCGCGGCGGTGTGGCACATGGCCTGGAGCGACAAGGACGACGCCATCGACTGGCAGGCGTACTTCCACCTGCGCAACCGCCTCGTGGTCGCGGCGCTGCATCTGCCCAACGACGGCCGCCCGATGGTCGTGAACACGATCAAGGCGACGCTGAAACATCTGCTCTGCCTGGAGTATTCGACGGTCGCCATCCAGAACCAGGCGATCCGCGATTTCCTCGCGGGCCCGGAACGGCTGTTCGCGCTGCTGCCGACCGCGCTGGGTTCGGTCGCCGCCATGCGCAAGGACTTCCCCGACGCGGTGATCGTGCCGTCCTCGACCGAACTGCCGCTGCCCAGCGGCGCCGATGTGGGCGCGGTCGGCGAACCGGCCAATCCGATCGCGAAGGTCGTCCGGCTGGCCAAGGGCGTGGCGCACAACCTGCGCCCGGCCAAGACCGAACACCACGAGCGCCCGCAGCTCAACGTGCCCACGCTCGACGCGCGCTGGTTCCTGCTGTCCCAGGTCGACGGCGTCACGGTGACGACGGCAGACGGCCGCGGGGTGGTGTACCGCAAACGCGATCCGCGCCAGGCGTTGGCGTTGTTCAAGGAGGCCCTGCGGTTGCGCCGGGAACTGGCCGCCAGGTTCGGCGAGGTCCGCGCGCAGTATCGTGCCGCACATCCGTATCTGACCAGCACTGCCGCCTGGGAGAATGCCTTCGGCATCCACCCGGCGTCCGGAAGCGAGGGGAAATGACCGCCACCGCAGCGGAATCCGCCGACGCCCCGCGGTTGCGCGTGGTGCCGGAACCCGCGGCGCCCGCGCCCGCGGAGGTCAAGATCATCAACGCCGTGCAGGGCACGCTCGGGCGCGATCCGCGAATCGTCAAGGCGGCGCGCGGTTTGTCGCACTTCGGCGAGCACGCGCTGGGCTGGCTCGCGATCGGCGCGGCGGGCGCGGTGGTCGACAAGTCCCGTCGACGGCAATGGGCCGGGGTCGCCGTCGGCGCGTTCGGCGCGCACGCGGCATCGGTCGTCATCAAGCGCGTCGTCCGCCGGCCCCGCCCGAACGATCCGTCGGTGCAGGTCAACGTGTCGACGCCGAGCAAGTTGAGCTTCCCGTCCTCGCACGCCACGTCCACGACGGCAGCGGCGGTGTTGCTCGGCAGGCTGACCGGGCTACCCTTGCCTGCGGTGCTCGTGCCGCCCATGCTGCTCTCTCGGGTCGTTCTCGGGGTGCACTACCCCTCCGACGTGCTCGCCGGATCGGCGCTGGGCGCCGCGTCCGCAGCCGCGGTGCTAGCCGCCGAGAAGAGATTCACCAGTGACCGCACAGGAAAGAACCCTCGTTGATATGAGTGAAGAGCCGACCAGCGTCGACCTGGACGAGGCTGTCATCAAGGGTCCGCCGAAGACTCTGGTCGGCGGCCTGGTCAAGGCCGTGCGCCCCCGCCAATGGGTGAAGAACGTCCTGGTGCTGGCCGCGCCGCTGGCGGCGGGCAAGATCCCGGGCACCGACACCTACGCGATCGCGGACCTGGGCCGCGACCTGCACATCGGCATCGCGTTCGTGGTGTTCTGCATGGCGGCGTCGGGCATCTACCTCGTCAACGACGCGCTCGACGTCGAGGCCGACCGGGCGCATCCCACCAAGCGGTTCCGGCCGATCGCCGCGGGCGTGGTCCCGGTGAATCTGGCCTACTCGCTGTCGGTCGTGCTGCTCATCGGTTCGATCCTGATCTCGTTCGTGGCCGCGTGGCAGCTGGCGGCGGTGATGGCGGTCTACATCGGCATCCAGCTGGCCTACTGCTTCGGGCTCAAGCATCAGGCCGTGCTCGACATCTGTATCGTGTCCTCGGGTTTCCTGTTGCGCGCGGTGGCGGGCGGCGCGGCCGCCAATATCCATCTGTCGCAATGGTTCCTGTTGATCATGGCCTTCGGCTCGCTGTTCATGGCCGCGGGCAAGCGCTACGCGGAGTTGAAGATCGCGCTCGACACCGGCGCGAAGATCCGTAAGTCGTTGCAGTACTACACGCCCACCTATCTGCGGTTCATCTGGACCCTGTCGGCCACCGCGGTGGTCGTGTTCTACGGGCTGTGGGCGTTCGAAACCGATCACAAGAACAATCAGTGGTTCGCGATCTCGATGATTCCGTTCACGGTCGCGATCCTGCGTTACGCGGTCGACGTCGACGGCGGCGAGGCCGGTGAACCCGAAGAGATCGCGCTGGGGGACCGCATCCTGCAGCTCCTGGCCATAGCCTGGATCGGAGCGGTAGGTGTCGCTGTCTACCTCACCTGACGAGATGGTGGTAGCGGGTAACAAGCACGAGGACGCCCCCACGACGGCCCTACCGGTCGGCGCCGCGCTGCGCCGGGCCCTGGCCGAGCGGCGGCCCTCGCTGCTGTCCCGCGCCACCTTCGCCGGTGGGGTGACCCTGACCGTGGTGCTGTTCGGCATCGGCTCGTGGCAGCGGCGGTGGATCGCCGACGACGGGCTGATCGTGCTGCGCACGGTGCGAAACCTGTTGGCGGGCAACGGCCCCGT
Organism: Nocardia sp. NPDC003482; assembly: GCF_053588115.1. NCBI lineage: Bacteria > Bacillati > Actinomycetota > Actinomycetes > Mycobacteriales > Nocardiaceae > Nocardia > Nocardia sp. NPDC003482. The sequence continues at coordinate 267,900 of NZ_JBSFPI010000002.1, forward strand.
CTTCAACGCGGGCGAGCGGGTGGAGACCAACACCAGCGCGGCGTGGACCTACGTCATCTGGTTCTTCGGCTGGCTCACCCACGCCCGGCTCGAATACGTGAGTCTGGCCGTGGCGCTGGCACTCTCGCTGCTGGCGATCGTGTTCGCCATGCTCGGCTCGGCGCGGCTGTGGGGCGGGGCGCGCGCCGGGCGGCTGCTGGTGCCCGCGGGCGCGCTGGTCTACATCGCGGTGCCCCCGGCCCGCGACTACGCCACCTCCGGACTGGAGAACTGCCTGGTCATCTTCTGGCTGGGCGTGCTGTGGTGGGGCTTGATCCGCTGGAGCCAGGCCGAGAAGGTCCGGCTGCCAGGGCTTTTCGGGCTGGTGTTCTGGGCCGGGCTGTGCTGGGTGATCCGGCCGGAGATGACCATCCTCGGCGGACTGGCCCTGCTGCTGATCTTCTGCGCGCCCATGCCGCGAACCCGTTTGGCGCCCCTCGTGATTCGTGCCCTGATCGTCGTCGTCGCCGGGCTGGTTCCGGTCGGTTACCAGATCTGGCGGATGGGCTACTACGGGCTGCCCTATCCGAACACCGCCGTCGCCAAGGAGGCGGGCGGCGCGAAATGGGCGCAGGGCTTCACGTATCTGTGGGATCTGGTGGGGCCGTACTACCTGTGGGTGCCGCTGTTGTTGCTCGTGCTCGCGACCGTGATCCTGCTGCGGGCCGGGCGCGAGCGCGAGGCGGTGGGTGAAAAGGCGGAGCGCGCGCCAGGGGAGCGCGCGCGGTGGTGGTCGCGCCGGGATCGGCTGCGGTCCCCGGCGGCCGTGGTGACTTTGCTGCTCGTCGGCGGGGTGCTGCTGGTGGCGTTCAATCTGCGGGTCGGCGGCGACTTCATGCACGGGCGGATGTTGCTGCCGCAGTTGTTCATCCTGCTGCTGCCGGTGTCGGTGCTGCCCATCCGGCTGCCCGCCCGCGGCGCGTCCCGGCGGCAGGCGCTGCTGGTGGCCGTGCCGCTCGCGGCCTGGGTGAGCGCGGTGGGCTGGGCGCTGGTCGCGGCGAACACCACCGCGACCAACGCCGGTTCCTCGATCAGCGCGTCCGGCATCGTCGACGAGCGGGTCTACTACGTGCTCAACAGCGGGCACGACCATCCGGTCCTGGCCGAGGACTATCTGGACTATCCGCGGATGCGGGCCATGGTCCGCGATATCGCGCAGACCCCCGACGGCGGCCTGCTGCTGAACTCGCCGTCGTTCATGATGTGGTACGTCGCCCCGCCGCCGCTGCCGATCCCCGACGGGGGGGCCGGGCACACGGTCTACTTCCTGAATCTGGGGATGACGAGTATGAACGTCCCGTTGAGCGTCAGGGTGATCGATCAAGAGGGCTTGGCATATCCGCTGGCCGCGCACACCGACCGGCTCGCCGACGGCCGCATCGGGCACGACAAGAACCTCTACCCCGACTGGGTGCTCGTGGACACCGGCATGGTCGATCGGCATCCGTGGATGCCGTGGTTCCTGGACGAGAAATGGGTCACACAGGCGCGGACCGCGCTGAGCTGCCCGGAGACGCAGGATCTGCTGGCCTCCTCGCGGGCGCCACTGACGCGGGACCGCTTCCGCCATAATGTGATCCAGTCCCTGCACTTCGCCAAGTACCGTATCGACCGGGTGCCGAAATACGAGATCCAGCGGTGTCACCTGGTCGATCCGACCGCCCCGGTGGCTCCGAATTAGTGGTGCCGGCTCGAGTTTTTCGCCACTTTGTCTCGGTTTGGTAACGCCGCACCGGAGGGGACACGATAAGCTCCGGTGAGTACGTCCGTCGGGGGCGCGTGTCGGCATGCTGCGCATGCGGGTATGTGGTGCATGTGGATACGCCACGGGGCGATCGAATCTGCAATTGACGCGGCCGACCCCGGCCGCACAAGGGAAAGGCCGAACAGAATATGCGAGGCGTGACTGTGCGAGGGGCGCAGACCAGACGTCGGGCCGGCTGGCTGAAGCGGTCGGTGCTCGGAGTGGCGGTGGCGACGCTGGTGCCCTTCGGAGCCTCCGTCGCCGCGACGGGCACCGCATCGGCGGCATTCGACCCGTCGGGCACCGACTTCTGGGTGGACTCCCCGGTCATGGGCCCGATCAAGTCGCGGATCTTCCGCGCCGCGGACGGCAACACCGACCGGGTCGTCTACGTGCTCGACGGCATGCGGGCCACCGAGGACATCAGCGGCTGGGAGCACGAGACCAATGTCGCCGCCGGTCTGGCCGCGGCCAATATCAACGTGGTGATGCCGGTCGGCGGGCAGTCCAGCTTCTACGCCAACTGGAACGCGGCGAGCTCGTTCTTCGGCCTGCCGCCGCTCACCGGCTCGTCCTCGGGTTCGGCCTCCGGTTCGGGCGCCACCCAGGTGCTGGCCGCGGGTCCCGGTAAGAGCTACCGCTACGACTGGGAGACGTTCCTGACCAGCGACCTGCGCAACGCGTTGCAGTCCCGGCTCGGGTTCAATCCCCACCGCAACGGTGTGTTCGGCCTGTCCATGGGCGGCAGCGCCGCCCTGACGCTGGCGGCCTACCACCCCGACCAGTTCAGCTACGCGGGTTCCTACTCCGGTTACCTGAACGTCTCCGCGCCCGGTATGCGCGAGGCCCTGCGCATCGCCATGATCGACGCGGGCGGCTACAACATCGACTCGATGGCGCCGCCGTGGGGTCCGAACTGGCTGCGCATGGACCCGTTCGTCTTCGCCCCGCGCCTGCGCGACAACGGCACCCGGCTGTGGATCTCCGCCGGTAGCGGCCTCCCCGGCCCGGCCGACGGCCCCAACTTCAACACCCTGAACGCGATGGGCCTCGAGGCCCTGGCCCTGGCCAACACCCGCGCCTTCCAGGTCCGGATGGCCACCCTGGGCGCCAACAACGTCACCTACGACTTCCCCAACGTCGGCGTGCACAACTGGCGCTACTGGGAGAGCGAGGTCTACCGCATGCTCCCGGACCTGTCCGCCAACATCGGCTGACCGGGAGCTCCCTCTCTCGCGCCCAGTCCGCGGCCCCAGGGCCGCGGACTGGGCTTTCTCATCTGCACCCCACGTCCAAGATCACTTTTCGGTTTTATTCCGCGCCGCCTCCCGGCGAACCAACCGGTCATCCGCAATACTTCAGCGGAAGCAGTAACCCGCGGTACAGCCAGGCAGTACATCATTCGGTTCTCCCGGATCGAGCGACTGGTCGTGCGAGGTCCACCCGGTCGCCGTGCGAAAGGTCGTGAGCGATGCGAGGTGCGCGGAACAAGCCCCGTCGGCAAGGTGCGTGGGTGCGGCGGATCGTCCTGGCGACGGCGGTGCTGCTCGCCCTGCCGGTCGCGATCGGCGCGGTTCCCGCGCGGGCGGCGTTCAACCCCGCGGCCTTCGACTTCTGGGTCGACTCCCCGGTCATGGGCCCGATCAAGACCCGCGTCCTGCGCGCCGCCGACGGCAACACCGATCGTGTCGCGTATGTCCTCGACGGCATGCGGGCCACCGAGGACATCAGCGGCTGGGAGCACGAGACGAATGTGGCCGAGGTGCTGGCCTCGTGGAACATCAACGCGGTCATGCCGATCGGCGGCCAGTCCAGCTTCTACGCCGACTGGAACGCCCCCAGTTCCTATTTCGGCGTCAGCTCGCCCGGCTTCGGATCGGTGACGGGATCCGGTGCGACGGAGACGTTCCTGGCCGGACCGGGCAAGAGTTACCGCTACGACTGGGAGACCTTCCTGACCGTCCAACTGCGCGACGCGTTGCGCGATCGGCTCGGCTTCCGCGCCGACCGCAACGGCGTATTCGGGCTGTCGATGGGTGGTAGCGCGGCGTTGACGCTGGCGGCCTATCACCCCGATCAATTCAGCTTCGCGGGTTCGTTCTCGGGTTATCTCAATATCTCCGCACCCGGTATGCGCGAGGCCATTCGGGTCGCGATGATCGATGCCGGTGGCTACAACGTGGATTCGATGGCGCCGCCGTGGGGTCCGGCCTGGTTGCGCATGGACCCCTTCGTTTTCGCGCCCCGGTTGATCGCCAACGGCACCCGATTGTGGATCGCCGCGGGCAGCGGCGTGCCCTCGCCGGAGGATCTGGCGCTGCCCCCGCTCGCCGCGGCCGACCATATCGTGCGGGGCGCGCCCCTGGAGACGTTGGCGCTGGCCAATACCCGTTCCTTCCAGGTGCGCATGCTCAGCCTCGGTGCGCAGAACGTGGTCTACTCGTTCCCGGACGTGGGCGTGCACGACTGGTTCAACTGGCAGGCCGAGGCGTATCGGATGATTCCGGATATGTCGGCGAATATCGGCTGATTCGGGCGGTTTCGGGTACCGGTCGCGTATTCGCGTGCATTCCTTCGCATTTCGGGCATCGAGTGTGTTCGGTATTTCCGGAAATTTGGGATGCGTTGTCCCGAGCGACATATCGAACCGGGTACGCCAAATGGTGTGCGGGACAATAGCTGTGGCCAGAGCCCCGAGGGCCGGACTCACGGCCGGTTCGGGGCGCCCGCACGCCCTTGGCGGCGTCCACGCGGAGTCGGGCGGGAGATTCCGGGTTCGCGCGACATCACTGCCGGAACGCGATAGGGTCACCGCACGATTACGGGAGGTGCACGGGCGGATTTCGGTCACGAGGATCAACCCATCTTGCTAACGATTGGACCGTCGCATATCGTCCAGCGAGCGCAAGTGTGACCAGTTCGTAGACGCGCCGTCGCTCACATCGGAAGGTCGGGATCCGAGGTGGGCGCCAGCTACAACAGCAGACTTACAGCAGCAGAAAGTGAGCAGTATCAATGCGTTTCGGCAGGTCCGCCGCGCCGGAGGGAGTCCAGTCAGGACGGCGAAATGCACAGCTCGGTTGGCGCGCACGGCTTCTGGCGGTGGGGGCGGCCGCTCTGGCCCTCCCGATCGCGGCGGGGATGGCGACACCGACGGTCGCGCTGGCCGCTCCGGCCGGCGCCCCGGTGCATCGCAGCCCGGCAGGCGGCTACGACGAGCTGATGGTGCCCTCCTCCATGGGCCCGGTGAAGGTTCAGGTCCAGTGGGCCCGTAACGGCGGTAACGCCGCCGTGCTGCTGCTCGACGGTCTGCGCGCCCGCGACGACCGCAACGCGTGGTCGTTCGAGACCAACGCGCAGGGCATGTTCGGCAACGACGACGTCACCCTGGTCATGCCGGTGGGCGGTCAGTCCAGCTGGTACGCCGACTGGCAGGCCCCCAGCAACACCAACGGCCAGAAGTTCACCTACAAGTGGGAGACGTTCCTCACCAAGGAACTGCCCGACTTCCTGTCCAACTACGGCGTCTCGCCCACCAACTACGCGGTGGCGGGCCTGTCGATGAGCGGTCCGGCCGCGCTGCGGCTGGCGGCGTTCCACCGGGATCAGTTCAAGTACGCGGCCTCGTTCTCGGGCCCGCTGAACTGGAACGCCCCCGGTATGCGCGAGGCGATCCGCGTGATGATGCTCGACGCGGGCCGGTTCAACGTGGACTCGATGGCCGCGCCGTGGAGCCCGCAGTGGCTGCGCTCGGACCCGATGGTCTTCGCGCCGCAGCTGCGCAACCTGCCGATGTTCATCTCCTCGGCCAACGGCCTGCCCGGCCAGTACGATCACCCGAACTCCCCGGTGGGCGTGTTCAACACCGCCAATGCCATGGGCATCGAGGCGATCTCGTTCATCAGCACCAAGTCGTTCCAGTCGCGGCTCGCGTCGCTGGGCATCCCCGCCCAGTACGACTACCCGCCGGCCGGTACGCACTCCTGGAAGTACTGGGAGGACGAGCTGGGCAAGGCTCGTCCGGGCATGCTCGCGGCGCTGAACGCGGGCTGATAGCCACAATCCGGTCGAAAGGCACTGTCCCACGCGGGGCAGTGCCTTTTCGTTATCTTCCCGCTACCGCGCGCCTCACCCTCTTGACCCCGCTCCGCGCGGTACAAACCTCTTGTGCCTGGTGAGTTATCGAAGAGAGCGGAGAACCCGCGCCGCGGGCGATTTGCTGGCAGGAGGCTGGCCGCGCTCGCGGCGGCGATCGTATTGCCATGGGCGGCAGGGCTTTCCGCGCCCGCGGCCGCGCAGCCGGTGGTCCGGCCCGTCGCGGTCGCGGGGGCGACCGTGCAGCGGGCGGTCTGGCTGACCGATCGCCGGGTCTCGCTGTGGATCGACTCGCCGAGCATGGCGGGCGCGCCGATCCAGGTGCAGCTGCTGCTGGCCCGGGACTGGAATCTGCGTCCCGACGCGCGGTTTCCGGTGATGTTCATGCTCGACGGCCTGCGCGCCCAGGACGACGAGAGCGGCTGGACCAAGGACGCCGGGGCCGCCGACTTCTACGCCGACAAGAACGTGACCGTGGTGCTGCCGATCGGCGGCCAGTCCAGCTTCTACTCCGACTGGGTGCAGCCGGACAACGGCAAGAATTACAAGTGGGAGACCTTCCTCACCAAGGAGCTGCCCCCGCTGCTGGAGAGCCAGTGGCGGGCCACGGATGTGCGTGGCGTGACCGGGCTTTCGATGGGCGGGACGGCCGCGATGTTCCTGGCCGGGCGCAATCCGGGCTGGGTGCGCTACGCCGCCTCGTATTCGGGGATGCTGACCACCACCACCCTCGGGATGCCGCAGGCCATCATGTTCGCCATGCGCGACGCGGGCGGGTTCGACGCCGACGCCATGTGGGGTCCGCCGACGAGTCCGGAGTGGGAGGCGCACGACCCCTACGCGCTGGCCGACAAGTTGAAGGGGGTGAGCCTGTACGTGTCGGCGGGCAGCGGTACCACGGGCGCCCACGACCGGCCCTCCGACATCCCGGGCGTCAGCACCAACTACGCCGGGATGGGCCTCGAGATCCTCGCGCGGCTCACCAGTCAGAACTTCGTGGACAAGCTGAACAAGCTGTCGATCCCGGTGACCGTGAATTTCCGTCCGTCCGGGACGCATTCGTGGCCGTACTGGGATTTCGAGATGCGTCAGGCGTGGCCGCAGGCCGCGGGCGCGCTCGGGGTCGAGGCGGACGCGCCGCCGTGTCACGCGGGCGGGGCGATCGACGCTGCGGCCCAGGGCAATTCGTGGCTGGGTTCGTGCGTCACCGACGAGTACCCGGTGGCGGGCGGGGTCGCCCAGGACTTCCACGGCGGGCGGGTGCTGTGGTCGGCGGGCACGGGCGCGCATCCGGTGGGCGGCATGATCGGCGGCGCCTTCACCGCGGCGACGGGCGCGGTGGGCCTGCCCACCGACGACGAGCACGGCCTGCCCGACGGGCGCGGACGTTATCAGACCTTCCAGGACGGTTCGGTGTACTTCACGCCCCAGACGGGCGCGCAGGTGGTCCGGGGCGCGATCCTCGCAGCCTGGGCGCGGGAGGGATACGAGCGCGGACCCGGCGGTTATCCCACCGGGCCGGAGCAGCGCACCCCGCAGCGCGACGGCGTGGTCCAGGGCTTCGAGAACGGGCCGATCTACTTCAGCGCCACCACGGGCGCGCATCGGGTGCAGGGGATGATCCTCGGCAAGTACGCGCAACTGGGGTTCGAGAACAGTCAGCTCGGCTTCCCGGTGGAGGACGAACTGCCTCTGCGCGACGGCGGTAGTTACTCCCGATTCGAGGGCGGCAACATCTATTTCAGCCCCCTGTCCGGCGCCTGGGCCGTCCGCGGCGGCCCGATCATGGACGCCTGGGCCCAGCAGGGCTACGAGAACGGCCGCCTGGGCTATCCGATCAGCGACGAGTTCGCCGTCCCCGGCGGCGTACAGCAGAACTTCCAGACCGGCTTCGTCGTGATCACCGACGGGAGGCCCGAGATCCACGGCCTGTGAGAGCCGTTGTGAGAGGTATCTGAGGTTTTCGGTCGCCGTGCCCCCGATGCGGGGGTAGCAGCTAGCCTGGACGCGACCCGCTGACCCTTGTGAACAGATCGAGGATACGAATACATGCTTCGGACCCGTGGAAAGGTGACCGGTGCGCTCGTGGCGTTCGCGGCCGCCGGTTTGCTCGCCGCCTGCGGAAACAACGACTCGACGGCGTCGAGCACGCCCACGCTGAAGACCTCGACCGCCGCCGCCCCGACCACCACGCTGCCCTCGGTGGTGATCCCCCCGAGCGACGCGCCCAGCTCGGAGCAGGCCCCGCCGACGAGTTCGGCGCTGGAGCGGCCCGAGCCGGTCACGCCCTCGCCCGGACCCACCGAGACCGGACCGGTGTCGAGTAAGGATCAGGCGTTCCTGGACGAGCTGCGCAAGCGCGGCGTCAGCCCGGCCAGCCCGGACATCGCCCTCACCGCGGCCAACTACGTGTGCCAGGGCAAGGCGGGCGGCGCGTCGGATCAGGAAATCGCGACCTACGTCAACGCCATGGCCGGTTCCGATCCCGGCTTCGACCCGCAGAAGATGACGGTCGAGCAGGCGGGCCGGATCTACATGGACGCGGCCAACGCGACCTACTGCAACAAGTGACCTACCAACCGACGGGACGTCCGGGCGGCGGTCGCCGTCGCCGCCCGGGTTGCCTGCTGCTGCTCGGCGTCCTCGCCGCGGTCGTGGTCCTGGTGCTGCTGCTGTGGTATCTGCTGGCCGGGCTGCTGCATCTGCCCAAGCCCAAGCCGCCGGAACCGCGTCCGCCCGCCACCCAGCCCGCGAGCTGCCCGGACGTGCTGATGGTGGCCGTCCCGGGCACCTGGGAGTCGGCCAGCGGCGACGACCCCTACCACCCGAGCGCCAATCCGAACTCGCTGATGCTGGGCGTCACCAACCCGGTGCGCGCGCGGTTCCCCGAGGGCCGCCTCGAGGTCTGGACCGTCCCCTACGTCGCGCAGTTCTCCAATCCGATCGCGATCCCGCCGGACGGCCAGCAGTCCTACAACAACAGCCGCTCCGAGGGCACCCGCAAGGCGACCGACAAGCTGGCCGCGACCGCGAAGGACTGTCCGCTGACCAGCTATGTGATCGCCGGTTTCTCCCAGGGCGCGGTCATCGCCGGGGATGTCGCGGCGCAGATCGGCGCGGGCAAGGGTCCGGTCGCCGCGGACAAGGTGCTGGGCGTGACCCTGATCGCCGACGGCCGCCGCGACAGCGGGCCGGGTCAGGCGACGGTGATCGGCGCGAATCCGCCGGGCGTCGGGGCCGAGGTGGCCCTGCGCGGGCTGACCGTCCCGGGCATCACCATGACCGGACCCCGGCCCGAGGGCTTCGGCGCGCTCGCCGACCGCACCTTCACCATGTGCGCGCCGGGCGATCTGATCTGCGACGCTCCGCGGCAGGCGCTCAATCCGGTCAACATCGTTCCGAGCCTGACCACCCTCGTCCGCTCGGTCGGCAGCCCGGTGCACGCGCTCTACGCCTCGTACCAGGTGGACGACAGCGGCACCACCGCACCCGGGTGGACCGCGGACTGGGCCATGGGATTGATCGACAAGGCTCCCCATCCCGCACATTCGTGATCCCGCACATTCATGATTCGAAGGGACCACGCGGTTTCTTCCATAGGCTGTAAAGTGCTGCGATGATCGCGACGCCGGAGCCGGTCCCCCCGGGGCCGGACCGGCGTCGCAGCGATTTTCCGCACGTCCAGGAGCAGGAGTCCATGTCACAGGCCGCCGCACCCGCGCCGGGTACGCCACCGCGGCCGATCCGCCGGGCGGCGGGACGGGACGTTCGGGTCCTGGGCGTCAAGGGGACCATCGAGAAAGTGCGACTGATCAAGGAGGCGGCCGGTGATCGTTTTGCCGACATCGAGCTGTACCGGACCGGCGACGACATTCCGACCTCGCCCCCTGTGGCGATCGGCACATTCGAGGAGATCGCGGAGCCCGTCCGTAACGTGCGCGCGCCGACCTCGATGTCCTATGGCGGAGTGTTTCCGATCAGATGGATGCGTTCGCGCCGGTCATCCCGATATCGCGGGAGGGACAGCCGCAGGATGTGTTCGCCGCGCTCCGGAGACCGCTCCTGGGCCTGCTCTGTAACATGTCCCTGGTTTGAGTACATCTAGCCGATAGGCGGTCACCGCGCAGACCGCCGAAAAAGCTGCAGGCATGCTCTTGCACCACAGAGCGCCCGCGGGCGATAGCGAGTCGGGGCCTCACAGGTAACAGCGGCCATGACGCCGTGCTGCGTGTGCCTCGGAGGAGAAGGAATGACGGACGAGACTTTCGACGACTACCTGGACGAAACCGGGAACATCAGAATTCCCGAGGGCCGGACCCTGGTCGATTACGTCGAGAAGCACACTCGCAACGACGCGAACACCCTCGCGTACCGCTACATCGATTACTCCCGGGAGCGCGACGGGGAGTACCAGGACCTGACCTGGAAGGAATTCGGCGTCCGGCTGCGCGCGGTGGCCGCTCGCCTGCAACAGGTGACCAAGCCGGGGGACCGGGTGGCGATTCTCGCGCCCCAGGGCCTCGACTACGTGATCTCGTTCTTCGCCGCGATCTACGCGGGCACCATCGCGGTGCCGCTGTTCGATCCGGACGAGCCGGGCCACACCGACCGCCTGCACGCCGTGCTCGGCGACTGCGAGCCCTCGGCCATTCTCACGGCGAGCTCCTCCGCCGCGGGGGTGCGCCAGTTCTTCCGGCCGCTCCCGGCCGCCCAGCGCCCCCGCATCATCGCCGTCGATGCGGTGCCCGACACCCTCGGCGAATCCTGGGTGCGCCCGGAGATCAACGTCGACGACATCGCGTATCTGCAGTACACCTCCGGCTCGACCCGTACCCCCGCCGGTGTGGAGATCACCCATCGCGCGGTCGGCACCAACCTGCTGCAGATGGTGCACGCGATCAACCTGGACTGGAATTCGCGCGGCGTGACCTGGCTGCCGCTGTTCCACGACATGGGCCTGCTGTGCGTGATCCTGCCCGCGATCGGCGGCAAGTACATCACCATCATGTCCCCGAGCGCGTTCGTGCGCCGCCCGTCGCGCTGGATCAAGGAGCTGGCCGCGGTCTCCGACGGCGCCGGAACCTTCGCCGCCGCACCGAATTTCGCGTTCGAGCACGCCGCCGCCCGCGGTCTGCCGCGCAACGGCGAGACGCTGGACCTGTCCAATGTCATCGGCCTGATCAACGGCTCCGAACCGGTCACCACCTCGTCGATGAAGAAGTTCAACGAGGCGTTCGCCCCCTACGGCCTGCCCAAGACGGCCATCAAGCCCTGCTACGGCATGGCCGAGGCCACGCTGTTCGTCTCGGCCACCCGGCACGAGGACGAGGCCAAGGTCATCTACGTCGATCGCGACGAGCTCAACGCCGGTCGCATCGTCAAGGTGGACCAGGGCGCGCCGAACTCCATCGCCCAGGTCAGCTGCGGGTACGTCGCGCTGTCGCAGTGGGCGGCGATCGTCGACCCCGACACCGTCGACAATCCCGACGGCGCGCGCGAGCTGCCCGAGGGCCAGGTCGGCGAGATCTGGTTGCACGGCAACAACATCGGGCAGGGCTACTGGGGTCGCGAGGAGGAGACCCGCAAGACCTTCAAGAACCGGCTCACCCAGCGCCTGTCCGAGGGCAGCAAGGCCGCGGGCACCGAGCCCGACGCCATCTGGATGCGCACCGGCGACTACGGCGTCTACATCGACGGCGAGCTCTACATCACCGGCCGCGTGAAGGATCTGGTGATCGTCGACGGCCGCAACCACTACCCGCAGGACCTCGAGTACTCCGCGCAGGAGGCCAGCAAGCTGCTGCGCCCCGGCTTCGTCGCGGCGTTCTCGGTGCCCGCGAACCAGCTCCCGGCCGAGGTGTTCGCCCAGGACAGCCACTCCGGGCTGAGCTTCGATCCCGACGATTCCTCCGAGCAGCTGGTCATCGTCGCCGAGCGCGGTCCCGGCGCGCACAAGGCCGATCCGGTCCCGATCGCCGACGCCGTGCGCGCGGCCATCGCGCAGCGGCACGGCGTGACCGTGCGCGATGTGCTGCTCGTGCCCGCCGGTTCCATCCCCCGCACCTCCAGCGGCAAGATCGCCCGCCGCGCCTGCAAGGCCGCGTATCTGGAAGGCACGCTGCGCGGTGGTCATCAGCAGCAGGCGTTCCCGGACGCACCGGACGAAGAGTGAGCGCGGGAGACACCGGCCGCCGATCCCCGTCGCTCCACCCCCACCCCCAGGTAGCTTGAGGAATTGATGGCTGACAACGAGGGCACCCAGACGACCGAGACCGCCGCCGACGCAGTGGAGGCGGTCGCCGACAAACCGGGCACCGATATGTCGGTGGCCGACCTGCGTGAGTGGTTGCGCCGCTGGGTCGCCGAGGCGACCGGCCAGCCCATCGATCAGATCACCGTGGACCGGCCGATGGAGGAGTTCGGCCTGGCCTCGCGCGATGCCCTCGCCCTCGGCGGCGACATCGAGGACCTCACCGGCGTGATGCTCAACGCCACGATCGTCTACCAGCATCCGACGATCGCGTCGCTGGCCGAGCGCATCATCAACGGCGAGCCCGAGGTCGCCGAGGAGGCGGTGGACGAGGCGTTCTACACCGCGGGCTATCAGCCGGGCCAGGCGCACGACATCGCGATCGTGGGGCTGGCCACCCGGCTGCCCGGGGCGGGGGACACCCCCGAATCCACCTGGGAGTTCCTGATCAATCGCGGCGACGGCATCCGCGAACGGCCCGAGGGCCGCTGGTCGGAGTTCACCGCCGAACCCGAACTGGCCGAGGTCATCGCGCAGGCCAACACCCGCGGCGGCTACCTCGACCAGGAGGTGGTGAAGGGTTTCGACGCGGAGTTCTTCGCCATGTCGCCGATCGAGGTCGAGCGGGTCGATCCGCAGCAGCGGCTCATGATGGAGCTGACCTGGGAAGCGTTGGAGCACGCCAGGATTCCGGCCAACGAGCTCAAGGGCAAGCCGGTGGGGGTGTACATCGGGTCGTCCGGCAACGATTTCATGTTCCTGGCCGCGATGTCGGCTGGGGCGCAAGCGGATTCGGACACCCCGGCGTCGGCGTCGGCCTACGGCATCATGGGCAGCGTCTCGTCCATCATCCCCAACCGCGTCTCCTACTTCTTCGACTTCCGCGGCCCGTCGGTCTCGGTGGACACCGCGTGCTCGTCCACGCTGGTCGCCGTGCACGAGGCGGTGCAGGCGCTGCGCGCCGGCAATGCCGATCTCGCCCTCGCGGGCGGGGTGAACATGTTGATCGCGCCGTTCGCCACCCTCGGCTTCGACGCCAACGGCGCGGTCGCCAAGGACGGGCACATCAAGGCGTTCTCCGCCGACGCCGACGGTATGGTCCGCTCCGAGGGCGGCGGCCTGGTGGTGCTCAAGCGCCTGGCCGACGCCGAACGCGACGGCGATCGAATCCTGGCCGTCATCAAGGGTTCCGCGGTCAACAACGACGGCCGGTCCAACGGCCTGCTCGCGCCGAATCCCGACGCGCAGGCCGAGGTGCTGCGCCGCGCCTACCGGGACGCCGGAATCGCCCCCGGCAGTGTGGATTACATCGAGGCGCACGGCACCGGCACCCTGCTGGGCGACCCCATCGAGGCGGACGCGCTCGGTCGCGTCGTCGGTCGCGGGCGGCCCGCGGACCGGCCCGCGCTGCTGGGGTCGGCCAAGTCCAACTTCGGTCACCTGGAATCGGGCGCGGGCGCGGCCAGCCTGGCCAAGGTGATCATGTCGTTGCAGCACAACGTCATTCCGCCGAGCATCAACTACACGGGCCCCAACCCCTACATCCCCTGGGACCAGGCGCACCTGAAGGTCGTCGAGGAACCCACCGAATTCCCCCGCTACAGCGGCACCGCCACCATCGGCGTCTCCGGATTCGGCTTCGGCGGCACCAACGCCCACCTGGTCATCCAGGAATACAAGCCCGCCCCCGTCGCCCCCGAGGTCCCCGAAACGGCCACGGAGGCAACCGATCTCGACAACGAGACCACCGATGTCGTCGCCGACGCCGAGGCGATCCTGGTGGCGGAGGCCCCCGAACCCGAATGGACCGCCGAGCGCACCGATCCGCTCCCGGTGATCCTCCCGGTCTCCGCCTACCTGCCCTCGCGCCGCCGCCGCGCCGCCGCCGATCTGGCCGACTGGCTGGAATCCGAAGCGGGACAGAATGTTCCGCTCGCGGCCGTCGCCCGCTCGCTGGCCAAGCGCAATCACGGCCGCTCCCGGGCCGCGGTGCTGGCCACCACCCGCGAGGAGGCGATCACGGGCCTGCGCGCGCTCGCCGCCGGGAAGCCCGGCCAGGGCGTGTTCACCGCCGACGCGCCCGCCGTGCGCGGACCCATGTGGGTGTTCGGCGGGTTCGGCTCGCATCACCGCAAGATGGGCAAGAAGCTCTATCTGGAGAACTCGATCTTCGCCCGCACCGTCGACGAGGTCGACGAGCTGGTGCAGGACGAGGCCGGGTACTCGGTCAAGGAGATGATCCTCGACGACGCCCAGGACTGGGACGTCGGCACCTCGCAGGTCGGCGTGTTCACCATCCAGGTCGGCCTCGCCGCGCTGCTGCGCGCGCACGGCGCGGAACCCGAAGCGGTGGTGGGACATTCGCAGGGCGAGGCCGCGGCCTCCTACGTCTGCGGCGGCATGAACCTCGAGGACGCCGTGCGCGTCATCTGCGCCCGCTCCCGCCTGATGGGCGAGGGCGAGGCGATGATCACCGACGACGAGGTCCGCAATATGGCGCTGGTGGAGTACAGCGCCGAGGACATCGAGAAGGTCATCGCCGACTACCCGGATCTCGAGGTCGCGGTGTACGCCGCGCCGACCAACACCGTCATCGGCGGCCCGCCGGATCAGGTGCAGGCCGTGGTCGCCCGCGCCGAGGCCGAGGGCAAATTCGCCCGCGTGCTACAGACCCGCGGTGCCGGGCACACCTCCCAGATGGACCCGCTGCTGGGCGAATTGGCCGCCGAACTCGCGGGCATCGAGCCGGGCCGCCCGACCGTCGACCTGTACTCGACGGTGCACAAGTCCGCGATCTACCGCGCGGGTTCGGATCCGGTGCACGACGTGGACTACTGGGTGGCGAACATGCGCCGCCCGGTGAACTTCACCTACGCCATCCAGGCTGCGGTGGACAACGGCATCACCACCTACCTGGAGATCGCCCCGCATTCGGTGGCGCTGATGCAGGTGCTGGGCACCACCTTCGCGGCCGGTGTGCACAATGCCGCGCTGATCCCCACGCTCAAGCGCAAGGAGGACGACTCCGCCAATATCGTCTCGGCGCTGGCGCAGCTCTACGTGCAGGGTCATCCGGTGGATCTGTCCTCGCTGCTGCCCGCGGGCGACTACGCCGACGTGCCGCGCACGGCGTTCCTGCGCAAGGAGTACTGGCCCACCGTGAGCGTGGCCGCGGGTTCCGGCACCGGCCGGGTGCCCGGCGCGCATGTGGCGCTGCCCGACGGCCGCCACGCCTGGGAGGTCGCGGCCACCGCCGTCACCGATCCGGCCGCTCTGGTCCACGCCGCCGCGACGCAGGTGCTGTCCGATGTCACCGTCGGCGCGTCCATCACCCACGCCCCCGTTCCGGCCGCGGGCACCCTGACCACCACCCTCACCCCGCATCCGGGCGGCGCGTCGGTCCAGGTGCACGCCAAGGAGGGCGCCGGTTTCCGGCTGCTGTTCGACGCGGTGATCACCTCGGGCGCACCGCTGCCGGAGTCCGCGCCGAGCGCCCCCGCCCCGGCGACCACCCCGGTCACCGAACCCGCGGTCACCGAATCCTTCGGTGAGCGTTGGGATCCCGCGAGCGGTCAGACCGTCGAGGACCGCCTCGCCACCATCGTCGCCGAATCCATGGGCTATGCCGTGGAGGACCTCCCGATGGAGATCCCCCTCATGGAACTGGGTCTGGACTCGCTCATGGCCATGCGCATCAAGAACCGCGTGGAATACGAGTTCGACATCCCGCAATTGCAGGTCCAGGCCGTGCGCGACGCCAGCCTGCACGAGGTCGCCAAGGTGCTGCGCTACGCCATCGAGCACCGCGACGAGATCCGCGCGATGGCGGAGAAGCAAGCGGCCGAGGGCGGTTCGCTGACCGTGGACGACGACTTCGTGGCCGCCGCGCGCGCCGCGATGGAGGCGGGCGAGGATCCGGCCGCCGCGGTGCGGGCACAGGCCGAACAGGCCGCGCAGACCGAGACCGAACCCGTTGCCGCCGAACCGGATTCGGCCGAGGGCGACAACGTCCCGCCGCGCGACGCCGCCGAACGGCTCACCTTCGGCACCTGGGCGATGGTGACCGGAAAGTCCGCGGGCGGCATCTTCACGCCCCTGCCGAGCCTCGACGAGGACACCGCCCACAAGCTGGCCGAGCGGCTGTCCGAACGCGTCGGCGCGACGATCGATGTGGCGGCGGTGCGCGACTGCGGAACCATCGAGCAGCTGTCGAATGTCGTGCGCGAACACCAGGACTCCGGCGGCGATGTCGACGGTTTCGTGCGCACCCTGCGCCCGCGCGCCGAGGGCTCGAATGCCGTGCCGGTCTTCGTGTTCCATCCCTCCGGCGGCAACACCCTGGTCTACGAGCCGCTGCTGCGCCGCCTGCCCGCCGACACCCCGATGTACGGCTTCGAGCGGGTGGAGGGCTCGATCGAGGAGCGGGCGCGGCAATACGTTCCCGAGATCCGCAAGCTCCAGCCCGAGGGGCCGTACGTGTTCTACGGCTGGTCGCTGGGCGCGGTGCTGGCGTTGCAGGTCGCCCAGCTCATGCGCGCGGAGGGTTCGGACGTCCGCCTGGTCGGCCTGATCGATCTGGCGCTGCCGACCCAGCTCGAGGACAACAGCCCCGAGGAGCGGTTCCGCCGGGTCAAGCGCTATCAGGACTTCGCCAAGAAGACCTACAACGTGCCCGGCGAACTCGACGAGGAGCAGCTGCGCGAACTGGCCGACGCCGACGACGACGAACAGGCCCAGATCGTCATGGAGCTGGTCAAATTCGCGGGCGCGCAGATTCCGGGCGGCGTGCTCGAACATCAGCGCACCTCCTGGGTGGAGAGCCGCGAACTCCAGAAGGTGCAGCCCTCGCGCTACGACGGCGACACCGTGCTCTACCTCGCCGACCGGTACCACGACGGCATGATCGAACTCGAGCCGCGCTACGCCGACCGCCGCCCCAACGGCGGCTGGGACGAATTCATCCCCAATTTGGAGGTCGTGCGCATCCCGGGCGATCATCTCCAGATCGTCGACGAGCCGCGCATCGCCACCATCGGTGCCGACCTCACCCGCAAGCTCGCGGACATCGGGAAGGGAGACAAGTGAGTACGACCGCCGAGAAACTCGCCGACCTGCGCAAGAAGCATGAGCTCGCGCAGGAACCGGCGGGGGAAGCGGGGGTGGCCAAGCGGGCCCGCAAGGGCATCCCCTCGGCCCGCGAGCGGATCAACATGTTGTTGGATCCCGGCACCTTCGTGGAAATCGGTGCGCTCGTGCGCAATCCGGGCGACAAGAACGCCCTCTACGGCGACGGCGTGGTGACCGGGCACGGCATGGTCGACGGCCGCCCGGTCGCCGTGTTCTCCCACGACCAGACCGTCTACGGCGGTTCGGTGGGGGAGATGTTCGGCCGGAAGGTGGCCGCGGTCATGGACTTCGCGGCCAAGGTCGGCTGCCCGGTGGTCGGCATCAACGACTCCGGCGGCGCGCGCGTGCAGGAGGCCGTGACCTCACTGGCCTGGTACGCCCAGATGGGCCGCCGGCAGGAGCCGCTGTCGGGGCTGGTGCCGCAGGTGTCGATGATCCTGGGCAGCTGCGCGGGCGGCGCGGTGTACGCGCCGATCAACACCGACGTCGTGGTCGCCACCGAAGAGGCGTACATGTTCGTCACCGGGCCCAAGGTGATCCGCGAGGTCACCGGCGAGGACGTCTCGCTCGAGGAGCTCGGCGGCGCGCACAGCCAGGCCGAGTACGGCAACATCCATCACGTCGCCAAGGACGAGCAGGCGGCGTTCGACTGGGTCCGCCACTACCTGAGCTATCTGCCGTCGAGCTGCCAGGAACTGCCGCCGATCGTGAATCCGGGAATGGAACCCGAGATCACCGACAGCGACCTCGAACTCAACGGCATCGTGCCCGACTCCGACAACGCCGCCTACGACATGCACGAGATCCTGCTGCGGATCTTCGACGACGGCGACTTCCACGAGATCGGCGCGCAGGCCGGGCTCAATGTCATCACCGGCTTCGCGCGGGTGGACGGGCGCAGCGTCGGCGTGGTCGCCAATCAGCCGATGGTCTACGCGGGCGCGCTGGACGCGCGGGCCTCCGACAAGGCCGCGCACTTCGTGCGGATGTGCGACGCGTTCGAGATCCCGCTGGTGTTCGTCGTCGACACGCCCGGCTTCCTGCCCGGCGTGGAACAGGAGAAGATCGGCGTCATCAAGCGTGGCGGCCGGTTCCTGTTCTCCTTCGTGGAGGCGACCGTGCCCAAGGTGACCGTGGTGATCCGCAAGTCCTACGGCGGTGGCTACGCCGTGATGGGCTCCAAACAGCTGGGCGCGGACGTGAATCTGGCCTGGCCGACCGCGCGCATCGCGGTGATGGGCGCGGAGAGCGCGGTGAGCCTGATCGGGCGCAAGCAGATCGAGGCCGCGCCCGAGGAGCAGCGCGACGCGATCCGCAAGCAGATGATCGACTTCTACAACACGACGGTGGCCACCCCCTGGGTCGCCGCCGAGCGCGGCTACATCGACGCCGTCATCGATCCCTCGACCACGCGGCTCGAGATCCGCAAGGCCCTGCATCTGCTGCGCGACAAGAAGATCTACCGCAATCCGCGCAAGCATCATCTGCTGCCGCTGTAGCGGCGACGGCGGCCGATCGCCGGGCGCGTGTCTTTCGCGGATTCGCCCGGCCGACCGGTCGCCGTGTGAGAGCCTTCAGCTATGGGTAGCTCACCGAAGGCCGTACTAGAGGGCGGGCCCGCCGACCTGCCGCAACGGATCGTGCCGATCACCCCGCCGGGCATCGAACTGCGCGTGCGGTTCAACGGCGGGTACGAGCGCTTCAGAGTGACCCCGCGGTGGCAGGAAACCCCGGAGGGTTCCCTGCCCGTCTACGAGTGGTGTGCCCGCGTCGAGCACTGATCAGAACACCCGCATCCGACCCGGCGTCCAGAATCCCGAACGGGTGGTGGTACCGGTCTCCACCCGGGCGGGCCGGGCGTCGGTGTAGTACCGGTCGTAGCGTTCGAGCGAACCCCAGTCGCGCGCCCAGTCGTCCTTCAGATAGGTCGGGACGGTCGTCGCCCCGGCCAGCATGTTGGCGAAGCCGAGCGGGCCGCCGAACTCCTCGGCCTGCCAGGTGTCGGTGGAGCTGACCGCCAGCGGCCGGTCCGGTTTGATGCGATAGCCGGGCATGGTCGCCACGCCGTCGCGGTGCAGGAACGGCTGCTGGCACGGGAATTGCAGGCCGACCGCCCAGTCCTCGAGCACCTGCTGCTTCGAGCCCAGGAAGTCGTTGAGCGACACCAGCTTCGGCACCCGCGGCGGGGTGAAGGCCAGCCACTGGTCGCCGATGAGCACATTGCGGTTGGCTACGATGCGGACCGCGTCGGCGTCGGGCGACAGCTCCGCGAGCGGCACCCGCAGATTGCGCCACGAGGGGGCCGGGCCGATATCGCGCGGCACGTACTTGCCCTCGGCGGTCACGCTCCCGTCGGGCTGCCGCTTGCCGTACTCCAGTTGCAGATCCTGGCCGTACTGCATGGCCCCGGTCTGGTCGAAGGACAGGATGCGCCCGGCGGCCGAGATCACCACCAGCGGCGCGTCGTCCGACCGCGCGGGCAGTCCGTACCAGCTCGAGGTGAGGTGCGCGGGCTGCTGGATGCCCTGCTGGTAGCTGCCCAGGACCGGGGTGGTCTTCGGGTTCAGACCGAACGGCAGCGCCACGGTGCTGCCGTTGACCCCGGCCTCGGCGATGGTGCCGCCGCCGGTGCCCGCGTTCTGGCCCTCGGCGAAGTTGGCGCCCACCGACTGGTTGGAGGTGTTGCCGGTGCCCGGCTTCACCTCGACCGAATCGGCCTTCAGATCGGTCGGCACGCCGTTGGGGTCGAAGCCGGTCGGGTCCGCGCCCGCGAGCGGGTCGTCGTTCTTCGGCGGATTCGCGGGATCGATGATCGGGGTCAACCGGCCCGCGTTCGGATCCGCCTCCACCAGAACGTCATTGGCGAGCCCGCACGAATTGCCGCCCAGCGCATCGAAATTCGAGCGGGCCAGCGAGTACGCCGGGTACTGGGTGGCCGCGCCCTTCACCAGCGACAGCACCTCGAAGGCCACCATGAGCGCGGCGATCACGGTCAGCGGGATGGCCGCGAACCGGCGAATCCGCCTGCCGCGCGCGGTCTTCGGGCTCGCGGGCGGTTTCGTGTAGTCCTCGCGCAGCGCCTGCCAGGCGACCAGCGCCAGCGCCAGGCCGAACAGGATGAGCACGATCGTGTTGGACTGCCGGCCGTGCAGCGAGACGGTCTTGTCGAACCACGGCACGCCGTAGCTGGACACGTACCAGTAGCCGTTGATGCCGGAGAACGTCAGCGCCAGCACGAACAGCAGCGCGGCCAGGAAGACCGTGCGGTTCTTGCGCGACCGCAACGCCGTCGCCGACACCGCCACGGCCGTCACCGCGGCCAGCGAACCCGCCACGCCCGCGTAGGCGCCGAAGTGGTGGGTCCACTTCGTCGGGTTGAACATCATGAAGAAGATCGTCCCGAACACCACGCCGATGAGCCGCCACGCCGGACCGCTGGAGATGCCCGGCACCCGGCGCCGCCGCAGCAGCACCAGCGCGGTGGTCACCAGGCACAGGATCATCACCAGGAAGGCGAACCGGCGCGACACCGAACCGTCCACGGTCTGCACGAACAGGTAGTAGTACCGCAGATAGTCCTCGTACCAGGCCAGATTGGGCCCGGTCACCTGCCGGACGCGATTGGCCTCCTGGATCCCGGCGAAGGTCTGATCGGTGTAGACGGCGGTGAGCACCAGGAATCCCGCGGCGGCGATGGGCGCCAGCAGCGGTAGCGACGATCCCCACATCGTCGCGAAGAAGCCGCTGCGCGCCTGCGCCGCGGCCGCCCGATGCCGCCGCACCACGATCCGCACCAGCGGCCGGATCCCGGCGAGCAGCGCGGCCACGCACATCAATCCGGTCGGCGCGGCGGCCAGCGTGAACGCCGCCACCAGCACCGCCACCGCCGCGGGCAGCAGCCGCCCGGTGGCGATGGCCCGTTCGATGGAGACCCAGGTCAGCAGCGCGCCCAGCGCCACGATCGGCTCCGAGCGCAGGCCGTTGTCGTAGGGCAGCCAGAACGCCAGGAAGACCAGCCCGCCGGTCCACAACGCCACGTTCGAGTTCCGCACGCCGCGCCCGAGCCGGGGCACCACCTCGCGGCTGATCACCAGCCAGCACAGGATCGCGCACAGCGTGGCGGGGATCCGCACCCAGAAGCTCGCGGTGGAGACCTGCGCGAACAGCTGGATCACGTAGTAGTACCAGCCGAAGGGCGCCTCCGGCACGCCGTACCAGCGGAAGTAGTTGGCCAGATAGCCCGCGTGCGGCGCGACCCGGACCATGGACAGGATGTAGCCGTCGTCGGAGGTGTTGGCACCCACGAAGTGCCACAGCAGCAGCGTGCCGATCACCGCGCCGTCGGCCCAGGTCGGCTTCAGCCAGTGCGCGGGCAGGACGCGCCGGTGGCCGCGGCCGTCGCTGGTGTCGAGCCGGGCCAGCGCGCCGAGCGCGAGCAGCGTGCACAGCACCGCGACGATCATCGCGGTGAGCTTGATCCAGGTCGGCGTCGAGGTGAAGCGGGTGTCGACGGTCATGTGGAACGACAGCCCGGCCGGGGCGGGGCCCTTCAGATCGGAGAAGACGCCGACCACCTGCGGCCGCAGGTCACCGTTGAGGGTGCCCTCGACCCCGATGCCCTCGAACGCGGCGTGCGTGCGCTGGATGTCGGAGGCGATGGTGATCGCGGTGCAGTCGCCGATCTGCGACCGCTTCGCCGACGCCACGATGGCGTTGCGGTCCATGACGTCCACCGAATCCGGGGTGATCCGGACGAACAGGCCCTCCAGCGCGGCCCGATCGCCCTGCGGCGGCGCGGTGTTGAGCACGATGCCCTGCGGCAGCTGCGCGACGAGCGAGCACGGGATGGACGCGGACAGGTCGATCGGGACCTGCGCCATCAGCGGCGCCTCGACGTTGCCGATCGTCCCGCCCTGCGGCCAGTTCACCTCGGCCGTGGTCTGCTGGACCGGCAGGAACGGCGTCGCGAGCGCGCACAGCGCACCCAGCAGACCCGCGACCAGCGCGATCAGGCGAGCGGTTCGGAAATCCCGCGGTGTCGCCGGGCTGGCGGCGGCCCTCGGTTCGGTCAAGACAACGGTTGCGGCGTCGGGCACGGTTGGTGATGTTATCTGCCCGTCCTGTGAGTGACCGCCTTCACTGGGCACCTCGACGCCGCATCCTGTTACCGGGCCTTGATGGGACCGTCCTGCGCCCAGCCCCAGCGGTTCTCCACCCGCACGCCGACGGTGGCCGGGCCGGTGCCGGACACGTACGGGGTGAACCGTTCCAGCGAACCCCAGTCCCGCCCCCAGTCGTCGTTCAGGTACGCGGGCACGGTCCGGGCGGAGAGCAGCAGGCCGGTCCAGCCGAGCGGACCGCCGCCGATGTCGTCCTGCCAGGCGTTGGAGGCGTCGGAGCCGACCCGGTCGGGCAGGATGCGCCAGGCCGGGACCTCGGCGACCCCGTCCTTGTGATCGAACGGCCGCTGACACGGGAAGGCCAGGCCGACGTGCCAGTCCTCGAGTACGGGGGCCGCGCGCCCGACCACCGAATCCAGCGTGGCCAGCCGGGGTACGCGCGGCGGGGTGACCGCGAGCCACTGCTTCGGAGTGAGATCGGCGGCGACGGCCACGATGCGAACGGCGTTGGCGTCGGCGGGGATTCGATCCAGCGGCACCCGCATGTTCCGCCACGACGGGCCACCGCCGATGTCCAGCGGCACGAACGAGCCCAGTGCCCGCTCGGTGCCGTCGTCGTCGCGATGCGCGAATTCGACGCGCAGATCCTGACCGTAGGTGACCACCCCGTCCTTGTTCACCGACTTGATCCGCCCCGCCGCGGTCACCACGAGCAGTTTGCGCGCGGCGTCGGCGCGGGCCGCGGCCAGATCCAGGCGGTACCACTGGGAAGTGAGGTGGGCCTGTCGCTTGTCCTTGGTGACGTAGCTGCCCAGCACCGGGGTGCGGGCCGGATCCAGGCCGAACGGCAGCGCGACCGTGCTGCCGTTGACGCCGGGCCGGTCCACGGTGCCGCCGCCGGTGCCCGCCTGGGTGGTGTTGGTGGTCTTGTTCTCCGATTTGCTGTCGATGGAATTCGCGCCGCCGCTGACGGTCTCCTCCGCGTCGGCGGTGAGGTCGCTCGCCACCCCGTCGGGGGTGAAGCCGACATTCTCGGCGGCCAGGCCGTCGGCGTCGGAGCCGGTGTAGGGGTGCAGCAGCGAATCGGCGGTATCGGTCTCGACCAGCACGTCGTCGGCCAGCCCGCACGAATCACCGCCCAGCGCACGGATATTCGATTTCGCGATCGAGTACGCCGGGTACTGGGTGAGCGCGGCCTTGCCCAGCGACGCCACCTCGAACAGCACCATGACCGCGGCCGCGACGGTCAGCGGCTCGACGGCGAACCGGTCGAACCGCCTGCGCCCCTCGGCCTTTCGATACGGTTCGCGGTAGTAGCGCCAGGCCGCGAACAGCAGGCACAGCACGGCCAGCCCGAGGAACAGCGTGGACAGGCCCTTCCCGGCGATCACCGGCGCCTTGTCCCACCACGGCACCCCGTAACTGGACACGTACCACCAGCCGTTGGACCCGGTGAAGGTGATCGCGAGCAGGAAGAACACCGCCGCCGCGAACAGCGAGCGATTGTAGGGCGCGCGAATCCCGTTGACGCCCACCGCGATCGCGGTCAGCGCGGCCAGCGATCCGGCCAGCCCCGCGTACACGCCGAAGTGATGGGTCCACTTGGTGGGCGTGAACATCATCAGCAGCAGCGACATGAACACGATGCCGAGAATCCGCGCCGAGGGCCCGCGCGAGGTGCCCGGCACCCGCCCGCCCTTGCGCAACATGACCAGCACGCACACGCCCAGGCACAGCAACATGCCCAGAATGCCGAACCGCCGCGCCAGCGAGCCGTCCGGCGACAGCATCAACAGCGAATCCCAGCGCGTGCGTTCGTCGAACCACGCCACGTTCGGGCCCACGAGGGTGCGCACCCGCGTCGCCTCCAGCACCGAGGCGAGCGTCTGATCGGCGAAAACGACCACCAGGACCAGGGTTCCGGCCGCGATCCCGGGCGCCAGCGCCGCGCCGTACCGCAGGACCGCCGACCCCCGGCCGAGCCGGGCCCGAGAGATGATGTGCCGCAACACCGGTCGCGATCCGGCGATCAGGGCCGCGAGACAGATCAGTCCCGTCGGCCCGGCCGCGAGCGAGAAGGCGGCGATCAGCACGCCGAGCGCGGCGGGCAGCAGCCGCCCGGTGGCGATCGAGCGTTCGACGGCACACCAGGTGAGCAGCGCGCCGAGCGCGATCAGCGGTTCCGGGCGCAGGCCGTTGTCGTAGGGCAGCCACGCGACCAGGAACACCAGCCCGGCCGTCCACCGCGCGACCGAGTCGCGGCGCACCCGGGAACCCAAGCGCGGCAACACCTCCCGGCTGATCACCAGCCAGCACGCCACCCCGGCCAGCAGCGCGGGCAGCCGCATCCACGGGCTCGAGTCGCTGACCCGGGTCATCCACGCCAGCACCTCGTACGGCCAGCCGAACGGCGCCTCCGCGACCCCGAACCAGCGGTAGTAGTTCGACATGTAGCCCGAATGCCGCGACGCGCGAGCCATGTTCAGGATGTAGCCGTCGTCGGAGGTGTTCGCGCCGATCACATGCCACAGCAGCAGCGTGCCCAGCACCACCGCGTCGGTGAGGGTGAACCGCCACCAGTGCGCGGGCAGGAATCGCCGCGCCCGGCGGCCGTCGGCGGTGTCGACGAGATGCAGGCAGCACAGCGCGATCAGGGTGAACAGCACCGCGCCGACGATCGCGGCGAGTTTGAGCCACGACGGGCTCGACGAGAACCGCGAGTCGATGTCCGCGTGCAGTCCCGCGTCGCCGAGGCGCGCCCGATCCAGATCGGTGAACACGCCGACGATCTGGGGCCGCACATCCCCGCCCACGGTCGAGGTGAACGGGGTGCCGTCGCGGCGCTGCACGCCGGTCAGCTCCGCGGTCGTGGCCGTCGCCGTGGACACCACCGACAACCGGTCGCAGCCGCCGACCTCGGTGAGCGACGCGGACACCAGCGGAATGTCGCGCAGCAGCACCGACAGCGTCCGGTCCGCGCCCGGATCGCCGGTCACCTTGGCCACCAACCCCTTCGAGGTCGCGTTCGGCGCGGTGGGGGCGACGGTCGCGAGGACCGTGCCGGACGGCAGATCGCGGAAGGCGGCGCACGGCACCGACGCCCGCAGTTCCAGCGGAACGTAGGAGACCAGCGGCGCGTCCACGTTCACCGCTCCCGGCTGCGGCCAGTCCAGACTCGCCCGATCCTGCCGCACCGGCAGCAGGGGCGTCAGCACCGCCAACAGGATGCCGAGCACCCCGGACACGAGGGCGATCAGGCGGACACGGGCCATCCGGGCAGAGTCAGCGCGCACGATCGACGATGCTAGCTACCGCCCGCGCACATCCCAGACCCACATGCCGTCGTCGTAGCGACCCGGGAACAACAGCTGATCGAGCGTCGCGTGCAGCACGTCGCCCTGCGGCGTGGGCGGCAGCACCACCACATCGGCCCGCCAGTACCGCAGATCCTCCCGGGCCTGCGCGCGCACCCGATCGTCGATCGCGGGAATCCGACCGCTCTGCTGCGCCTGCATGAGCAGCGCGGCGGTCGGCCGGTCGTCGGGTCCGTAGCGGCCCTTCTTGTCCGCGGTCGGGCCCACGAAATAGCCTCCGGCGAGCGGGAATCGGAATCCGCCGTCGATCTGCCACCGCAACGGCCAGGCGTCGAGCCGGGTCGGCGGCGGCGCGATCACGACCGACCCGTTGTCGACGTACTCGTCGACCGTCCCGTCGGTGAAGAACGAGGGCGTCGCCGCGCGGTGCACCACCGGCAGCACCGTCGGGGTCAGCGGGACCAGTGCGAGCGCCAGCGCCGCGAACCAGGTCAGCGGCCGCCAATCCGTCAGCGCCACTTGCCAATAGCCGAGGGCGCGGGTGGTGGCGACGGCCAGGATCGCGGCGATCGCCGGAATCGCCGCCATCACGAAGCGGGTCTCGAGGACCGTGTTCAGCAGCGGCAGGTGTTCGATCCACTTCCAGGGCAGACTGATTCCGGTCGGCCGCTTGCCGATGACGGCCTGCGCGCCCAGCGACAGCACGCCGAACGCCACGATCACCACCGTGGCCGCCCGCACCACCCGTTCGCGCCACAGCAGCACGGCCGTCACCGCGACCAGGCCCAGCAGCGGCCAGCCGAAGTAGGCGTTCTGCTCGGTCGGATTGATCGCCACGTTCTGGCCGGGCGCGAACACCCCGCCCAGCGATTCGGACGGGAACTGCGTCAGCGCCTTCAGATCGTTGCCCATCGGGCCGTGGTCGATCGAGCGGTAGCTCTGCGGCCCGAAGAACTGCCACCACAGCGGAATCACGGTGAGCGCCACCGTGATCAGCGCGGCCCCCGCGACGGTCGGGGCGAGCCCGCGCAACACCCGCCACCCGTCGCGCGGCCGGTGCAGGTAGTACACGACCGCGAACAGCCCGAACGCCAGCGCGAAGATCAGCAGCGGTTCCTCGCCGAGCGCGATCTGGAACGCCACGAGCAGCCCGAGCAGCCCGGCCTCGCGCGCCCGCCGCCCGAGCGTGGCGGATTCGCCGTCGAGCACCCGGCGGGCCATCCGGATCAGCAGCCCGGCGATGACCGGAAGCGCCGCCAGCACCACGAAATTCGGGTGCGCGCTCGCGTGCGAGATCATGGCCGGGGCGAAGCCGCAGAACAGCCCGCCCACGGCCGCTCCCGCCCGGGAGGCGACGAGTTCGCGGGAGAACAGCCAGTACCAGGCGTAGGCGGTTCCGGCCAGGCCCAGGGTGAGCACGAGCACGAACGTCACGGTCGGCCCGAACAGCAGGGTGACCGGGGTGAGCGGCACCCCGACGCCGAACGAGGCCGTGTTCGCCATCATGTTCACGCCGTCGGGGAAGTTCTGGAGATTCGTGCCGAGCGGATTGTTCAGGTGGGCCACCGCGTGCGCGGTCTCGGCGAAGAACCACTCCCACATGGTCTGGTCCTGGCCGCTCTTGATGAGATAGCCGTGGTCGGTGTCGCGCCACTGGCCCGACAGCACCAGGACGGCCAGGGCGGTGTAGGCGGCGGCGACGGCGAGGTCGGGGGCCGACGGTCTGCGAAACCGTCTGCGGCGCACCGGGGGAGTGGCCGCGCGCTCCGGCGCCGCGGTGCCGATTCGTCCCGTCTCGATCCGATCCGCTTCCTGCCCCACAACCACAGGTGCAACTCCTCTTGCCGACGATCAGCGGCCCAGGCTACCTGCCGAGGCTGGGAGCCGCCGCCCGGGAAGCGGAGTTATCCACAAGAAAAGGCCCGATTCCACAGTGTTATGCACAGGTTCGATCGGCTGTGCACAAGGACACTCAGGCGCGGACGACGAGAGTGAACGGGCCGATGTCGGTGGTCCTGAAGTGGGGATCGTCGAACAACGCCTTGGGGAAGGCCACGGTGTAGCGGCGCACATTCGGGTCGTTCGGGTAAACGTCCTCCGACAGCCGCAGCGTGTACTCGTCTCCGCTGCGCCGGAACACGAACGCGTCGGGCGCCCGCCAGGGGCAGTGGTTCAGCGCGTCGATCAGTTCCGCGGGGGTCTTCAGTTCGCTCCACCGCTTGATCGCCGCGGCCCGGCCCGCGAAATCGGCGAGCGGGTTGGCGTAGTGCGAGGTGAGCGCCTGGAAGCCGTAGTACGGGTAGTAACTGAGGAAGCTGGTGTCCGCGGTGAGCACGACCGTCTCGTCGCGCGGGCGTCCGGTCTGCGTCCGCAGGGCCTCGTCGATCGCGCGGTAGTGCGTGACCGCCGAGGGCGCGCGCTTGTCCGCGCGGACACCGTCGCCGTCGGTGTCGGTGTAGGCGGTGGTGATCTCGGTGGCCAGCACGGCCGGGATGTCCTGGGTGAACGCCAGTGCGCCCACTACGGCCACGGCCGCGGCCGCCGCCCGCAGCCGGGCCGGCTCGCCGACGGCCTGATACAGCGCGCGCGCCCCCTCGGCGAAGCCGAAGGTTCCGGCGGCGGCCAGCAGCACCTGCAGAATCGGCTCGAGCCGGAACGCGAGCAGGGTCGTCCCGCCCGCGGTGACCGCCATCGAGCCCAGCGACCACAGGTAGATCGCCGCCACCGACACGGCCAGCGCCTGCGCCCGCCGCGAACTCGCCAACCGCAGCACCAGCCAGATCGTGCCCAGCAGGCACAGGGCCCCCAGCAGCGGATGGGTGAAGTCGAACATCGGGAACGCCAGGCGCGCACCGGATTCCGGCAGATAGTGCAGGGCGGTCCCGCCACTCGGCCGCGGGCCCGAGGCCATCCGCAGCAGATACGGGCCCCAGGTGATCAGCGTGAGCACGCCCGCGATCGCGCCGATCACGATGAGCCGCACCAGGATCGGCCCCAGCAGCCGCCACGGCCCCGGCGCATCCTCGGCGGGCCGCCGATGGATGGCGTCGGACCGCCGCTGCCACAGCAGCGCGCACCAGGCCACCACCGCCATCACGCCCACGGTGAAGGCCGCGACCGCGAAGAACAGGGTGTAGAACATCCCCGACACGCCGACGAACACCCCGGCCCCCACGACCGCGCCCCATCCGCGCGCGGTCGCCGCCCCGGTTCGCTCGCCCGCGCCCCATTCGGCGGGCCGGTACAGCGCGCCCCAGGCCAGCGCCATGCTCGGCGCGAACAGCACCACCAGCACCGCGCTGTAGGCCTCCGGCGACGCGAACGCCACCATCACCGCGGTCGTCGCGGCCCCCACGGCGACCGCCAGGTCCGGCCGAATCAGCTTGGACCACAACACCGTCGCGAGCACCGCCGCCACCGCCAGCGACACGATCGCGTACGGCTTGAACGCCGCCCACCCCGCCAGCCCCAGCAGATTCGCGACCCGTCCGCCGATCCAGAACCACCCCGCCGGATAGAACGGCGGCAGATCCGCGTAGGTCATATCCCGCGGCGCGGCGGTATCGGTCAGCCGGGTCAGATACTCGGTCCGGAACTCCTGATCCACCGAGATCCCGAGCAGATACAACTTCGTCGCCGCCAACGGCATCCCCAGCGTCACCGTGACGAACCCCGAAACCCCCACCCACGCAAGCCCTTTCGCCCACCACCCCCACCCCCGCACCCGCGCCACCACAATCGCCCCCACCACGAACCCCGCCGCCCCCACCTGCCCCACGGTCGTCAACGCCCGCGTCACATTCGACGACCCGAACGCGGGCCACTGCACGGTAGAGAACGCGTAAAGCCCCACCACCCCCACGACAACGGCCACCCCCACCGCGACCACAGCCTCCCCCAAGCCATCCCCCACCTGCCGCAGAAATGCCCGCACACCGCCTCCGCTTTCCCTCTCGCCCGGTTAAGCCGTGCGCCAGCCTAACCACCCTGCCCGGCGCCCTAGCGGGCACCGGGCAGGGACAAGAGGAAGCCACGCCGAACCAGCGGGGACAAGAGGAGCCACGCCGAAACGGCAGGGACATGAAAGATAGCCCCGCCGGGCCTTGGGGTGGGGGTTCGTACTTCCCCCAAGCCGTCCCCACCTTCCGACTGGTAGGGCTTGGGCTTGGCGTGGCCCCGCTCCAGTTGGCGGGGCTTGGGCTTGGCGTGGCCCCGCTCCGGCTGGTGGGGCTTGGGCTCGGCACTTCCCCCAGGCGCCCCCGCCCCCCTTGTTCCTCGGGTCGGCGCCCCCAGGCGCCGACCCGAGGACTCAAATAGGCAACCGCCGAAAAACAGGCCGCGGGATATGCCGCAACACCATCATCACCCACCGGAAAGTCCCAGGCGCCCAGACGATCTCGCGACCACGATCGGAGGCCGCCACCGCCAGCGCCGCGACCTCCTCCTTGTCCACCGTCAGCGCGTTCTCCTGCACATGCGCCGACAGTTTGGTGCGGACCTGGCCCGGGCGGATGACCGTGACGCGGGGGCCGAAGGGGGCGAGGGCCTCGCCGAGGCCGAGGTAGAAGCCGTCCAGGCCGGCCTTGGTGGAGCCGTAGACGAAGTTGAAGCGGCGGACGCGTTCGCCCGCGACCGAGGACATGGCCAGGATGCGGCCGTAGCCCTGGGCCTTCATCTTCTCGCCGAGCAGCACGCCCACAGAAACGGCCGCGGTGTAGTTGATCCCGGCCATCAGCACGGCCTTGCGCTGGTTCTGCCAGAACTCCTCGCCGTCGCCGTCGATGCCGAAGGCCACGATCGCGACGTCGATATCGCCCTCGGCCCAGGCCGCCTCGATCACCTTGGGGTGGTCGTCGGTCTCGAGCGCGTCGAAGTCGACCAGCTCGACCTTGCTGGCCCCGGCGGCCTCGACGCGCGCGACCGATTCCGCGCGCAGCGGGTCGTCGGGCAACGCCGCGAGGACGACCCGGGCCGGGCCCTTCTTCAGGTACTCGGCCACGATCGCGAGACCGATCTCCGAGGTGCCACCCAGGAGCAGAATCGATTGCGGATTTCCGACCGCGTTGATC
Organism: Nocardia sp. NPDC003482; assembly: GCF_053588115.1. Classification (NCBI taxonomy): domain Bacteria; kingdom Bacillati; phylum Actinomycetota; class Actinomycetes; order Mycobacteriales; family Nocardiaceae; genus Nocardia; species Nocardia sp. NPDC003482. The sequence continues at coordinate 298,658 of NZ_JBSFPI010000002.1, forward strand.
ACTAGTGCAGCTCCAGCCTTCTCGCCATATCGGACATGAAAACGCCTGTGGGATCGATGTTCCGGCGGACCTTGATCCACTCGTCGATCCGGGGATACATCTGATGGAAGGTCTCCGCGGTGGTGCGCGAATCCTTCCCGGTGTACAGCCGACCGCCGAATTCCAGTACCCGCCGGTCCAATTCGGTCACGAACTCGTTGAGCCCCGCCTTGATCGGGAAGTCCACGCAGATGTTCCAGCCCGGCATCGGAAAGCTCAGCGGCGCTTGGTTTCCCGGCCCGAACAGCTTGAACACGTTGAGGAACGAATAGAACCCCGACGCCTGGATATCGCGGATGATGCTCTTGAACTCCTCCACGGCCTCCGGCGGCACCACGAACTGGTACTGCAGGAACCCGTTGGAACCGTACCCGCGATTCCACTCACCCAGCATGTCCAGCGGGTGATAGAACTGCGTCAGATTCTGCACCTTGCCGCGATAGGTGCCCGACTTGCGGTACCAGAGTTCGCCGATCGGGGTGAAGGTGTACTTGTTGGCCAGCCCGTTCGGGAACACGTCCGGCAGCGTGAAGAACGTCTTGCCGTTGAACCGCAGCGGATCGGCCCGCAACTTCTTCGGCAGCTCATCCAGTTTCGCCAGATTGCCGCGAGAGATGGCCGCCCGCCCCAGTTTCGGCTCGGGGCTGATGGCGTCGAACCACGCCGAGCTGTACTCGTACCGGTCCTCCGACCCGTCGCTGTGGAAGGCGATGGTCTCGTCCAGGGTCGCGGTGACGTCGCCGTCGGCGATGAAGTACGCCGTCTCGGTCGGCGTCATCTCGATGGTCGCGCGCAGGATGATGCCGGTCAGCCCGCAGCCGCCGACGGTGGCCCAGAACAGTTTCGCGTTGCGCTTGGGGGTGATGTGGTGGACCGTGCCGTCCGCGGTGAGCAGATCCATCGAGCGCACGTGATTGCCGAAACTGCCCGCGCTGTGATGGTTCTTGCCGTGGATGTCAGAGCCGATGGCCCCGCCGACGGTCACCTGCCGGGTGCCGGGCAGCACCGGAACCCACAGCCCGAACGGCAGCGCGGCCTTCATAAGCTGATCCAGGTTGACGCCCGCGTCCACGTCCACCAGGCGGGTGTCGCGGTCGATGCGGTGAATGTTGTTCAGCGCGGTCATATCGACGACGAGTCCGCCCGCGTTCTGCGCGTTGTCGCCGTAGGAGCGGCCGAGCCCGCGCGCGATGATCCCGCGCCGCAGGTGCGGGGGCTTGGACTCGTTGTCCTCGGCCACCATCCGAACGGCCTGCGCGATCACCTCCGGATCGCTGGTGGCGAGCACTTCGGCGGAGGTTGGTGCGGTGCGACCCCAGCCGGTCAGCCTGCGGGTGCGCGTCGGCAATTCGGGCACGGCGTCGCTCGCCGTGTCGGCAGAACCCGCGGCGGTGGAGGTCTGAGCTTTCGTGGACATCGGCATAGAGGCTACAGGTATGACAGACCATTGGTCCGTTTGTCGTGACCGCCCCGGCGGTTAGGCTCGTGGCCGTGACCGCGGAACCCCAGCTGCCCCTGCCGCCCGAACTGCCCCTGGTCGACGAGCCCGGCGGCACGGCGGTCGATCTGAAGACGCAGATCGTCCGGTTCGTCCTGTCCGGCGGCTTCTCCGCGATCATCGATTTCGGCCTCTACATGCTGCTGCTAGAGGCGGCCGGACTGCCGGTCGCGGTGGCCAAGTCGATCAGCTTCATCGCGGGCACGACCACGGCGTATCTCATCAACCGGCGCTGGACCTTCCGGGCCGAACCCAGTCGCGCGCGCTTCCTCGCGGTCGTCGCGCTCTACGCGGTCACCTTCGCCGTCCAGGTGGGCATCAACCAGATCCTGTTCTACGCGCTGGCCGACGAATGGTGGCGCAAGCCGCTGGCGTTCGTCGTCGCCCAGGGCACCGCGACCGTGATCAACTTCATCGTGCAGCGCGCGGTGATCTTCAAGATCCGCTGACCCCCACCGCCGATTCGGCCTTCGCGCCGAAGAAGTCACCCCCCTTGGCGCGCACGTTGTCGGTGCCCCACATCCGGTCCTCCCGGCTCGCGGGCGCCAGGCGCGGAATGTGCTTGCGGCAGTGGATGTACGCCTCCTCGACGTCGACGACCACCCAGCGTTCGGCGATCCGGCCGCGTTCGTGCGGCGGCAGGTCGGGCACGCAGTGCCGCAGCACGGCGTCGTCGACGATGCGCGCGGCGCCGTTGATGTGCAGGCCGATCAGCTCCTCGACGAAGTCCAGCACCAGGATCGCCACATGCGGATTCTCCAGAATGTTGCCCAGACTGGCCATTACGCCGTTGCCGCGGTACTCCGGATAGGCGAGGGTGCGCTCGTCGAGAACGTGCAGGAAGCCGGGGCGGCCCGCGCGGAAACTCGCGTCGCATTCCCCGCGCCGATCGGCGGTGGCGATGAAGGCCATGTCCATCCGCCGCACGAACTCGATCATCCGGGGATTCAGCCGGTCGAGCACCTGGTCGGCGTAGAAGCGTTCGGCGCGCTCGCGGGTGCCGAGCCGGTCCTGGAGTTCGCGCTCGCCGTCGCTGCCGTACCGCCCACCGGACATGCCGCATCCCCTCGAGATTCGAAAGACGGCACCTGGCGACCTCGGCGCCGAGCGTTTGCCGAACCGATGCTAATGCCCCGGGCCGGGCCGCGGGCGAGTTCGCTTGGAACCGCCCGATTTTCGTGGAACCCGACCGGTCGGATCAGGCGGGGGACAGCGTGACCGGCACCCCGTTGAAGACCGCGTTGCCCGACGGCACGTCGACCAGCGAATCATCGGTCAGCACATTGGCGTTCACCCCCGCGTGCGCGCGGGCCACCGACTGCGTGCTGTCGCCGTGCCCCCAGCCGTGCGGGAGGCTGACCACGCCCGGCATGATCTCGTCGGTCGGCTCGAGCGGCACGGTGAGGCTGCCCGCCGCCGATTTGATCACCGCGTGGTCGTCGAGGCCGAGGCGGGACACGTCGTCGGGGTGGATGTGCAGGGTGCAGGTGTTGGACCCGCCGACCAGCGTCGAGACATTGTGCAGCCAGCTGTTGTTCGAGCGCAGCTGCCGCCGCCCGATCAGCACGACCTCCGGGGCGGCCTCGTCGAGTTTGGCGCGCAACCGCTCGACGTCGGCGAGCAGCTGCGGCGGGGCGAGTTCCACCCTCTTCGAGGCGGTGAGCAGGATCTCGGGCAGCCGCGGTCGCAGCGGGCCGAGGTCGATGCCGTGCGGATTGTCCAGCAGCGCTTGCAGATTCAGCGTGCCGCCGCGCCATTCCCCGTAGGGGCCCAGTTTGAGCATCATGTCGATGCGCTGTTCGGTGGTGTCGGCGCCCTGGAGTTCGTCGCGCCGGTCCAGCATGCCCGCCTTGTGCAGGGTGCCCGCGATGATCAACTCGTCGACGGTCGCCACGGGATCGCGGCCGGGTTCGGGCGACTGACCCGAGATGGCCAGCGCCAGCCGCGCCAGGATGTGCGGTTCGGAGGGCCGGTCGCCGAGCGGCAGCAGCGGGCGGGAGTACCGGGTGTAGTCGCGCACCGCGAACGCCAGCAGCGCGAAATCGTAGTGCGGTGCCTGGAAGGTGCGCGGCGGCGGCAGGATGACATCGGCGTGCCGGGTGGTCTCGTTGAGGTACCGGTCGACGCTGACCATGAACTCGAGCCGGTCCAGCGCCGCCGCCAGCCGCGCCCCGCTCGGCGCGGACAGCACCGGATTGCCCGCGACGGTGATCAGCGCGCGCACCTGCCCCGCGCCGGGTGTGATGATCTCGTCGGCCAGCGTCGCGACCGGGAATTCGCCCATGGCCTCGGGCAATTCGCGCACCCGGCTGGTCCAGCGGCCGGTGCGGAACGGGCGGGTGCGCACGATGCCGAGCGCGGCCGGGGTGGCGAACATGGCCCCGCCGGGCCGGTCCAGATTGCCGGTGAGCACGTTGAGCACGTCGACCAGCCACTGGGTCAGCGTGCCGAATTCGGCCGTGCACGTGCCGATTCGCGCGTAGACCGCCGCGGTCGGCGCGGCCGCGAGTTCGCGGGCCAGTCGCAGGACGGTCTCGGCGGGGACGCCGGTGCGCGCGGCCACCACCTCCGGGGTGAACGGTTCGGCGGCGGCGCGGACCTCGTCGATGCCCGTGGCGTCGACGCGCACGTCGGTCAGCTCCTCCGCGAACAGCGTGCGCACGATGCCGAACAGCAGGTAGGCGTCGCTGCCCGGCCGGACGAACACGTGCTCGTCGGCGAGTTTGGCGGTGCGGGTGCGTCGGGGATCGACCACCACCAACCGGCCGCCCCGCTGCCGCAGCGCCTTCAACCGGCCCGGGAAATCCGGTGCGGTGCACAGTGATCCGTTGGATTCGAGCGGGTTGGCGCCCAGCATGAGCAGATAGTCGGTGCGATCGAGATCGGGTACCGGCACGGTCAGCGGATCGCCGAACATCAGCCCCGAGGCCACCTGCTTGGGCATCTGGTCCGCGGTACTGGCCGAGTACAGATTGCGCGTGCTCAGCGCCCGGATCAGCGCGGGCAGGTACATGCTCCCGGCGATGGTGTGCGCGTTGGGGTTTCCCACGTACAGCGCCGCCGCCTGCCGCCCGTGCTCGGCCAGCAGCGCCGGAATCCGCTCCGCGATCAGGTCGAACGCCTCGTCCCACGAGGCCGTCCGCCACTCCCCGGTCCCGCGATCGCGAATCATCGGCTCGCTCAACCGATCCGGATCCTCGTCCAACCGCCCGAGACTGGCCCCCTTGGGACAGATGAACCCCCTACTGAACGGATCCTCCCGATCCCCCCGCACCCCCACCACCCGATCCCCCGAGTCGAGCGTCACCTCCAACCCGCACACCGCCTCACACAGCGGGCAGGTCCGCAACAACTTCCGATTTCCCTCGGTGACGCTCGTCATACCCCCATCATCACCGGCCCGGCGGCCCAGGGAAACAGATCCGGGCAAAAAGTAACCGCCGGACATAGGGGCCCTCGCCTCCATCCCCACCCGGCCCTCCGGCCCCCTCATGTTCCTCGTCTTCCGGCCCCCAGGCCGGAAGACGAGGACCCCCACAACAACGAACCGCGAGGGCGCATGGCCCTCGCGGTTCGGTAAGTCGGTGTCAGCTGGCGAGCCGGACGCCCTGCGGCTTGCGGCCGGAGGCGGCGGCCCGGACGGCCGCGGCGACCGCGACCACCGGCGGAACCCAGCGGGCCTCGCTCGGGGCGACGCCCCAGCAGGCGGAGCCCGCCGAGAGCTGGGTGGGGGGCAACGGGATGCCGTCGCCGTCGGTGTACACGGTGATGCCCGCCTCGCGCAGCGCCTCGATGGCCATCGCGGCCTTCGCGGTGCCGGTCACCAGGTGGATCTCGCGCCGCTCGGCACCTGGGACCTCGATCACCGGACCGGAGAGGTTGTTCGCCCGCAGGAAGCGCCGGACGGTGGCGGCGAGTTCGCCGGTTACCTCGATGCCCGCCACATTCTCGTCGGTGATGAGGCAGATGCCGTTGGCCGTTTCGGCGACCGTCCAGCCGCGCTGGATGTAGTCCTGCGCGGCGGCGGCCATCGTCGCCGCCGGGACGGAAGTCGGAAACGTCGTACGCACTGTCTTCTCCATTCCCCGCATCAGATCAGGTCCTGCTTCGGTGTTCATGGGACTAATCGGGCCGTGACATCCGTGGTGTTACAGCTTCACGAAACTTTCTTGCCCGACGTCATCTGTGTCACAAGATCATCGGACTGATCCGGATTCGCTATCGAACCATCCGTTGTTCTCGTTCGGGGACAACGATCGTCGCCATACCTGCGAGGCAATTGCGTTGTCCCTGAGTGTTTCCCGTGAGCCCGTACGGGCACGCCGGAAATCACGAGCGTTGCCGCGAGCAAGTATCTCGGAGAGGATCGGGGCATGAGCGACGAGCCCGTCGGCGCCGAGCCCGACGCGGACGATTACGAGGTGGAACCGCGCTGGATCGCCTGGCGGGAGTCGGCGACCAGGCGCCTGGCCCGGCACGTCGGCGAGCCGGACGAGGACGGCCCGGCCGAACCGTTCCGCGGCCCGGGCGCGTTCGCGGGTTGGGCGGCGTCGGCCGCGCGCGGCCTGCTCGACCTCCAGTTCCGCCGACAGGCCACCCGGACCCTGCTCCCGCTGGCCTATCTGCTGGGCCTGGCCTTCGCCGTGGGCGTCCCGATCGTGCTGACCGTGCTGCTGTGGCGGTACTCGCTGGTGCTGGGGCTCGGCTTCGCGATCGTGGTGGCCCTCCCGCTCGGCCTGACCATCGCCGCGTCGGTGCGCCTGGCGCTCGAGTTCCTGGTGAACGCCTCCCGGCTGGCGAGCCGGGTCGAGCACATCAACGCCCTCGCCGACGATCTGTTCCAGGTGTTGTCCGATGTCGCCGAACCGGTCAACCAGCTCTCCGAGGACGTGCGCGCCGTCCAGTTCTGGCGATTCCGCAGGCGACCGCCCCGCAAGTGAACGAAAACCCTTATTCCGGAAGATGTCACACGGCGTTATGCCCGATCCTCCCTCATTGTGTTGTGCAACAATCCTTTCGCGTATCTCTTGGAACGAATTCGGATACGCCGGAAGGGTTTTGCCGTTCGGCGAGCAGTGACAGCGAGTACGATCGGCGGACGGAACTCAGGGGGATACATGGTTCTACCGCAGGGGATCACCGGGTCCACGATGCCGCGGCGGCAATTGGGCCGCAGACTTCGTGACCTCCGTAATCGTGCCCGCATGACCACCCGGGTCGCCGCCCAGCGCCTGGAATGGTCGGAGGCCAAGATCTGGCGCATCGAGACCGGCCAGACCTCGCTGCGCGGGCTGGACGTCGAGGCGATGTGCAAGGTCTACGGCGCGCCCGACGACCTCGTCGCCCCGCTCACCGCGCTGGCCCGGGAGACCAAGGCCCGCGGCTGGTGGACCGAGTACGGCGATGTCATCGCCGAGGGCTTCGAGGTCTACATCGGGCTGGAGGAGGCCGCCTACCGGCTCTCGACCTACGAGAACGAGCTGGTGCCCGGCCTGTTGCAGACCGAGGACTACACCCGCGCCATGCTCGCCGCCGCGCGGCCGGACATGTCGTCGGTCGAGACGGACCGCCGCGTCGCGGTGCGGGCGGCCCGGCAGGCGCTGCTCACCCGTGACACCGATCCGGTGCGGCTGCGCGCGCTGCTCACCGAGACCGTGCTGCGTCGCCGCGTCGGCGGTCCCGAGGTAATCAAGGGCCAGCTCGAGCATCTGCGGCGGATGTGCGATCGCCCGAATGTCGAAATCCGTTCGGTGCCCGACGATTCCGGCTACCACGAGGGCATGGACACCGGTAGGTTCGTCCTGCTCGAATTCGATTCCGGCACGGGCGAACTGGCCGAACCCCCGGTCGTCTACGTCGAAACCTTCACCGGCTCGGCCTATTTCGACAAGGACACCGAGATCGACCGCTACCGCGCGGCGCTGGCGAGCATCGAGGCCGTCGCGGTCGACGCCCGCGACCCGATCGAGGCGACCCTGGCCGCGCTCTGAGTCCCGGTCAGCGCAGGGTCTGTTCGAGCACCTCGCGGTGCGTCGGGGCGGCGTCGGCGTGCGCCGCGCGGCCCTTGTCGGTGAGGCAGACGAAGATCGAGCGCCGATCGTCGGTGCACATGCTGCGGCTGACCAGCCCCTCGCGCTCGAGCCGGGCGACCGCGCGGGACAGCGCGCTCTGGCTCAGGTGGCTCTCGGCGGCCAGTTCGCTCATGCGATAGGTCTCGCACGCGGCGTCCACCAGGCGGTCCAGCGTCTCGAACTCGCTGAGCCCGATGCGATGACGCCGCTGCAATTCCTTTTCGAGCGCGCAGGTGACATTGGCGTGCTTGGCCATGAGATCGCGCCACTCGCGGACCAGTCCGGTCGGCGCCACCCGCTGCTCGATCGCGGGCCGGTCGACGGACGCTGTCGACGGCTTGGACATGCGGCCATCCTAGTGCCCCGTGCGAGACCATGCAACCGCATTAAATGTTTGCGCATTTAATGCACGCGCATGTAATGTTCCGGATCGTGACTTCCACGGCAACACTTCAGGCCCACCCGGCCGACACTCGGTGGTCGGCCCGGCTCTGGGGCCTGTTGATCACCCTGTGCATCGTTCTGTTCCTCGACGGCCTCGACGTGTCGATGGTCGGCGTCGCGCTCCCGTCCATCGGCACCGAGCTGGGCCTGAACACCTCGACCCTGCAATGGCTGGTCAGCGGCTACGTTCTCGGTTACGGCGGGCTGCTGCTGCTCGGCGGGCGCACCGCCGATCTGCTCGGCCGCCGCAAGGTCTTTTTGATCGCGCTGGCGATCTTCGCCGTCGCCTCGCTGGCGGGCGGGCTGGTCAGCTCCGGGCCGCTGCTGATCCTCACCCGGTTCGTCAAGGGCCTGGCCGCGGCGTTCACCGCGCCCACCGGCCTGTCCATCATCACCACCAACTTCGCCGAGGGCCCGGCCCGCAACAAGGCGTTGTCCATCTACACCGTGTTCGGCGCGGGCGGCTATTCCATGGGCCTGGTGTTCGGGGGGCTCATGACCGGTCTCGGCTGGCGTTGGACCTTCCTGTTGCCGGTGCCGATCGCGCTGGCGGCGCTGGTGGCGGCCGCGCTGCTCGTGCCGCGCGATCGGCCCGCCGAGGAGGGCGGCCACGACCTGCTGGGCGCGCTGTTCTCCACCGCGGCCATGCTGCTGCTGGTCTACACCGTGGTCTCCGCACCGACGGCGGGCTGGGGTTCGGCCCGGACCGTGGGTTCGTTCGCGGCGGTGGCGGTGCTGTTCGCGGCCTTCCTCGCGGTCGAGCGGCGGGTGCGGCATCCGCTGATCCGGCTCGGCATCCTGCGCAAGGCGTCGCTGGTGCGGGCGAGCCTGGTCATCGTCGCCGTCGCCGGGTCCTACTTCAGCTGGCAGTTCATCGTGACCCTGTACCTCCAGGACACCCTGGGCTGGTCCCCGCTGAAGCTGGCCATGGCCCTGCTGCCGGTGGGTCTGCTGGTGGCGCTGTCGTCGGTGTTCTCCGACAAGCTGGTCGACCGGTTCGGCACCGGCCCGATCATCGCGGTCACCATGGTCGTGATGAGCGTCGGCTACCTGCTGTTCCTGCGGCTGAACACCGAGCCGTCCTACCTCACGATCATCCTGCCCGCGGTGCTGTTGATCGGCATCGGCTGGATCGGCTTCCCCGCCATCAACATTCAGGCCACCAACGGCATCGATGACGACGAGCAGGGGCTGGCGGCCGGTGTGCTGCAAACGTCCATGCAGGTCGGCGCGGCCATCGTGCTGGCGATCAACACCGCGATCGTCACCTCCGGCGGCGTGGGCGACGGTTCACCGGCGGCGATCCTCGACGGCTACCGCCCGGGCCTGCTGTTCGCGGGTGTGGTCGCCATCCTCGGCGCGCTCGTGGCCCTGACCCACTTCCTGCCCAAGCGCCGGTCCGCCGAGCCGGTGGCCGACACCGAGCCGGAGCCGGAACTGGCCGCGGCCTGACCGACCGCGCGAAAGCCGCGGCGCGCGAAGCGAATTCGCCGCCGCGGCTTTCGGCATATCTCACCCGGCCGCGCGCAGGCCCGGCGCGGCGGCGTCCTTGGCCGAGCGCACGAACCGCAACGGCCGCCCGTCCCGGCCGACCGTCGGCCACTCGATCCCGATCTCCGGATCGAAAGCGTCGATGTCGTGGTCGAATTCGGGGCTGTACTCCAGCGAGCACAGATAGGTCACCGTCGAATCATCGGCGAGCGAGAGCAGCGCGTGCCCGAGCCCCTCGGACAGGAAGACCGAGCGCCGATCGATATCGTCGATGAGCACGCTGTCCCACCGCCCGAAGGTCGGTGACCCGGGCCGCAGATCCACCACCACGTCCACGAACGCCCCGCGCGTGCAGGTCACGTATTTGGCCTGGCCCGGCGGATCCTCGGTGTAGTGGATGCCGCGCAGCACGCCCGCCGCGGAGGTGGAGGTGTTGACCTGCAACAGGTCGAACGGCCGCCCGACCGCCTTCTCGAACTCCGAGGCCTTGAACGTCTCGGCGAAGATGCCGCGCTCGTCCCCGCGCAGGACCGGGGTGAACTCCCACGCCCCCGGCACCGCCAGCTCTCGAATCCGCATGCTCACCAATCCCGTCCGCGCTCCAGCAGGCCCAGCAGATAACTCCCGTACCCGGACCGCACCAGCGGTTCGGCCAGGCGGCACAGCTGCTCGTCGTCGATGTATCCCATGCGCCAGGCCACCTCCTCGGGCACCCCGATCTTCAGGCCCTGCCGCTCCTCGATCGTCCGCACGTAATTGGCGGCGTCCAGCAGCGAGTCGAAGGTGCCGGTGTCGAGCCAGGCGGTCCCGCGCGCGAGCACCTCCACCTGCAACCGTCCCTGCTCGAGGTAGGTCCGGTTGATATCGGTGATCTCGTATTCCCCGCGCGCGGACGGTCGCAAACCGCGGGCGATCTCCACGACGTCGTTGTCGTAGAAGTACAGCCCCGGGATGGCGTAGTTGGAGCGCGGCAGTTTCGGCTTCTCTTCGATGGAAACCGCACGGCCCCGGTCGAATTCGATCACGCCGTAGGCGCTGGGGTCCGACACCCAGTACGCGAACACCGCGCCGCCGTCGAGGCCGTGGAACCGGTGCAGCCGGGTGCCGAGTCCGGGACCGTGGAAGATGTTGTCGCCCAGCACGAGCGCGACCGAATCGGAGCCGATGTGGTCGGCGCCGAGCACGAAGGCGCGGGCCAGCCCGTCCGGTTCCGGCTGCACCACATAACTGATGCTCACCCCGTATTGCGAACCGTCGCCGAGCAATCGGCCGAACGCGTCGGCATCCTCCGGCGTGGTGATCACCAGGATGTCCCGGATGTCGGCCAGCATGAGGGTCGAGAGCGGGTAGTACACCATCGGCTTGTCGTACACCGGCACAAGCTGTTTGCTCACCCCGCGCGTGATCGGATGCAGGCGGGACCCGGTGCCACCGGCCAGGATGATTCCGCGCATGGCACGCAGTCTGCCAGTTGCCCTCGACCGGGGCGCGGCGAGGTTCCGAAACGATCACGACGGGTTTGGCGAGATGCCGATCGGCCCATATCTGTTGCACAGGTCACTTCAGCGTGGTCTTCTGAAATGACACCGTGTGAGATGTCAGCGCCGACATCGCCGGCCGGGTTCCTCGGCCTTCCCGTCGGCGCGCCGGGAGTTAGGTAGGTGCGCGATGGTAGCGATCCCGATCGGCGAGGTGGTTCCCGAACCGGATCCCGGCGTGGTGGTCAACCCCGACCGGCTCAGCCTGCACTCCCAAGCCCTGCTGCTGGCCTGCAAGGGTGTGGTGGGTCCGGTGATCAAGCGCTATCCCATCCACCCGCAGACCATGCCGCTGGCCCGGCACGTGGTCGACGGCCTGGCCGCGCTGCGCCCGGGCCCGCGCGGCATCGAACGAGAACAGGTGCGGCTGGGCGGATTTCGGATGGAGATCGTCCGACCGGCGGGCGGCAGCCGCGCGTTGCGGCACGGCGCGGTGATGTACCTGCACGGCGGCGGATTCTTCCTGTGCGGTCTGGATTCGCACCGCCCGATCGTGGCGAGCCTCGCCCGCCGCACCGGCCTGCCGGTCGTCAGCGTCGAATATCGCCAATTGCCGGGCACTTCCATCGCCGGATCGATCGAGGACTGCCTGACCGCCTACCGCTGGCTGCTCGGCCACGGCGCGGATCCGGCGCGCATCGTCTTCGCCGGGGACTCCGCCGGGGGCTATCTGACCTTCGCGACCGCGCTGCGCGCGATCGAGGCCGGATTGCCCACGCCCGCGGGCCTGGTCGGCCTGTCGCCGCTGCTGGATCTGGACCACAAGGCCAAGCGGGGTTACGTCAATGTCGCCCGGGACGCCTACATCCCGATGTCGGCGGTGCGCCGCATGGTCCGCTACGGCGCGGAGATCGACGGCCGGGTCGATCCGATGCTGTCGCCGGTCAACGGCACGCTGGCCGGATTGCCGCCCGCGCTGCTGATCGTCGGCGAGGACGAATTGCTGCGCTACGACTGCGAATTGATGTCCCGGCGGCTCACCGCGGCGGGCGTCCCGCATTCGCTCGAGCTGTGGCGCGGGCAGGTGCACGCCTTCATGAGCATTCTGCCGAGCCTGCCGGAGAGCCGGGCCGCGCTGGCCCGGGTCGCCCGCTTCGTCCGCGCCCGGATCGAGCCCGAAACGGTCGCTCGCACAGCCTGATTGGAAAGCACCCCCGCCCAGCGCGCGCTGGACGGGGGTGCTGTCTGTCCCGGACGAACGGTTACTTGGCCGGCGGAGCCGCGCCGAAGGTCGGCTCGAACGGCTGGTTGATGGTGGTGAAGTACTGGTTCGCCGCGAGGATCGCGACGGGAGCCGTCACCAGCAGCTGCCCCACGAGGGTGCCGAGGGCGCCGACGGCGATGATCCCGCCGAGGCAGCCGACCGCCGCGGCGGGCAGGAACGCGCCGAACAGGCCGACGATGGCCGCCGCGGCGACCGTGGCCCCGGCGATACCGCCGAGCACGCAGCCCACCGCGCCGCCGGTGAGGCCGCCGGTCAGGGTGCCGATCGTCGCGCCCATGCTGATCGTGTCGACCATGCGCTTCCAGGCGGCCTGCTCCCGGTCGTACGGGGTCTTCCAGTTGGCCTGATCCTCGTAGGGCAGGGCGACCGGCTTGTAGACCGCGTGCTCGGTGTCGAACCGGGGGGTCAGGGTGGCGGTGTGGTCCGCGATGTCGGCGGCGATCGGGAACTCGAAGTCGTCGACGCGGAACTTCAGTTCCGTTCCGGCCACGGTGGTTCCGTCGGCGGCCTTGATCTTGAACACGCCGTCCTCGACCACCATGGAACCGGCGTCGGTGGAGATGACGGTCGATTCCGGGGTCGTGGTCGACTTGAAGTCGATCACATCGGCGGCGGCGGGCGCGGCGTGCACGGTTCCGGCGGTCACGCCGAGGGCGGCGATCACCAGGGCCGAGGTCGCCGCGAATTTCCTCATCTTCATGTGGGTCTTTCCAAAGCTGGTGGAACACAACCGCCCGCCCGGTGCGGCGAACCTTACCGGGCGGGCGCTGGTGTCATAGGTTATCGAAAACCGTTGAGCGACAGTCGAACTACTTCGACGGAGCCGGGGTGAACGGCTGGTTGATCGTCGTGAAGTACTGGATCGCGGCCAGGACGGCGACCGGCGCGGTGATCAGCAGCTGACCGGCCAGGGTGCCCAGGGCGCCGACGGCGATGATGCCGCCGAGGCAGCCGATGGCGGCGGCCGGGATGAAGGCGCCGAACAGGCCGACGATCGCGGCCGAGGCCACGGTCGCGCCGGCGATGCCACCGAGGACGCAACCGACCGCGCCGCCGCCGATACCACCCACGAGGGTGCCGATGGTGGCGCCGGTGGAGATGGTGTCCTTCATGCGGTTCCAGGCGGCCTGCTCACGGTCGTACGGGGTCTTCCAGGGAGCGGTGTCCTCGTAGGGCAGCGCGACCGGCTTGTAGACCGCGTGCTCGGTGTCGAACTGCGGGGTCAGGGTGGCGGTGTGGTCGGAGATGTCCGCGGCGATCGGGAACTCGAAGTCGTCGACGCGGAACTTCAGGTCGGCCCCGGCCAGGGTGGTCCCGTTGGCGGCCTTGATCTTGAACACGCCGTCCTCGACGACCATCGAACCGGAGTCGGTGGAGATGATGGTCGAGGTCGGGGTGGTCGTGGACTTGTAGTTGACGACGCCCTCGTCGGCGGCCGGGGCCGCGTTCACGGTACCGGCGGTCACGCCGAGCGCGGCGATCAGCAGTGCCGACGTCGCGGCGAATTTCCTCATCAGCATTTCTAGTGGAACCTCGAGAGAGAGTGGTTCGGGGGGACACGAGTATCGAATTCGAGCTCCGCTAACGCCCGGTGAACCTGTCGTGACCGTTCATTCAAATTTTGTTCACCATTGAGTCCCTGGGGACTGCAAGGTCTGCGAAACACGCTGTAACCGTAATGGTTTTGGGGAGGCGAACCGACCTCAGGTCCGAAAGGTTTACATATACTTGAGTGATCAAGGTCACAATTTTCCGGCTCCCAGCGGGCGTACCCGCTCCTGCTTCGGATGATAGCGATCGCCGATCGAGTGGCCCCGATCACAACGGACCCGGCCCGACCGCGATTCGGACAACCGTCGGCGAATCGGTTGCGCGCGCGCCGACCCGATAGGCTCGCACCCGTGCGACTGCTCGTAACCGGGGGCGCGGGGTTCATCGGCGCCAACTTCGTCCATCAGACCGTCACCGAACGGCCCGATACCCGAATCGTGGTGCTCGACGCGCTCACCTACGCGGGCAATCGCGCCTCGCTGGCGCCGATCGCGGACCGCATCGAGTTCGTGCACGGCGATATCGCCGACACCGAACTCGTCGACCGGTTGGTCTCCGGGGTGGACGCGGTCGTGCATTTCGCCGCCGAATCGCACAACGACAACTCCCTCGCCCGGCCGTGGCCCTTCGTGCAGACCAATATCGTGGGCACGTTCGCGCTGCTGGAGGCCGTGCGCCGGTACGACGTGCGCTATCACCACATCTCGACCGACGAGGTGTACGGCGATCTGGCCGCGGACGATCCGGCCTTCACCGAGACCACGCCCTACAATCCGTCGAGCCCCTATTCCGCGTCCAAGGCGTCGAGCGATCTGCTCGTGCGGGCCTGGGTGCGCTCGTTCGGCGTGCGGGCCACGATCTCCAACTGCTCCAACAACTACGGGCCCTATCAACATGTGGAGAAGTTCATTCCGCGCCAGATCACCAATGTGATCGACGGTCTGCGCCCGCGCCTGTACGGCGCGGGGCATCAGGTGCGCGACTGGATCCACGTCGAGGACCACAACCGCGCGGTGTGGACGATCCTGGAGCGCGGCCGCATCGGGCAGACCTATCTGATCGGCGCGAACGGCGAACTCGACAACAGGTCCGTGGTGCGGCTGATCCTGACCGAATTCGGCCGCGACCCCGACGATTTCGATCACGTCACCGATCGGCCCGGCCACGATCAGCGCTACGCCATCGACGCGAGCCTGCTGCGCGACGAATTGGGCTGGACCCCACGCTATTCCGATTTCCGCACCGGCCTCGCCGCGACCATCGAGTGGTACCGCGCGCACGAGGACTGGTGGCGGCCGCAGAAGGAGGCCACCGAACGCGCCTACGCGGCCGCGGGGGAGCGGGTGCTCTGAGCGGTCGCGCTCAGCCCCACACCAGGAACTCGTACTTCAGCGCCGCGGCCGTCAGCGCGACGACCATCGCCACCACGACCGCGATGGCGGGCCCGCGGTGCGGGATCACCCCGCGAACGTCGGTCCAGCGCAACGGCATCCAGCGCAGCAGCGCCGCGAAACCCACCACGGCCAGCGGGACGAAGTACCGGCCCTGCACGCCGTCGACGAGGTAGTAGTCCACCGGCGAGAACGACATGTACAGCGTCACGTAGATCATGGCGACGCTGGCCAGCACCGTCAGCGCGACGACCACCGTGCGCCAGCGCTGGGCCGAGAACCGTTCGGCCACACCGGCACTCACGGTGAACGCCAGCAGGCACGCCAGGACGGTCAGCGCCGGAACGTCGATGTAGGCGAAGCCGAGCTCCCCGAAGAACTGGGTGAACCAGCGCTGATCGCGATACCAGATGCTCTCGGTGAAGATGTTCAGGAAGTGCCCCGGATTGCTCAGGATCCCGTGCAGCTGATCGCCCGGCCGCACCGAATGCCATTGGGCGGGCGGGCGCATCAGGCCCATCCCGTCACCGGTCGGGGCGGCGATCTTCATCCACACCGCGAACAGCCCCGCGCCCACCGCCGCGCAGAGCCAGGGCAGCCAGCGCAGCCATTGCCCGAACCGGTACTGCCGCGCGGGAATCAGCACCACGAGCATGGCCAGCAGCACGTAGGTCGGCTTGCTCAGCGGCAGCGCGAGCGTCGCGCCCAGCGTCACCACGGTTTCGAGCCGGGTCAGCTCCGCCCCGAGGAACAGGCCCTTGACCACCATGACCGACACCAGGATCGCGAGCGCGTTGGTCATCGTGTCCGCGGTGACCGTACCCGCCTGGAACAGCGCGATCGGCAGCGCGGCCACGGTGAAGGCCAGCCACTGCACCCGATACGCGCGCAGGGCGCGCAGCGCGAAGCCGACGATCACCAGATACGCCAGCAGCCCCGCGAACCGGGTGAGCTGGACCGTCGAGCCCACGTTCAGATCCAGGGCCTGCGCCAGCCGAAGGCCCACGGCGGCGGGCACATACGGCACGGGGGAGTAGGCCGCGGTGTTGGTGAACCACACCGGCCGGGTCTGCTGTGAGACCGGCACCGAGCCGAGCAGGTCGTAGGCGCGCGGATCGGCGACCATCGGATCGGGTTCGCCCGGATTGTGGTTGTAGTCGTCGAAGGCGTAGCTCATCAGGCCGTCGATGCTCACCGGGACGTCACCGCCGTAGGCGACGCCGCGATCGTCGGCGATGCGGTGCGGCGTGAACCCGCCGTGCGCGACCTGATAGGCCCGGCCGAACTGGGTGATCTCGTCGTGTCCCCAGAACGCGGGGGTGAGCACCGCGAAGACCGCGCCGAACACGGCGGCCACGAGCACGAACGCGACCGCGCCGAAGCCGAGGTGGCGCCGCGTCCAGTCGGTTGCCCGTGCGAGAACCGTTGTGCGCGAAGACGTTTCGACGGTCTGCTCGGCGGGGGCGGGCTCCTCGACGGCCGCCCGCTCGGCCTGGGCCGTCATCAGTCGACCTGTCCGACCCGCTCGGCGATCGGTTCGCCCACCGCGGCGTAGCGCAGATACATCAGGCGCGCGGCCTCGTGCCGGGAGCGGCGGATGCCGTCGAGGATCAGTCCGGCGGTCCACGCCAGGCTGCCCAGCAGCAACAGGGTGAAGGCGAGGAACAGCGTCGGGAAGCGCGGCACCTGGTGAATCTCGTAGAACTCCACCAGGATCGGCACGGTCAGGATCACCGAGACGATCCACGCGACCGTGCCGAACAATCCGTAGAAGGCCACCGGCCGCTCGTGCCGGGCCAGTCCGATGATCAGCGCCAGGATCTTGAAACCGTCGTGGTACGTGCGCAATTTGGATTCGCTGCCCGCGGGCCGATCCCGGAAACCGACCGGCACCTGGGTCTGCGGCACCCGCAGATGCAGTGAGTGCACGGTCAATTCGGTCTCGATCTCGAATTCGCGCGAGACGGCCGGGAAGCTCTTGACGAACCGCCGGGAGAACACCCGGTAGCCGGAGAGCATGTCCTCGACGTTCTCGCCGAACACCTTTCCGACCACTCCGTTGAGCACCTTGTTGCCGGTCTCGTGGCCGGAGCGGTACGCCTGCGCGCCCTCGTCCTGTTTGCGCACGCCCAGCACGTGGTCGTACGGGCCGTTCAGCAGGGTCTTGATCAGCAGCGGCGCGGCGAAGGCGTCGTAGGTGTCGTCCCCGTCGATCATCACGTAGACGTCGGCCTCGATATCGGCGAACGCCCGCCGCACGACATTGCCCTTGCCCTTGACATGTTCGGTGCGCACGACCGCTCCCGCTTCCCGCGCCCGCTCGGCGGTCGCGTCGGTGCTGCGGTTGTCGTACACGTAGACGACGATGCCCGGCACGGCAGCCTTGAGGTCCGTGACGACCTTGGCGACCGCGGCCTCCTCGTTGTGGCAGGGCACCACTGCGGCGATACGAAGCTCGGTGGGGTCCACCCCGTCAATCCCTCATTATTCGAACCGGACGGTGAAATACGAACACCGGGAGGGTACAGGGCCGTGCTGCCCCTCGTGTACCCGGCGCGCGTTCCCCCCATGCACCCGGCGTGCTTTCCGCCGGGTACGGTCGGGCCGTGTCCGGAAGCGAGTACGTGATCGAGGAAGCGGGGCCCTCGCGGGCGTCGCTGGTCACCAAGATCCTTGCCGCCGTGCGTAAGGGCGGGGCCTTCCTGGTCGTGGGTGGGATCGGGTTTCTCGTGGACGCCGGGACCTACAACCTGCTCGTGTTCGCGGGCGGGAAAGGGCCGTTGTTCCACTTCCCGTTGCCCGCCAAGATCATCGCCATCCTGGTGGCCACGGTCGTCACCTACTTCGGCAACAAATGGTGGACCTTCGCCGGGAAGAAGGGCGGCAGCGCGGCCCGCGAATATCTGCTCTACGCGGTGTTCAATGTGGTCGCCATCGGCCTGCAACTGGCGTGTCTGGGCTTCTCCCGATACGTTCTGCACCTGTCGACCCCGTTGGCGGACAACATCTCCGGCACCCTGATCGGGCAGGCCGCGGCCGTCCTGTTCCGCTATTGGGCCTACGACAAATTCGTATTCACCGGCGCCGCGGCTGAGCAGGCCCGCACCGAGGCGCGTTGATATTCTCAGCCAGCGCGTCGAACATCGAGGGATTACGAGGGAATCCGATATGGACCAGTCGGCTGGGCAGGCCGTGACCGAAACCGAGAACGACCGGCGCATCGCCGACCCCGCGCCCGCCACGCTGCGCGGTGACCACCGCCCACCGGAACGGCTGACCCTGCAGCGCGGGGTGTTCACCGGCCCGTCGCCGAAGGTCAGCGACGAGCTGTACGCGGTCGTCAAGGGCGGCAAGGCGCATCGCGAGCGGATGAGCATCCGGGTGGACAAGGGCGCCCGCGCCCACACCAACACCTACTTCGGCCGCTTCGCGGCGAGCTACTGGCAGCGCTGGACCACCGTCACCGAGGTCGAGGTCGGCCTGACCGTCGAACTCGGCGGCCTGGCCCGAATCCGGTTGGCGGCCTCCGATATCGCGGGCCACCGGCGCATCGTCGCCAGCGCCGACGTGCGCGCCGACGGCCGCGTGGTGCTGCGCGCGCCCCTGGACCAGTACGTCGACGGCGGCGCGCTGTGGCTCGAATTCGACGCGGTCGGCGGCGACCTCGCGATCAGCGAACTGTCCTGGACCGCGACCGCGCCCGAGCACATCCGTCCGGTGGCGATCGCGATCTGCACGTTCAACCGCGCCGAGGACTGCGCCCACACCGTCGCGGCGCTGGCCTCGGATCCGGTGGTGCTGGACGTGATCGACGCGGTGTACGTGGTCGATCAGGGCACCGATCTCGTCGAGGACCGCCCGCTGTTCCAGGAGACCCGGCCGCGGTTCGGCGACAAACTGCGCTATCTGCGGCAGCCGAATCTCGGTGGGGCGGGCGGGTTCACGCGCGGCCTCTACGAGGTGTCCGCGGCCAACGAGCACGCCGACGTCATCCTCATGGACGACGACATCCTGTGCGAACCCGAGACGGTGATCCGGCTCAACGCCTTCGCCAATATGACGGTGGAACCGACCCTGGTCGGCGCGCAGATGCTGTTCCTGCTCAACCCCGACTACCTCAACGTCGGCGCCGAGGAGACCGACCTGGGCATCCTCCGGCACGGCCAGAAGGTGTCGAAGGCGTTGCGCAACACCAGCATGCTCAAGAAGCAGCAGGAGCGCCGCGTCGACGCGGGTTACAACGCCTGGTGGACCTGCCTGATCCCGGCGGAGGTGGTCGCCCGCATCGGGCTGCCGATCCCGATCTTCTTCCAGTGGGACGACGTCGAATACGGCCTGCGCGCCCGCGAACACGGCTTCGTCACGGTGACGCTGCCCAACGCCGCGGTCTGGCACGCCGACTTCTACTGGAAGGACTTCGACGACTGGGCGCGCTACTTCTCCTCGCGCAACTCCCTGATCGTCTCTTCCTTGCACACCGATCTGGACCCGAAGAAGATCAGCCGCCAGCTGTTCCGCGAGATCGCCGAGATGCTGGTGGCCATGCAGTACGGCCTGGCGCACACCACCTTGCAGGGCATCGAGGATTTCCTGAAGGGCCCGGAGGTGCTGCGCGACGGCGGCATGGCGGCGCTGGCCGCCGCCCGCACCAGCCGCGGCGACTATCCGGAGACCAAGAAGCATCCCGCCGCCACGGCCCCGATTCGCAACGCGGACATCAGCATTCGCCGCGCCGAGGGCGAGCCGAGCCGCCCGCATCTGGTCCTGATCAAGCGTGCGATCCAGCAGTGGACCGGCAAGGTCCAGCCCGGACTGGTCGGCGTCACCCGCGAGGACGCCTACTGGTGGCACGTCTCGCTGTTCGAGCACGTGGTCGTCACCGACGCCTCCCAGTCCGGGGTGCGAATCCGCAAGCGGGACAAGGCCCGTGCCCGCGCGCTGCTGCTGCGCACCTGGCGGGTGCTGCGCAAGCTCCGTCGCGACCTGCCCGAGCTGAGCCGCCGCTACCGGGCGGCCATGCCCGAACTCACCAGCCGCGAGAACTGGGAGCGGCTCTACGGCATCACAGGAACAGATCGGTCGTGAGCGGCCCGTCGCCCGGCGTCACCCGGTACTTGTCGAAGTCGGTGACGCCGTGCGCGGCGAGCACCTCGTCGTCGAGGAAGAAGTTGCCGGTGGTGTCCTTCGCGGGCGAGGTGAGCACCAGGTAGGCGGCGTCGGCGTAGATGTCGGGGGTGCGGGAGGTGGCGACCATCTCCTCACCGCCGAGCAGATTGCGCACGGCCGCGGTCGCGATCGTGGTGCGCGGCCACAGCGAGTTGACGCCGATGCCGTACTGCCGCAGTTCCTCGGCCAGCCCCAGCGTCGTCAGCGACATGCCGTACTTGGCGATGGTGTAGCCGAGATGCTGTCCGGCCCATTTCGGATCGAGGTTCAGCGGCGGCGACAGGGTGAGGATGTGCGGATTGCGGTCGGCCTGCGCGGAATCCTTCAGCGCGGGGATGCTCAGTTTCGACAGCAGGAAACTGCCGCGGCAGTTGATGTCCTGCATGAGGTCGTACTTCTTCATCGGCAGCAGTTCGGTCGGCGACAGGTCGATGGCCGAGGCGTTGTTGACGACCATGTCGATGCCGCCGAACCGCTCCACGGTCTCCCGCACGGCCGTGGCCACGGCCTCGTCGTCGCGGACGTCGCCGACGAACTTGTGCACCGAGCCGCCCGCCTGCTCGAGTTCGGCGGCCGCGGTGTGAATCGTGCCCGGCAGCTTGGGATGCGGCGTATCGGTCTTCGCGATCAGCGTGATGTTGGCCCCGTCGGCCGCCGCCCGCTTCGCGATCTCGAGCCCGATGCCCCGGCTCCCGCCCGACATGATCATCGTCCGCCCGGCCAACGCCCGGTCCGCACCCATAGCCTGCTCCCATCTGTCCGGCCGCCCCGACCCGGGGCGATACCTCCTAGCAGGCTAGGCGATCCCGTCCCCGCCGCGGGACCGCCGTTCCGTAAACCCCGAGCCGCCGTTTCGATCTATCGACCGCGCGAGCGCCGCTCCCGGTACACGGCCCGCTGCGAACGCTCCACGTTCTTCCACATGCGGGTGCGCTCGGCGCGCAGCCGGGCGTCGGTGCGGGCGGCGAGCCACGCGTTCTCCCGGCGCAACTTGCGATAACTGTCGAATCGGCGGCGCGGCAGCTCCCCGGACTCGAGGGCGGCCAGGACCGCGCAGCCGGGTTCGGTCTCGTGCGCGCAATCGTCGAATCGGCATCGTTCGGCGAGGTCCTCGACGTCGCGGAAGGTGTGCTCCAAACCCGCACCGGCCGACCACATTCCGACCGAGCGCAGCCCCGGCGTGTCGATCAGCGTCCCGCCGCCGGGCAACGGCCGCAGCTCCCGCTGCACGGTGGTGTGCCGCCCCCGCTTGTCCGAGGCGCGCACCGCGTCGGTGGCGAACACCTCCGCGCCGAGCAACGCGTTGGCCAGCGTCGACTTCCCCGCGCCCGAGGGCCCGAGCAGCGCGACCGTGCCGTCGAGCAGCGCGCCCAGCACGTCCATGCCCAGTCCGGTCGTGGCGCTCACCGCGAGCGTGACCGCGCCCGGCGCGACCGCGCGCACCGCCTCGAGCGGAATGTCCACGGCCAGATCGGCTTTGGTCAGCACGACCACCGGCCGCGCCCCGGACTCCCAGGCCAGCGCGAGCATCCGCTCGATCCGGCCGAGGTCCACATCGCCGTCGGCGGCCGTGCACACCAGCACCGTATCGACATTCGCGGCGAGCACCTGCGGCTCGGACCGCCCCGACACCGCCGCGCGCACGATCGCGGTGCGTCGCGGAATCCGCTGCCGGACAACGTATTCGGTATCCAATACCACCCAATCGCCGGTGCACAGGCCCTCGACGTTGGTATCCGCCCGCGGGCACCGAGCGCGCGCGAGCCCGATGGGGGTGGCGACGTCGCACTCGCTGCGATCCATTCGGATGACGCGGGCCGGGACCCAGCCGGTGTCGAGCAGCTCTGTGTATGCGGCGGATACGGCCGAATTCCAGCCGTAGGGAACGAGTCGGTCGTGATCGACCATGAGGAAAGCCGTCTTTCATCGGGCACGAAGCCCACGACGGGCTCAGTGCATCGGGCAGAACAGGGAAGTACGTGCGGCGCCGCGGTATTCGTCCCCGCGCGACTGCGCACCTCGAACAATCACGTTCACGTACTTCACCTCCTCGAACCTTCCGACGCTTTCGTCTGTGTGATCACAACGATGACAGCCCGGCCCCCGCCGCGCAACGCCTTTTCCCGCGGCCGGTGGTTTTCGGGGGTTCCCCCTTCACGAACACCGTTGTACAGTCGACCAATCCTGTTGCCGACAACCATCTTTCGTTCCGACAGGGGGAGCTCATGGGGGAGATTCTGCAAGCGGATCTCGACATCCTGCACCGGCTCGGCGGCACCCTCGGCGGCCACGCCGACGCCATCGCCGCGCTGAAGGTCACGGCCTCGGTCCGCATGCCCGATTCGCCCATCCAGGCGGTGTCCCAGCGGGTGGACGACGCCGTGGTCGCCGCGTTCGGTGTCATCGGCGGCAATATCCGCACGATGTCGCACCGCACCACGAACGCCGCCAAGACCTACGAGGAACTCGACAAGGCCAATGCGGCGCAACTGAGCCGGTACAACGGCGGCCGGTGACCCCGTGACCACCATCAGTCATGTCCGTGGCTGCGATCCGCAGTCGATGATCGATTTCGCCGCCGACCTCACCACCCAGAACGACACGTTCACCGGGCGCGTCGAACAGATGGCCCGCGACGTGGACCGGGCCATGGACGGCTGGAAGGGCACCGGCGCGTCGGCCGCCTCCACTCGCGCGGTGTCCGAACGACTTTCGGGCAACCACCTGAGCACGGGGGTGTTGTCGATCGTCGACCGGTACAACTCCTACGGCCCGCAGCTGTCGGCGACCCGGTCCGCCCTGCTCACCCTCGTCGATCACGAGATACCGAAGGCGGGCATGACCGTCGACAACGCGGGCAATGTCACCGCGCCCCGGGTGCCCGCCGTCGCGGGCGCCATCGATCCCGCCCTCGCGTCGATCATGCAGCGAAACCTCGACGGCCAGGCGACCAGCCTCCAGTCCCGCTTGAAGAAGCTGCTCACCCAGTTCGGCACCACCGAAACCACAGCGGCACAGGCCATCACGACCGCGATCGGGCAGCTCGGCCAGTACGAGAAGCATCCCGACGGGCCGCCGATCAGTCCCCAGGTCCAGGCCATTCTCGACGGCAAGGCCCAACTGCCCACCGATCCGAAACAATTGCACGACCTCTGGGAGAAGCTCACCCCCGCCGAGAAGGACGCGCTCTACGCGCGAGATCCCTTCCTGGGCAACCGCAACGGCATCCCGCAGGCCGACCGCGACCACTACAACCGCCGCACCCTGGTCGATCTGCGCGCCGACACGCAACGCCGCCTCGACGAACTGCTGGCGCACAAGCCGACCGACAAGACCCAGCTCGACGCCTGGCAGAAGCAGGTCGAGGCCGCCAGGCACGAACTGGCGGGGTACGACGCCGTCGCCAAGGGCCTGCAAACCCGCCCCGGCGAACCGCCGCGGCTGCTGTCGCTGCTCGACGGGCGCGGGCACGCCGCGATCGCCATCCGCAATCCCGACACCGCGGGCAATGTGGTCACCCACGTTCCGGGGGTGGAGGCCGATCTCAGCAAGATCGGCGACGGCGTGGAGCGCGCCGAACGCGAACGCCGCGCGGCCGAATTGGCCGACCCGTCCAAGCAGACCTCGGCCATCGCGTGGTACGGCTACGACTCCCCGCCCAAGCTGAGCGACTTCGTCCATGGCGGATATGCCGATACCGCCGCCGCGCCACTGGACGGTTTCCAATCCGGGTTGCGCGTCACGCACGAGGGCGACCGCTCGTCCAATACCGTGATCGGGCACAGCTACGGCGCGACCGCGATCGGGCACGCGGCCAGCGGCAGCCACACCCTCGACGCCGACAAGATCGTGCTCGTCGGCAGTCCCGGCATCGATGTCGACAAGCCGACCGATCTGCATCTGACCGGGGTGCGACCCCAGGACAACGCCCAGCACGTCTGGGTGACGACCAATGCGCACGATCCGGTCAAATTCGTTCCGAACTTCGTGCGCGGCCCGCAACCCTGGTCCACCCCGGGGTACGGCCAGCAGTTCCACTCGGACGCGACCGGTTTCTGGTGGAATCGCGGGGCACACAGTTCCTATTTCGATCCAGGGAATTCGGCGTTGACGAATATGGGCAAGATCATCAGCGGCGTCGGGACGCCGACGCGATGACCCGCGTGGCGTGGTCGCTCGCGCTGGTCGCCGCGGCGGCCGTCGCGATCACCGGCTGCGCGCACGAATTCGGCTCCCGAACGGAGAAATCGGATATGACACAACACGTTCCGGTCGACACCACCCTCACCGAGGAGCGGGCGCGGCAGCGGATCGTCGAGATCCTCACCGACACCCTGCGGCGGCTGCCCGCCGAGATCGCGCTGACCTGGCAGCACCCGCGGTTCCCGGACACCGTCTTCGGCGACGCCACGGTCGTGCCCTGCGTCGACGACGACAGCGTGCCCGATCCGCCCTACAACGCCGCCGCCGACTACTGGATCTCCGGGATGCCCGGCGACGGCGGCGCGCACTACCGCGATCTGTTCGAGCGGGCCTGGCGGGACCTGGGCTGGCGGCCGCTGCGCGACGAGCGGGATCCGGGGATGCCGCAGCTGCGCGCCGGGACGCCCGACGTGTATCTGCTGACGCTGACCCAGAATTCGCGCGGCGACCTGGCGCTGTCGGTGTCCTCGCCGTGTTTCCCGAACCACGCCCGGGGCGGGACGCCGATGCCGTCCGTCATCACCCATCCCTGAGGTACGGCCATGTCCGAGAACGACTTCGAGGAACTGGGCGTGAAGGTGCGCCGCGCCCAGCGCGCCCTGGCGGAGATTCGCGGCGTCGGGACGGCCGACGGGATCGAGGTGGTGGTCGACGCGGAGAACCACCTGCTGTCGATCTCGCTGCCCGAGGCCGAAGCCGTGCTCGCCGCGTTCGCCGCGGCCGTCGCCGACAAACGGGAGCGGGTCGAGGCGGCGACGCGCGAGCTCCGCGAGGACGAGCGGGTCGAGGCGGCGTCGACCTTCCTGCGCGCCAATGCCGCGCTGGTGGAAGCCGAACGCGCGCAACGGGATTCGTCGGAGTCCTACGACGACCTCGCCGCGCGCGGCTCGGGCTGGTCGGAGACCAGCTACTGAGGCCGCGTCAGTCCGGCTTGTGGAACTGTTCGCGGCGGCCGAGCCGGCGCAGCCGCAGCCATTCGGCCAGCCCGGCCGGATCCTTCTGCTGCACCAGGAAGAACCACGAGAACCTGGCCCATTCCTGCGGCAGCAGTTTGCGCATTCCGGGCTGGGACATCAGGTAGCCGCGGTTGCGGTAGGTGAAGTAGCGCTTGACCGGATCGTCGGGGTACTGGGTGTGCATGCGGCCGCCGAGGATCGGCTTGAACTCCGCGGAGCCGTTGGGGTGCAGGTACGCCGTTCGCAGGCAGGTGCCGAACGGCAGGCCCGAGCGCACCAGCCGCCGGTGCACCTCGACCTCGTCGCCGCGCACGAACAGCCGCAGATCCGGCACGCCGATCACGTCGACGGCCTTCGCCGACAGCAGCGCGCCGTTGAACAGCGAGGCGATGCCGGGCAGGAAGTCCTCGTCGCCCAGCTCCGAGCGCAGCCGCCGCCACACCACCCCGCGCCGCAGCGGGAAGGCCAGCCGGTCCGGTTCGTCGATATCGGCCACCACCGGCGAGACCTCGGCCAGTCCGTGCCGCCGCGCGCAATCCATCAGCGTCGCAAGCACTTCCGGGCCCTCGGGGCGGCCGTCGTCGTCGGCGAGCCACACCCAGTCCGCGCCCAGGGTCAGCGCGTGCAGGATGCCCAGCGCGAATCCGCCCGCGCCGCCGAGGTTGTGCTCGGAACCCAGGTAGGTCGTCTCCACCGACTGCTGCGCCACCAGCTCGCCCACCTCGGGCTCGTTGGCGTTGTCGACGACGATCAGATGATCGACCGGACGCGTTTGCGCGCTCAGCACCTTCAGCGATTCGGCAAGCAACTCGCGCCGCTTGTGGGTGACGACCACCGCGATGATCTTGGCCGTTTCGCCGTATTCGGTCATGCGGAGTTCCGCTCCAATTCCCGTTCCTTTTCCAGTTCACGCTGGATCTGCGCGACGTGGTCGCCCGCCTCGGGGCCCTCGTAGGCCCGCACGACGTCGACGATATCGCCCTGCATCTTCATCTGCCCGTGATCGATCCAGATCGCGGTGTCGCAGAGCTGGGCGAGGAATTCGTTGGAATGGTTGCAGAACACCAGGATTCCCGAGCGCGCGACGAGATCGCGCAGCCGGTTGCGGGCCTTCTTCATGAACTCCGCGTCGACCGCGCCGAGCCCCTCGTCCAGCAGCAGGATCTCCGGATCGATCGAGGTGACCACGCCCATCGCCAATCGCACCCGCATACCGGTGGAGTAGGTGCGCAGCGGCATGTCGAGATAGTCGCCCAATTCGGTGAATTCGGCGATCTCGTCGACCTTGGCCAGCATCTGTTTGCGGGTCTGCCCGAGGAACAGCCCGCGGATGATGATGTTCTCGTAGCCGGAGATCTCCGGGTCCATGCCCACGCCGAGATCGAACACCGGCGCCACCCGGCCGCGCACCCGCGCGCTGCCGCGGGTGGGCTCGTAGATGCCCGAAAGCAGCCGCAGCAGTGTGGATTTGCCCGCGCCGTTGTGGCCGACCAGGCCGACCCGGTCGCCCTCCTTCAGCGAGAGCGTGATGTCGCGCAGCGCCTCGACGACGACGACGTCGGATTGGTTGCGCCCGATCGCGCCGCCCGCCTTGCCGAGGAACGCCTTCTTCAGCGAGCGCGATTTCGCGTCGAAGATGGGGAATTCGACCCAAGCGTTGCGGGTTTCGATACTCACGTGGTCGGTCATCGAGCCTTCACACCCAGTAGGGGACGCGGGAACGGAACTGCTTCAACGCCAGGATGGCCACCGCCCAGCCGACCACCGTGATGCTGCCGACGATGATCCAGCTCAACGGTTTCTGCGCCTCGCCGAGCAGCGGCGCGCGCACGATCTCCAGGAAGTGGAACGTCGGCACCAATTCCACCAGACGCGCCCGCTCGCTGACCGACCCGCCCTGGGCGTGCAGCGCCTTGGTGGTCCACATGACCGGCGTGAGCACGAACAGCATCAGCGTGGTGCTGCCGAGGATCGGCGCGATATCGCGGTAGCGGGTGGCGAAGATGCCGAACACGATCGACACCCACATCGAGTTCAGGAAGATCAGCAGCATCGCGGGCAGGGCCAGCAGGCTCGACCAGTGCAGGTGATGCCAAAGGCCCAGCGCCGGAACCATGATCACGTAGATGACCAGGTTGTGCGCGAAGAACAGGAACTGCCGCCACACCAACCGGTAGACGTGCACGCTCAACGCCGACGGCAGCTGTTTGATCAGGCCCTCGTTGGCGATGAAGACGTCCGAACCCTCGAGGATGCTGGCCGAGATCACGTTCCAGATGATCAGCCCGACCGTCACGTACGGCAGGTAGTACCGCAGGTCCTGATTGAACAGCGCCGCGTACAGGATGCCCATCGCCGCCGCCTGCACGCCGGTGGCGATGGTGATCCAGAACGGGCCGAGCACCGACCGCCGGTACCGCTGCTTGATGTCCTGCCAGCCCAGCGACAACCACAGTTCCCGCTGCGCGAATCCGCCGCGTAGATCGTTGAACGCGCGTCCGAAGGTCAGGGAATCCGACATGAGTGGTACCGAGGTGTCGACCGGGCGCTGTTCGGCGGTCGCCGAATCGGCTGGAGCAGCTGCAGGCACAGTGCTCGACCTTAGCGCAGATGCGAACGATCCCGGTCCGAGCGATGCGGTACGGGACCGGGCGCCCCTGCCCTACAGGTACTGCCCGCTGGTTGGTCCGCCCCCGGCCGGACCGCCCTCCTGCGCGCCCCGCATCCCCGGCGGCAGCGCGTGGCGCATCTGCTCGAGCTGCGCGCGGGCGGCCATCTGCTGGGCGAACAGCGCGGTCTGGATGCCGTGGAACAGCCCCTCCAGCCAGCCCACCAGCTGCGCCTGCGCGATGCGCAGCTCCGCGTCCGACGGGATCGAGTCGTCGCTGAAGGGCAGCGCGAGGCGCTCGAGTTCGCTGCGCAGATCGGGGGACAGGCCCTGCTCGAGCTCCTGGACCGAGGTCTTGTGGATCTCCTTGAGCCGGGTGCGGCTCGCGTCGTCGAGGGGTGCCGCCCGCACCTCCTCGAGCAGCTGTTTGATCATGGTCCCGATGCGCATGACCTTGGCGGGCTGCTCGACCATATCGGCCAGCGACTCGTCCTTGGCGTCCTTGCCCTCACCGTCGTCCTCGTCGCCGACCACCTGGCCGCGCACGGGCGTCTCGCCCTGGGCGCCCGCGGGAACGATCAGCGGGCGGCCTTCGGGCCCGATCACCACGATGGAATCCGGTGCTCCGTCCGAATGCGTCATGATCTCCATCATGTCGCGTCCGGGCTCATCGCGCTAAGTCGGGGCGGAGCCGGGGCGAGTATTCTGTTGCGGTCTTGTCCGCCTCGTGGTTCGGTCTCGGTGAAAGTCGGTCGCCATGCTGCGTGATGTCTCGCCCGGTTGCCCGCGCGTCCGCCGCGCGGCCGCCGGTTATCGATCGGTTGGCGCTGACACGGTTACGCCGACTTGCCCGCTGCCCTTAGAGTGGCCCACATGACTTACGACGTCGCACGGGTTCGGGGCCTGATACCGTCCCTGGGCGACGGCTGGATCCACCTCGACCCGCAGGCGGGCATGCTGGTTCCGGATTCGGTATCTCGTGCGGTGTCAACGGGTTTCCGCACCTCGGCCTTCTCCCACACCAATCGGCACGGGGCCGCCAAGCGCAGCGGCGCGATCCTGGACGCGGCGCGCGAGGCCGTGGCCGATCTGGTCGGCGGCGACCCGGCCGGGGTGGTGCTCGGTCCCGATCGCGCGGTGCTGCTGGCCTGGCTCGCCGAGTCGCTGAGTTCGCGGCTCGGGCTCGGGACCGGGATCGTGCTGTCGCGCCTGGACGACGAGGCGAATGTCGCGCCCTGGTTGCGGATCGCCAATCGCTATGGCGCGCATGTGCGTTGGGCCGAGGTCGAGATCGAGACCTGCGAGATGCCCGCGTGGCAGTTCGAGGAGCTGATCGGCCCGACCGCCCGTCTGGTGGCGTTGACGGCCGCCTCGCCGATCGTGGGTTCGGCCCCGGCGGTGCGGGTCGCCGCGGACCGGGTGCACGAGGTCGGCGGGCTGCTGGTGGCCGATTGTTTCGGCGCCGCGCCGTACGCGCTGATCGATATCGACGAACTCAACGCGGACGTGGTCGCGCTGTCCGCGCCCGCGTGGGGCGGCCCGCAGATCGGGGCCCTGGTGTTCCGCGATCCCGCGTTCCTGGACCGGATTCCGTCGATGTCGCTCAATCCGTACGCCAAGGGCGCGGAGCGGCTCGAGGTCGGCGGCCACCAGTACGCGCTGCTGGCCGGGCTGACCACCTCGATCGACTATCTGGCCGGGCTGGACGAACAGGCGGGCGGCACTCGCCGTGAGCGCCTGGAGGTTTCGATCACGTCCTTACAGGACTACCACGATCACCTGTTCGAGCATCTGATGGAGGTGCTCGACCGCATCCCCGATCTCACCGTGATCGGCCGCGCCTCGACCCGCATCCCCACGGTCAGTTTCACCATCGCGGGCATGCAGGCCGAGAAGGTCTCCGCCCGCCTCGCCGACCATCGCATCGGCACCCTGAGCGGGGTGCACGGCGGCAGTCGCCTGCTCGACGCGCTCGGCGTCAACGACGAGGGCGGCGCGGTGACCATCGGATTGGCCCCCTACACAACGCGATTCGAGATCGATCAGCTCGGTCGCGCGCTCGCCGCCCTCGACTGAGCTCAGTCGCGGATCCGCAGCACCACCTTGCCGACGGTCTCGTCGGAGTCGAGCAGCCGATGCGCCCGCGCGACCTCGGCGACGGGTACCTCCGCGTGCACGACGGGTGCGACGGTGCCGTCGGCGATCGACGGCCACAGGTGCCGCCGCAGTTCGGCGATGATCTCGGCCTTGCTCGACGGCCCGGTGGCGGGGCGGCGGCGCAGATTGGTGGCGTGCACGGTGCCCCGCTTGCCCAGCAGCGCAGCCAGATTCAGTTCGGCGCGCACCCCGCCCTGCATCCCGATCACGCAGAGCTGCCCGTCCTCGGCGAGCGCGGCGACATTGCGCTCCAGGTAGGCCGCGCCCATATTGTCGAGAATGACGTCCGCGCCGCCCAATTCGCGCAGGATCGCGGCGAAGTCGTCGGTGCGGTAGTTGATCAGCACGCTCGCGCCGAGCTCCTTGCAGCGGTCCAGTTTGCCCGGCGAACCCGCGGTCACCGCGACCCGCGCGCCCCGGCTCACCGCGACCTGGATGGCGTGCGTGCCGATACCGCTGCCGCCGCCGTGGATCAGCAGCAGCTGACCCGCCCGCAGCCCGGCCCGCATCACCAGATTCGACCAGACCGTGGCCGCAACCTCGGGCAGCGCCGCCGCGGCGGCGAGATCGAGACCCGCCGGAATCGGCAGCACCTGGGTCGCGGGCACGACCACCCGTTCGGCGTACCCGCCGCCGGACAGCAACGCGCACACCTGGTCACCGGGGGACCAATCGGCAACGCCCGCACCGACTTCCGCGATCACCCCCGAAACCTCGAGGCCGATGATCTCGCTCGCGCCGGGCGGCGGGGGATAGTTGCCCTGCCGCTGCAACAGATCGGCCCGGTTCACCCCGGCCGCGGTCACATCGATGGCGACCTCGCCGGGCCCGGGCGGCGGTAGATCGGGCACCTCCGCCCACCGCATCACCTCGGGCCCACCGAATTCGTCGAGTGTCACTGCGCGCATACCGCGACCTTACGACGCCGCGAACGCGCGGCCCGCGTTACGACTCGACCGCTTCGCGCTTGGCGGTCTCCGCGTCGATCCCCTTGGCCATCTTGCCGAGCGCCTCCCGCAGCTCGTCCGCGTTCAGCGCCTCGTACCCGGGAATCCCGGCGGCCTCCGCGCGCCGGCGCAGATCCGCCAATCGCTCGGCATCCGACATCTCGACCATGACAACTCCTTTCGTCGCCGGGCGATTACCCCGGACACGCCGCGCGACACCCGCACGCCGCCCAGTTCACGGCATGTTTCCCGGTCCGCTCCCCGGTGTTTTCCACCGGCGTGGCCGTCCCGGGGACTAGCGTGTCGCGGGTGAGCAGCTTCGCCGACTTCCAGAACGAGATCTATCTGGCCGGACTCTCCGGCGCGGTGCCCGGATTACCCATGACCGCGGCCGGTTTGGAGCGCCGCGCGCGGGAGGTTCTCGATCCGGCCGCGTACGCCTATGTGGCGGGCAGCGCCTCGGCGGAACGTACGGCGGCGGAGAATGTCTCGGCCTTCGACCGGCATCGGCTGCTGCCCCGGATGTGGCGCGGCGCGAGTGACCCTGGGGCGCGCGATCTTTCGGTGGAGGTGCTCGGCACGAGGCTGGCCGCTCCGGTGCTGACCGCGCCGATCGGCGTGCTCGGCCTGTTGCACGAGCGCGGCGAGACCGTGGTCGCGGAGGTGACCCGGGAACTGGGCATCGGCATGGTCCTGTCGACCGCCGCGTCGTCGACGATCGAGGAGGCGGGCGCGGCGGCCGGGGCCTGGTGGTATCAGCTGTACTGGCCGGGCGATCACGAGTTGGCCCGCTCGTTCGTCGACCGCGCGGTGAAGGCGGGCGCCCGGGCCGTCGTCGTCACCGCCGACACGCCCGGCATGGGCTGGCGGCCGCGCGATCTCGAACTCGGACATCTGCCGTTCCTGCGGGGCGAGGGATTGGCGAACTACCTGTCCGATCCGGTCTTCCGCGCCAAGCTCGCGACCGCGCCCGAGGAGAGCGAGGAGGCCCTGCGGATGGCCGTCCTCACCTGGATCGGCCTGTTCGGCAATCACACCCTGCGCCCGGCCGATATCGCGAAACTGCGGGAGTGGACCGATCTTCCGATCGCGGTGAAGGGCGTGCTGCACCCCGACGACGCCCGCGCGGTCGTCGACGCGGGCGCCGACGCGGTGGTGGTGAGCAATCACGGCGGCCGTCAGGTCGACGGCGCGATCGCCGCGCTCGACGCCCTGCCCGCCATCGTGGCCACCGTCGGCGATCGCGCCGACGTCCTGTTCGATTCGGGCATCCGCACCGGCTCCGACGTCATGGTCGCGCTCGCCCTCGGCGCGAAAGCCGTTCTCTACGGCCGTCCCTGGGCCTACGCCCTGGGGGTGGCGGGTCGCGACGGGGTCCGGCACGCCCTGCGTCTGCTCCTCGCCGATTTCGACGCGACCATGGGCCTGTCCGGTTGTGCCACGGTCGCCGCCCTCGATCGCACGCTGCTGTCCAGCAAGCGGTGATCTTCCCTTTTATCCACTTCTAGAATGTCGCTATGCCAGACGAACCGAGCGGTCGCCAGGCCCCGGCCACCAGATGGCTGACCGCGGCCCAGCAACGCGCCTGGCGCGCCTACATGGACGGCCACCAGCGCCTGATGTCCGAACTGAACCGGCAACTCCAGCGCGACAGCGACCTGACCCTGCCGGAGTACCGCATCCTCGTCCTCCTGTCCGAATCCCCCGACCGCTCGCTGCGCATGAGCGACCTCGCCGACGGCGTGCTGTCCTCCCGCAGCCGCCTGACCCACCAGATCCGCCGCATGGAGGAACAGGACCTGGTCCGCCGGACCAGCGCCGAGGAGGACGGCCGCGGCGTGCGCGCGCACCTGACCGAGGAGGGCATGCGCCGCCTGCGCGCCGCCGCGCCCGGACACGTCACCGCGGTTCGCCGCGATTTCATCGATCTGCTGACGCCGGAGGAACTGACGGTGATCGGCGAGGTCTTCGAGCGGGTGGACAAGGAGATCAACAACCGCTCGTAATTACGCGATGGAATTTGTCCAAGCGGAAACGATGACGTCAGTGAACGATTCAAGCGGACGCTAGGTCGATTATTCGACCGCGAACACAATATTCGGGACATAAAATTGCCCGAAACCGTCGACGGTGTGCCCTTCGCGGAGCTACCGTAGAGATCTGTCGGATTTCATGCCGGACCGACACTCACACTTCTCGACGCACGCGATCGAGTCCCCGAATTATGGGAAACAAATACTCATCGGTCGGATTATCGCGGCGTTCGAACACGTCTCGTCGACGAGAGACGAAAATGCGAAGGAGGTGAAATGAAATGCCGAAGATGTCCTACATCGAGCCCGAGGTGATCCGCCTCGGCAGCATCGAGGAGCACACCGCGGCCCTGACCCACGGTCCGCACGACCTGCTGGGTAAGGGCAACATCCTGTAATCCGGGAACCCCTCCCTCCGGTGTGTGTCCGGCAACTCCCCGGAGGGAGGGTCCGCCGAATATTCGGTGAACGAGAGGTGGCCGCGCATTATGCGTGAATTGTTTTCGGCTGATCGGGTCGGCTGCGCGGGCCGGTTGACGCTTCCGCATCGGGGAGCGCCCATTGATTTCGCGCACATTCCCTATATCGCCTTTCCTGAGCGGGCAATTCCCGCGAGCCCCGCGTACCTGCGACAATGGCTGCGGCCGGGCTGCGCGGTACCCGAGTCGCCACCGCGGCCCACCTATTTCGCACTGGGCGGTATTCTCCGCCGCTCATCGGACGACGATCTGATCGATCGAATCTCCTTCGCGCTGCGCACCGGCGCGCACGCCCGGCTGGCCGAGGTGCCCGGCGATCTCGTCGGCTGTCTGGTCGCCGCCGACCGGGTCTATCTGTTCCGCAGCCTGTTCACCCGTGACACCCTGTTCTATCGGCAGTCCGGGAACACCCTCGAATGGTCCAGCGACCCCGCCGATCTCGTGCCCGACGCCCTCGACGCGCTCGACCGCGACACCCTGCGCCGAATCTGCCGGGGCGACAGCGTCTTCGCCTATCGCGGGCTGGGCTGGCTCCGGCCCGGGCACCTGCTGATCTTCGACGGTCACACGGCCCGAACCGTGCGCTACGACCGGATCGAACCGGCGCCGCTGCCGCGCGGCAGCACCATGCGCGACTACGCCGACCGCGCCTGGGAACTGCTGCTGGCCGCGTGCCGCCCCTACGCGGACAGCGGCCGCGTCGGCCTGCTCCTGAGCGGCGGACTGGATTCGGCCGCCGTGGCCGCCGCCCTGGTGAGCGCGGGCGCCGACGTCACCGCGTATCACCTCGACACCCCCGACCCGCTCGCCGACGAATCCGGTTACGCGCGTGCGGTCGCCGGGCACCTGTCCATTCCGTTCACACCCATCCCCACCGATATCGGCCCCGGCTATCTGGATCCGCGCTGGCGCTTCGCCCACCCCTACAACCACACCGGTTTCCGCTGGCTGGAGCAGGCCGTGCGGCGGGTCGCCGAGGACGGCGTCGGGCTGCTGACCTGGGGCCGCGACGGCGATCTGCTGTTCGGCCCGCTGCTGCGCTACGGCGTGCGCGACGTGCTGACCGGGCGGGTGAGCCGGTCGGAGAAGCTGCTCATGCTGCGCGGACTGCTGTCCTCCCGCTGGCGCACGTCGAGCCTGATCGCGAGCGTGCGCGGCTCGTATTCGCTGGTCACCGAGAACGCGCCGATCGGCGAAAACGCCCATCACACAGACTTTCTCGTGCCCGCGCTGAACCCGCCGTTCGAATTCCCCGATCCCGAATTCGTCCCCGAGGAACAGACCACCGACCTCGCCCTGTCCTGGCCGCACGGCGTCACGTTCTGTTCGCCCATGGCCGACCGGGAACTCTACGAACTCCTGACCGGTATGCCGGTGGCCTACCGCTGTGTCGCCCACGGCGGCCGGACCATCGGCAAACCCGTGCTGCGGCTGCTGCTCCAGGACCGGTTGCCCCCGGTGATCTGGCGACGGCACGGCCGGATGTGGCCGGATTCCCCGCACGAGTCCTTCTGCATGAACCACCCCGCCGTACTCGCCGACCTGCTCGGCCCCGACGCGCTGCTGGCCCGGCTGAACATCGTGGACCCGCGGCGGCTGGCGGCGGTCCTGGCCGATCCGATGCTGTTGCGCCGCAACGCCGAAACCCTCGTCTACACGGCCATGACGGAACTGTTCCTGCGTGGCCTCGAACACCGCACCCCCGTGAGGAGCTGATCCCCGTGCCCCTGCTGCGACTCGGCGACGACGCCGTCCTGGACACCACCGACGGCGTCGGCATCGTCATGGACACCCGGGCGGGCGAGTACTTCCGCCTCAATCCCACCGCGACCCTCATGCTCGGCGTCGCCCAGCGCTGCGACACCCTCGACGAGGCCGTGCGCGAACTCGCCGAACTCATCGACGCCGAACCCGGCGTCCTGCGCGCGGGCCTGGCGAAACTGACCGATCAACTCGCGGCGCACCACCTGCTCGCCCCCACGGACACCCCGCGATGACCACCCTCGCCGACCGCCTCGAGGCCATGCTCACCGATATCGACGGCGTCCCCGCCCCGCCCCGGCCGCCGATCCGCCTGCGCGCCTACGCCGTTCACCACACCTGGACCGCGCTGCGCCTGCTCCGCACCCGCGGCTGGGGCCCCGCCCACCACCACCTGCGCGACCTGAGTCCGGGCCCGCGTCCCCTGACCCACCTCGCCCCGGCGGTGGCGATCCGCCTGGCCCGCCGCGAGGTCCTCTACAGCCAACTGACCCTGCGCGTGACCCACCCCGACGCCCTCTGCCTGCCCCGCTCCCTGTCCCTCGCCACCTACCTGTCCGCCCTCGGCCTTCCCGCCGAGGTCATCGTCGCCCGCGAACGCACCTGCACCAACCCCCGCTACTCCTTCCACTCCTGGACCGAGCTGTACGGGGAGGTGCTCAACGACAATCCGGACGTAACACTGGGTTTCGCGGTGCTGCAACGCGTCCGGGCCCGCGCCCTGACCGACCGCGCGCCCGGTGTGCCAGCATGAGCGTCATGCCGATCGCCGTCTCGTCCATCGCCCACCTCCGCCTGACCGTCACCGATATCGACCGCTCCCGCGCCTTCTACGAGCGGGTCTTCGGCTGGCCGGTCGCCGTGGAGGTCCCCGCCGACGCCGACGAGCGGACCCGCGAGTTCCTGTCCTTCCTGTACGGCGGCGTCATCTACCGCATGCCCCAGGGCCTGCTCGGCCTGCGCCCCGCCGCCACCGACCGTTTCGACGAGAACCGCGTCGGCCTCGACCACCTCGCCTTCGCCGTCGGCTCGGTCGACGAATTGCGTTCCGCCGCAGCACATCTGGACGCCTGCGGGGTGGTGCACGAGGACATCAAGGACATCGGCGTCAGCTACATCCTGGAGTTCCGCGATCCGGACAACATCGCCCTGGAACTGGTCGCCCCGAAGTAGGCGGTCAGTCGCTCGTATCCTCGCGCTCGTGCGCCGCGGGCTGGGTGCGGCGCAGGGTCGTCCAGGCCTCCAGATCCTCCGCCAGGATCGTGTTCAGGTGCAGCATGGTGAGAGGTCTTTTTGGATAATGTGCAAGAGTGGCACAAATCTCTGGCGACGTTCAACCACCTGATCGAGCCAGGTATTGGCAGTGATCACAAACGACTGTCGAGAAATCTTCTGAGGGCAATATAGGTCTTCCCGTCGGGTAGGATTTCTCGCCTCAGCATCGCGCTGATTTTGTCTATCGAGTACTTTTGAAGCCGCAGCCTTTTAGCGTCTGCGAGCAGCTGCTCACCCTCTTGGAAGTCCGTTGCAAGAAAACAGTGGATACGTTCATTGCTGCTTCCGACGGACGTAAAAAAGGATCCCAATTTGGCGAGCTGACGTGGTCGCAGGCCGATTTCCTCTTCAAGTTCTCGGACTACTGCTTCC
This sequence comes from Nocardia sp. NPDC003482, assembly GCF_053588115.1. Classification (NCBI taxonomy): domain Bacteria; kingdom Bacillati; phylum Actinomycetota; class Actinomycetes; order Mycobacteriales; family Nocardiaceae; genus Nocardia; species Nocardia sp. NPDC003482. The sequence goes on from NZ_JBSFPI010000002.1 coordinate 335,863, forward strand.
TCCACCGTCTCGCCAGGGTCGACCTTTCCCCCCGGGCACTCAAGTAATACCTGATTCATCAGTGGCCTCCACTGCTCTACCAGTAATACAGTCTCATCGTCCAGCAAGGGGACCGCAATCGCTACTGGGGGCTGGTTTACATAAGTGATCTCCTCCGATGCACCCGTGAGGTCGCCTGGTAGTACATTGGAAACTATCGAAAAGTTCTTAGCTCGAAAGACTTCTGTCTCGTTCACAGTGGCACTTCCTTTGCTTCCTTCCAGCCGATTTGAAAGTACTTGAACCATCCATATGCAAGTTCGGTTTCGTCGGAGTGGATCTCGAACTGTAAGGACTCGGTCCCTCGCTTTCCTGGAAGAAAATGGCTTATTAACAAAGTATTGTTGTCGATCCCGATGGCGCGCCAGATAGGATAAAGATTTGTCAACCGAAGTTCGACGTCCAACCCGTGGAGGTCCTTAAAGCTCTTTAAACGGGCTACGGTTGTCCCATAGTCAGCTTTCCAGGTCTCATGGTCTTCACCTTCCTCGCGGGCTCGCGCGACGTATGCAGACGAGGCAGGATCTGTTAATAGTATTCGGAGTCTGAGATGGCGCGCGCTCCGCAGGTCTAACGCCCGTCGGAAATCATCACTCGTTACCGATCTTTTGGCGCTGATACCCATGAAAAATACCTCGTGCTGTGCTGCACTCATGGCTGCACCGAGTGTTGTGTACGTTCCAGGGCTGCGAACTTCATGCACCGCCATCTCGCGCGGATTAGTGGTTAGCTCCTCTCCATTCGCCTGTTGACGCCAGAACAAAGAAACTCGCGCAAGAATTGCAATTGACACAAGTTCGAACGCGGCAAGGACATAGAGCCAATTGGGTCTCTGCGCAGATATCTGGTCTGATATGGAGTTTGCGAAAACCCCTAGAGGAACTGCTAATAATAGACCGATTAATGTCGAATCTCGTATGAGCTTCAGGGTGGGAGAACTATTCATTTACTACCTTGATTATATTTTCGAGACGACCTACTTCGGAGAAACCCAGAATTGACAAAATATCAGTGACGAATAGTGATGCATCGTCACGCCGAAGTAACCTGAGTGACCATGAGTCTAAGGCAGGATGAAACCCTGCCCCGTCCTGCTCGGTTCCGTTGTAGATAGAGGTAGAAATATCCGCTAGGTTTACTTCTGCCGTATGTGAGGTGAACTCACGCTCTGTGTATGACGGCAGGTCTCTAAAAGGATTCGCTCTCTTGATCGACAATACGGGTAGCTTGAGAGCTGAACCGATCAAGAGTGACAAGGAATCGCTGGAGATTGCCCCCTTTATGCTGGAGCCGCTGAAAACAACATCGTTGCAACGGTATAGTGCGACCAGCTCGGAATGGCTTTTCGGCACCACCGGATCGCACTTCACCTCGCGAGGTGTTAGTAGCCGGGAAAATGAATCCGCAAGGATATAAGCGCTGATATCAATCAGCGAAGATCCCACTTCGTTCATAAGCGCATCGGAGCACCCCACGTTCCGTGCCCAATCCAAAAAAATATGACCCCCAAAACCTCCGGGAACTATGACTGCTCGATTTCCGCTTTTCGTCAAGTGATATACCAATTCGCAAATTGCATCAAATATTGCTATATTGGTGGAATTGGATCCTCGGGGTGTCGCGGCGTTTCCGCCGATCCTGATCACGATCCCGCCTCTGCTGCCGGCAACGGCGACCGGATCGATCATGATGGATCACCTCTCAATCGTTACTTGGTGAAACCAATCGCTCCTCCGTCGATGCGGGAGTCTGGGTTTCTGGGCGCGATAATATGCGATGCTTCCTCTGAAGCGAATTCAAAGTTTTGAAACTGCGGCGTGTCGCATGAAACACGCCGGTTGAATATTTGGCCGTTCGTCTCCACGGCGGCCAGATGCGGCCACCAGTGCCGTGAAGCTGGAGGCGGGGCTGCCCGACTCGCGCTTCTGATCCGGCTCATATTGATAATCTGTACCACAGCAAGAAAGAGGCCGATTCTTACTTCTCGCAAGTTTCGATAAGCGCCCTGCGAGAAAGCTGCAGGAGATTTTTCCATTTGCGTGGATCACGACGCCGATCCAAACTGCGTCTGAGTATGTTAGCGGACACATCGATCCCGAATCTGATGCCGCAGATCGTGAGTAGATACCTCCACGCGACCGATCAGTACAGTTGGGAGTGGTAGCTACGAACAGCCGTACTGCGCGGAGAAACCAGCGGAACGCAAGCTGTGGAAAATCATGCATTCCAACCAGCGGAAGGAACGGCATGGCTTTTAATCCCTGCCCGGAAACCAAATGTTTGCTCGGTACTTAGTAAGGCAGCCTATCGGCATTAGAATTGATTTATATCACAGCAAGGTCTACTGGTCGGTATCTACAACATGCGGCAGGCCAGAGCATCGAACAATAATTCGAGTGAGCAGTTTATCCACAGCTGGTTGATAAGTCCAGCCGCAGGGACGGAAAGTCCAGGTGGGCGCAGACTTACATGAGTGTCATTACTTAGGTATATCTTGGACGAGGCACGCAACCATGGATAGAATTCCCTGGTCGGGCTTCCGTTCCGTGGTCGACGTGAGTTCTGCTTGGGAGGCAGGTCTCCGAAATTACCAGAGGTCATAGCGCTGCGCGAATCACACGCGCGAGTTGCTGGAAATTCTACTCCGGACGTGCTTCGGGGGTGCCGGGGCCATCGGCATCCCCGAGCAAGCCGATCGGCACCACGACGTTGAACCGGTGCTGTCCAATCCGTATTTCGTCGGTATTGTGGTGTACAAGGGCGTCTACCACCAAGGCAAGCACCCGGCGCTCACCGACATGGAGACGTGGCTGCGAGTGCCGGACGTGCTCAAGGCGCACAACACGGCAGGCGAGAAGGATCGTAGGCACCCGCACTACCTGAAGGGCTCGATCTGGTGCAGGTACTGCGGGCGACACATGGTGTACTCCCGCAACCAGGGGAAGCTCGGCGGCTGGTATGAGTACTTCTTCTGCATGGGTAAGAAGGATCGGGGCAACCGGTGCCCGTGTCCCGACGTCAAAGCTGGCCGCGATTGAGCAAGGCGTAGTGGACTTCTATCAGCAGCTCCAACTATCTCCGGAACGGGCAGAACAGATCCGCATAGTGGTGCGTTAGGAACTGTCGGCCGCTCGTGATGCCGCCAAACTGGATATTGCCAACGCCGCTCGTAACAACAGCGACTCGCTACGAACGCAAGAAGTTGCTGGAAGCGCACTACGCCGGAGCCACTCCGCTCGACATGATGAAGATCGAGATGGACCGGCTCACCCGTGAACTCCACCAGGCCGAGCAATTGAAAGCGGCGGCCAAGCTGTCCCTGACGGACTTGGATCAGCAGCTGGAACGGGGCAGTGGGAGATCGCCACCCACTTCTCCCGGCTCTACGAGCTAGCCACGCCAGCGATCCGCCGGGTGATGAACCAGGGTTTTCCGGCGGCTGTATGTCGCTGAGGACGGCAGCATCGAGGATGCCGAACTGAACGAACGTTCGTGCATCTGCTTGCCAAGGCCGCGCGACAGTGATCAATCAAACAGCGCAAGGCGAGCGCGGCGGGTCTTCGGCGAGGATGTGGTTGGGAGTGCGCCACGCACTCCCAACCCCCTGGCCGACGGAACGACTAATACCTTCGGGCCTGGTGGTGATTGGGCGACGGTATTTGAGGAAGGTCAGGACGAAAGCAACGTGGTACTGCTCAGTTTCTGGAAACCAGCCAAGAAGGCCGAAACTCGGCCGAAACTGGCGTTCGGGCCGGTTTCGAATGATTCACTTTTGGCGGTGGGTGTGGGATTTGAACCCACGGTGGCGTGAACCACGACGGTTTTCAAGACCGTTCCCTTAGGCCGCTCGGGCAACCCACCTCACCCCGCCACACCGGCGAAGCGACCTAAAGCCTACTGGCGACAGGCACCCGGCGCGCAAGGGGCACGGTGGACGGGGCGGGACAGAACTCGCTCAACCTGTACGATTGACCGGCTGGACCTGCGGAAATGGGGTGCGTGTGCGCGGCGTTGTCGGGATGGTTGTTGTCGTGGTGGGGCTGCATGTGCTCGGGTGGGGGACGTTGCTGCTGCTCGTCGTGCCGGGGCATCATCTGGTGAACGGGGCCGTGTACGGGGTGGGGCTGGGGGTTACCGCCTATACCTTGGGGATGCGGCATGCGTTCGATGCGGACCATATCGTCGCGATCGACAATGTGACGCGAAAGCTGGTGGCGGAGAAGGGGACTCGAAGAGTCCACTCGGTGGGGTTCTGGTTCTCGCTGGGGCATTCGTCGGTCGTGTTCGCGCTCGTCGGGCTGCTGGCGCTGGGGGTGCGGGCGCTGGCGTCCAACCTCCAGGACGACAACTCCGCATTGCAGAAGTGGACCGGCACCTGGGGTACCAGCGTCTCGGGCACGTTCCTGATTCTCATCGGCCTGCTGAATCTGGCGTCCCTGCTGGGCATTTGGAGCGTCTTCCGCCGCATGCGCAAGGGCGAGGTGAACGAGACCGAGCTCCAGAACGCACTCGAACCCCGGGGGGTTCTCGCCCGCGTCCTCGCACCGGCCATGCGCACCGTCCGCCGTCCCTGGCACATGTTCCCCGTCGGCCTGCTGTTCGGCCTCGGCTTCGACACCGTCACCGAGGTCGGCCTCCTCGTGATCGCGGGCGGGGCGGCGGCCACCGGCCTCCCCTGGTACGCGATTCTCGTTCTGCCCGTGCTGTTTTCGGCGGGCATGTCGTTGTTCGACTCGCTGGACGGGTCGTTCATGAGCTACGCCTACGGCTGGGCGTTCACCCGGCCCATTCGCAAGATCTACTACAACCTGGTGATCACGGGGCTGTCGGTCGCGGTGGCGCTGCTGGTGGGGGGACAGGAGCTGATCTCGTTGCTGGTCGAGCGGACCGGCGCGGAAACGGGTGTGGTCGCCTGGATCGCCAATCTGGATCTGGGCGCGCTCGGGTTCATCATCGTCGGACTGTTCGGGCTCACCTGGGCCACGGCCGTGGCGGTGTGGCGCTTCGGTGACGTCGAACGGCGCTGGGGCGCGCCGCTGTCCGACTGACCCCTACCGAAACCGGGTGGCGCCGCTCACTTTCCCCGCGACTCGATCATGACCTGCGTCGACGCGTTCGCGGGCCTCTGGCAGGATGGGACATATGGTTCGTCGCCGGTTCCGGCGTCGGCTGTCGGGCGCCCTCGCCAGTGCCGCACTTCTGGGTGCTGCCGTTCATTCGGTACCGGCCGTCGCCGCCCCTGATTCGCCGCCCGTCAACTCCGGCTCCGCGGACAGCCCGGCGCCGCGCACCGACACCCCGCCCCCGGCCGTCGCGACCATCGACCACATCGAATCCCTCACCGATCGCGAACTGCGCGTCTTCGTGAAGTCCCCGGCGATGGAACGCACCGTCGAGGTGCGGGTGCTGCTACCCGCCGACCAGAGCCACCCCCGCCCGACCCTCTACATGCTCGACGGCCGCAGCGCCCCGGCCGACAGCAACAACTGGATCGAACGCGGCGGCGCGCTGAACTTCTTCGCCGACAAGCCGATCAACGTCGTCTTCGCCGTCGGCGGCCCGGCCGGGTACTACACCGACTGGCAGCGCCCGGATCCGGTGCTGGGCAACAACAAATGGGAGACCTTCCTCACCCGCGAACTGCCCCCGCTGATCGACCGCGCCTTCGACGGCGACGGCCGCGACGCCGTCGAGGGCGTCTCGATGGGCGCCGAGGCGGCCATGATGCTCGCCATGCGCAGCCCGGGCACCTATCGCGCGGTCGCGGCCCACAGTGGTTGCTACGCCATGGGTTCCGATATCGGCCAGGCCCAGGCCCGGGCGGTGGTCCGCACCTACGGCGGCGATCCCGACAACATGTTCGGCGACCAGGAGGACCCGGACTGGCTCGCGCACGACGTCATGATGCACGCCGACGGCCTGCGCGGCACCGCGATCTACCTGTCCTCGGGCAGCGGCCTCCCGGGCCCGTTCGACGGTCCGGGCAATCCGGATTCGCAGACCTCGGTCGTCTTCGGCGGGCCGCTCGAGGCCGCGGCCAACGCGTGCACGATGGCCCTGGCCGATCGGCTCGAGCGGATGCGGATCCCGGCGACCGTCGACTTCCGGCCCGTGGGCACGCACTCCTGGCCCTACTGGGCGGGCGACCTGCCCAAGGCGTGGCCCACCCTCGCCGCCGCGCTCGGCGTCGGCTGACTCAGCCCAGGAACCGGGCGAGGACGTCCGGATCGGTGGCGAAGGCGAGGAACAGATCGTTCTCGTGCGGATCGCCCGCGGTCACCCGCACCCCGTCGATGCCGTAGGGCCGCACCAGAACTCCCGCGCTCGCGCTCGCCTCACCGAAGTCGGCGCTGCGCTCGCCCAGCGGTAGCCAGAGGAAATTCGCCTCGCTCGGCGGCACGGTGTATCCGGCCGCGATCAGCGCCGTCCGCATCCGATCCCGCTCGGCGACCACGTGATCGGTGCGGTCGAGCAGTTCGTGCCGGGCCTCGAGCGAGGCGATCGCCGCGGCCTGCGCGAGCCGGTTCACGCTGAACGGGATGTGCACCTTCAACAGCGCCGTGATCACCTCGGGATCGCCCACGGCGTATCCCACGCGCAGCCCGGCCAGCCCGTACGCCTTCGAGAACGTCCGCAGCACAAGCACATTCGGCCGCGTCCGGCCGATCTCCACGCCGTCGGGGTGATCGTCCACGCGCAGGTACTCGTAGTACGCCTCGTCCAGCACCACCAGGATGTGATCGGGCACCGCGTCCAGGAACCGCTCCAGCTCCGCGCGCCCGTAGGCCGTGCCGGTGGGATTGTTCGGATTGCAGACGAAGATCAACTTGGTGCGCTCGGTGATCGCGGCCGCCATCGCGTCGAAGTCGTGCGCGTACCCCTCGGTGAGCGGCACCTGGATCGCGCGCGCGTTGCCGACCTGGGTGACGATCGGATACGCCTCGAACGACCGCCACGCGAACAACACCTCGTCCGTCGGTGCCGCGCAGGTGATCTGCACCAGCTCCTGGCACAACGCCACACTCCCGCAGCCGACCGCGACATTCGCGACCTCGACCCCGTGGAACGCCGCGACGGCCGCGCGAAGTTCGCTCGCCATGTTGTCCGGGTACCGATTGGCGGTCTCGGCGGCCTCGGCGATGGCCTTCACGACGGTCGGCAACGGGCCCAGGGTGGTCTCGTTGCTGGCCAGTTTCACCGCGCCGGGATTGCTCCGGCCGGGGGTGTATGCCGGAATCGAGTCGAGGTCCGGGCGGATACGAGCGGTCACAGCAACCACCCTAGAACGTGCCGGAGGAACCGGATCAGAGTGTGGTCGCCGCCGGAAATTTTCCGTGGACCACCCCTCACATGCGACTTCTCCCGAAATTTATGAAGGCGAACTACCCTGAACGCATGTCGGGCCTCTACCGAGATCACGCGCCGGTGCGTTCCGCCGCGGCACCGGCTTCGGTCCCCATCACCGTGCACGAACCGGACGGTCCCGCGCGCGGCGGCATCGTCGTCCTGCACGAATCCCGGGAGTTCGCCGACGCATTGCTGGCCTTCATGCGGGCGCTCGCGGGGGAGGGCTGGATCGTGGTGGCGCCCAATCTGTTCCACCGCGACGGCCAGACCGCCGAGAAGGTGTTCGGCGACGAGCTGTTCGACGATTTCGACGCCTGTTTCGACTGGCTGATCCGCCGCGGCGTGATCGCCGACTGCGTGGGCGTGCTCGGTTTCGACTCCGCCGGAACGGCGGCCCTGCTGGTGGCGACCGACCGCCGGATCGGCGCCGCGGTGAGCGTGGCCGCGCCCGGCATCGCCGAACCGCTGACCGACCCGGCCACCGCGCTCGTGCGCGCCGCGCCGCGCCTGCAAGCGCCCTGGCTCGGGCTCTACGGCGAGTCGGACGCCGCCACGCCGCCGGAGGAGGTCGAGAGCCTGCGGGACGCCGCGGGCAGCGCGGCGGTCGCCACCCTCGTGGTCACCTATCCGGGTCTGCACCACCGCGCCGACGAACCGAATCTCGAGGCGCACGCCGACGACGACGGCACCGCGATCGACGCGCGCACGCGCATCTTCGACTGGTTCGACAGCCACCTGCGATGACCAGCCGTTTTGCTTGTTGAGCGGTCGATCTGTACTCTTGCGTCTCGGCGGTTCGAAAGGACCGGGCCCTCGACGAGAAGGCTCCAGGAGGCGTGCCAGAGCGGCCGAATGGGACTCACTGCTAATGAGTTGTCCCTTCACGGGGACCGGAGGTTCAAATCCTCTCGCCTCCGCCACACAACTGAACATTGATCTTGCGCCCGTAGCTCAACGGATAGAGCATCTGACTACGGATCAGAAGGTTGGGAGTTCGAGTCTCTCCGGGCGCGCCTCACCACTGTCCCCCCTCGGTCGAATCCGATGGGGGACAGTCGTTTTCGCGGAAAGTCCCGGTGTCGATCGCCACCGGCGGCCACCGGCTCGAGTAACGTGCTTGCGCGGGCGTCGCGGGCGCCCTTCGGACTCGGGCGAAAGGACAGGCGTGACGGGCGCGCGGATGGTCGGGCTGTTCGCCGGGATCGGCGGTCTCGAGCTCGGGCTGTCCGCGCACGGCTGGTCGACCGAATTGCTGTGCGAGATCGACCTCGGCGCGCGGGTCGTGCTCGGGGCGCGCTTCCCCGAGGTCGAATTGCACAGCGACGTCACCCGATTACGGGCGCTGCCGTCGGGCACCGAACTCGTCGCGGCCGGATTCCCCTGCCAGGATCTGTCCCAGGCCGGGCGGACCGCCGGAATCACCGGCGCCCGTTCCGGTTTGGTGGACGAGGTGTTCCGGCTGGTGCGCCGCCGCCGGGGTCCGCGCTGGCTGCTGATCGAGAACGTGCCGTTCATGCTGCAACTGGGTCGCGGGCAGGCCATGCGGCACATCACCACCGCGCTCGAGGAACTCGGGTACACCTGGGCCTACCGGGTCGTCGACGCGCGCGCGTTCGGCCTGCCGCAGCGGCGGCAGCGGGTGCTGATGCTGGCCTCGCGCACCGAGGATCCGCGCCCGGTGCTGTTCGGTCCCGACTCCGGGCCGCGCGCGGTCGGCGATCCCGGCGTCGACCCGTGCGGGTTCTACTGGACCGAGGGCGTGCGCGGGCTGGGCTGGGCGGTCAACGCGGTGCCCACGCTCAAGGGCGGATCCGGGCTGGGCATCGCGAGCCCGCCCGCGGTGCGCCTGCCCTCCGGCGAGATCGTCACCCCGGGCATCACCGATGCCGAACGGCTGCAAGGCTTTTCCCGGGACTGGACCGAACCGGCGGTGCGCGCGGCGGGCGTGCGGCCCGGGCACCGCTGGAAACTGGTGGGCAACGCGGTGAGCGTGCGGATGGCGTCCTGGGTGGGCGGCCGGTTGGCCGCGCCCGCCGACGATCCGCTGCCCGACGAGCTGCCCCTGTCCGGGCCCTGGCCCACCGCCGCCTGGGGCCGCGGCGGGCAGGCGTATCGCGTACCCGTCTCGACCTGGCCGGTGCACGAGCCGTACGAGGATCTGCGCTGGTTCCTCGACGACGCCCGCCTGCTGTCGGCGCGGGCCACCGCCGGATTCCTGCGCCGGGCGGCCCGGGGCAGCCTGCGCTTCCCGCCCGGGTTCCTCACCGACGTGGAGAATCATCTGCTGCGGATGGGAGGCTTTCCGCAGGAGGCCGCCTGAGCCTCGCCCGATCTCGACCCCAGGACGTGTATGAGCCCCGGACGACCGGCCACCGACGCGGCGACCAGCGCTCGGATGTCGCGGCAACGCCGGGTGGGCACCGCCCCGGAAACCGCGCTGCGCAAGGAGTTACACCGCCGCGGCCTGCGCTTCTTCGTCGACCGGGCGCCGCTGCCCGGCCTGCGCCGCCGCGCCGACCTGGTCTTCCCGCGCCGCAAGGTGGCCGTCTACGTGGACGGTTGCTTCTGGCACAGCTGCCCGCGGCACGCGACCCGGCCGAAGAACAACGCCGAGTGGTGGGCCGAGAAGCTGGCCGGGAACGTGGCCCGCGACCGCGACACCGACGCGCGGCTCACGGCCGCGGGCTGGGTGGTCGTCCGGGTGTGGGAGCACGAGAACGCGTCCGACGCGGCCGATCGGGTACAGGCGGTGATGTCGGGCCGATAGGCCATGATGGAAAGGGAGGAAACGGGCCGACCAGTCTCGGGTCGGTCGCCGCGACGCCTCAGGGACGAGGGCAATGACGTCGAGCGAGTACCACGGCGCGAGTGTGGCGGTCCTGCAGCGTCCGCTGCCGGATCGCGACCGCCCGCGGGTCCTGCGCTGGTGCATCGCGGCCGCGATCGCCCTGGCCGGCATCTGCTACTCGTCCTGGGTGCTGGAGTTCGTGTTGCCGCTGGGGTTGGATCCGGTCACGTCGTTCCTGAGCGAACTCGACGCCGAGGGCCGCCCGTATCGCTGGGTGTTCTCCGTCGCCGACACGGTCAGCGGGACGCTGGCGCTGCTCGCCGCGATCGGGGGGCTGTTCGCGTTCTCCCGGCGTCCGCTGTCCACCGTGGGCTGGGTGGCGCTGGGCTGCTTCGGGGCCGCGACGATCGCCGACGCGCAGTGGCCGCTGCGGCCGTGCTCGAACTGCGGCGGGGACAGCGGGCTGTTCCCGCAGCTGCATCAGGTCCACGCCCTGACCAGTACGTTGGCCGTGACGTCGATCTTCGTCGCGATGATCGGATTCAGCGTGGCGGCGTTCCGCTACCGGCGCTGGCCGATCCTGCGGCATTCGGGTTTGTGGATTCTCCTGCTGGGTTCGGCGGTCACCGCGTGGCTGCTCATCGCCGACAACCTGCCCGGCAACTACGCGCTCGGCGTCGCCCAGCGCATCCAGGTCGGCGCGATGTCGCTGTGGCTGATCGCGCTGGCCGTGCAGATCTGGGTCGCCGACCGCGCGCTCAACGACGCCGAATCCGCACCGCCACCAACGACTTCGGCGCGGCGGACGCGAGCGCCTCGGAGGCGGCCATGGCGGCGAACACCGCCAGCACCAGGGACAGGACGACAACTTCGATAACCGTGCTCATATCCCCACGATGGGCGCCGCGGCTGGCAGGGGTCCGTGGTGAAGATCGGAAAAACCTGAGAGTCCGTGGCGACCGCCGCCGTGCCCGTGGGTAATCTCGACATCCGTGACCAGCGACACGCCGGACGACCTGCTCGATACCGTCGCGGCGGCGACGCAACGCCTGACCGACGCGGTGGCCGCGCTCACCGACGCCGACGTGCCCGAACCCTCCCTGCTGCCCGGCTGGACCCGCGGCCATGTGCTCGCCCATCTGTCCCGCAACGCCGACGGCCTGCTGAACCTGCTGCTGTGGGCCCGCACCGGCATCGAAACCCCGCAGTACGCGAGCCAATTCCTGCGCGACTCCGATATCGAGGCGGGCGCACCCCGCCCGCTCGCCGAACAGCTCGACGACCTGCGCGTCACCGCCGACCGCTGGCTCGCCCTGGCCCGCGCCATGCCCGCCGACCGCTGGTCGGCACTCGTGCGCGCCCGCACCGGCAAACAGTTGCCCGCCGCGACGATCCCGTGGCTTCGCCTGCGCGAGATCGAGATTCACCACGTCGACCTCGCCATCGGTTACGGCCCGGCGGACTGGCCCGCCCCCTTCGTCGCCCGCATGCTCACCGAGGTCACCGCGGGCCTCGATCGCGCGACCGAGAACACCCGCCCCGCCGACGCCAAACCTATGACCTCGGATCCGGCCCATCCCGCCCCGGCGAGTTTCACGGTCCGGACCACCGACACCGGTTTCACCGCGACCGTCGGCACGGCCCCGGCGACCGAGATCAGCGGTCCGGCCGCGAGCGTGCTGGCCTGGCTGATCGGCCGCTCCCACGGGGGCGACCTGACCGGCGACCTGCCGCGGCTGCCCGCCTGGCTCTGACTCCGAACCTCAGTCCGGGCAGTCGAATTCGCGCACGTCCGCCGAGACGATCCGGGCGATGAAGAACTCACCCGGTCCCTCCCGGAAGGCGTCCAGCGCGGCGCGGCCGGTCCAGCGCTCGTAGACGTTCACCCGATCCGCCTCGAGCAGATCCGCGCCGAGCGCGTAATCCAGGCAGCCGTCCGCGGCCCGCGCGGCGGCCACCACCTCGTGGCACATCTCGAGATACCGCTCCCGGTCGAGGACGCGAAGATGCCCGGCGACGATCAGCATCCGGGCAGTGTACTGCCGCGAGGATCACCGGCGAGCCGGAAAATCGGTTGGCGGAAACCGGGACAGCTGGCAGCCTGGACTCATTCCGCGAACAACCGAGGGGGAACACTCATGTCTGTCGCCCTGGCGGGCGCCGCATCCGATTCGGAGGCCGACTGTACCCGGCCCGGCGCGCCGATCGATCCCGCGCCGACGGGTCCGCTGCGGCGGATGTGGCCCGATATCCGTTGGTACCGTTGGCCTTTGGCCATCAGCGCGGTGCTGTCCACGCTCGGGATGCTCGGTGACATCCTGTTGCCCGTGATCACCGGGCACATCGTCGACGGACCGGTGGCCCACCGCGATTTCGACGGCATCTGGGCGCCGATCGGCTGGTTGATCGCGCTGAGCGTCCTCACCACCTGGACGGCGTGGACCCGGCGCTGGATCATCGCCCGCCCGGCCGCGCTGCTCGAGGTCTCGTTGCGCGCGTCGCTGTTCCGGCGGTTGCAGATCCTGTCCGTGGGCGCGCACGACGGGATGGAGTCCGGACAGCTCACCTCGCGCGCCATCACCGACATGTCCACGCTGCGAAGGTATTTCGCGTTCGTGGCCCCGTCGCTGCTGTCGTTGATCATGGGGCTCGGCATCGGGCTCGGGGTGCTGTTCGCCTACAGCTGGCAGATCGGTCTGGTGCAGGCCGCCATCGGCGTGCCGCTGGTGCTGCTGTCGCTGCGGTTCGAGCAGGAGTACGGCCGCGCCTCGCGGCGGGCCCAGGACCAGTCGGGCGATCTCGCGACGACCGTGGAGGAGTCGGCGCAGGGCATCCGGGTGCTCAAGGCGTTCGGCCGGGGTCTGTGGTTCGGGCGGCGGTTCCGGCGCGAGGCGCTGGAGTTGCGCCGCCTCGAGATGGACAAGGTCCGGCTCGCCGCGCGGCTGTGGACCGCGCTGAACGTGCTGTCCGGCCTGGGCATCGCGGCCGCGCTGGCGATCGGCGGCTATCTGCTGGTGCATCAGGCGATGACGCTGGGCACGCTCGTCGCGGGCATCACGCTGGCCACCTTCCTGCAATGGCCGATCATGGGCCTGGGCTTCCTGCTGGCCGAACTGAACCACGCCCGCACCGCCGCCGAACGCTACTGGGAGATCCTCGACACCCCGGTCACCATCACCGATCCGGAGACCCCGGTGCCGTTGCCCCGGCCGCTGCGCGGCGAATTGCGGTTCGACAACGTGCGTTTCCGCTTCCCCGACGCCGAACGCGATCTGCTGCACGACGTTTCGCTGCGGATCCGGCCCGGCGAGACGGTCGCGATCGTCGGCGCCACCGGCAGCGGTAAATCCGCGCTGCTCGGCCTGGTGCCGCGCCTGTTCGACGTGAGCGCGGGCACGGTCACCGTCGACGGCGTGGACGTGCGCGACGTGTCGCTCGCCGAACTGCGCACGGCGGTGTCGGTGGCCTTCGAGGATCCGGTGCTGTTCTCGGCCAGCGTGCGCGAGAACATCACCCTCGGCTACCCCGACGCCACGGTCGAGCAGATCCGCGCGGCCCTCGACGTCGCCTGCGCCACCGAATTCGTCGACGAACTGCCGTGGGGCCTGCGCACCCGCATCGGCGAACAGGGCCTGAGCCTGTCCGGCGGCCAGCGGCAACGCCTGGCCCTGGCCCGCGCGGTGCTGAACCGGCAGCGGCACGCGGGCGGGCACCTCGTCGTCCTCGACGATCCGCTCTCCGCGCTCGACGTCAGCACCGAGGAGGTGGTCCAGGCCCGCCTGCACGCCGCGCTCGCGGGGGCGACGGTGCTGCTGGTGGCCCACCGCCCCTCGACCGCCGCCTGGGCCGACCGGGTGGCCGTGCTCGACGAGGGCCGCATCATCGCCGACGGCCCGCACGAACGACTGCTCGAAACCTGTTCCCGCTACCGCGAACTGATGGGAGGTGACCTCGATGACGCAAGCGCAACAAGCGAATTCGCCGCGGACGGACGACGCTGACGACGACGAGTGGCGCGGCGTCGCGGCCGAGGAGTCCGAGGCCACCGACGCGGTGAACCTCGCCCTCGCGGCCCGCTCCCGACGGCTGCTGTGGTCGCTGGTGCGGCCGTATCGGGTGGCGGCGCTGTGGTCGCTGGTGCTGATCGTGATCGACAACGCCGCCATGGTCTCCGCACCGCTGTTCGTCGCGCACGGCGTGGACACCGGTGTGCGTCGAGCGCTCGCGGGCGACTGGCTGCCGCTGACCGTCGCGGTCGCGGGCGCCACCGGCTGCACGCTGCTGGGCGGGGTGACCACCTTCCTGTTCCTGCGCATATCGGGCCGACTCAGCCAGCAGGTGCTGTTCGATCTGCGGCTGCGGGTGTTCACGCATGTGCAACGGCTGTCGATCGCCTTCCACGAGAACTACACCTCCGGCAAGATCGTCGCGCGGCTGACCAGCGATCTGGAATCGCTCGAGGATCTGCTCGAACGCGCCCTCAACGACGCGCTCAGCGCCGTGCTGTCGGTGGGCACCATCGCGGTCATCCTGCTGTGGCTCGACATCCCGCTGGCGCTGGTGGTGCTCGCGGGCTTCGTGCCGCTGGTGTACGTGACGCGCTGGGCGCAGCGGCGGCAGCGCGCCGGATACCGCCGCACCCGCGGTGCGATCGCCAAGGTGGTCGTGCACTTCGTGGAGACGATGGGCGGCATCCGCGCGGTGCAGACGTTCCGGCGCGAGGAGCGCAACGAGATCATCCTCGCCGACGAGGACGCCGAGTACCGGGCGGCGAACACGTCCGCGTTGCGCGGGATGGCCAACTACATCGGCCTGGTGCGGTTGATCAACAACGTGTCCACCGTGGTCATCCTGATCGTGGGCTCGTGGCGAGTCATCCACGGCCACACCGAGATCGGCGTGCTGGCGGCGTTCCTGCTGTACCTGCGGCAGTTCTACGGACCGCTGGACGAACTCGCGCAGGTGTTCAACTCCTACCAGTCCGCCGCGGCGGCGCTCGAGCGCGTCTCCGGTGTGCTCGAGGAGCGGCCGACCGTCGCCGAACCGGAGCGGCCCCGGCCGCTGGATCGCGCGCGCGGCGAATTGCGCCTGGAGACGGTGCGTTTCGAGTACCCGGCGCGAAAGACCCAGGGCGACAACGACGCCGAGACGGCCGCGAAGACCGTCCTGCCGACGTTCTCGCTCACCATCCCGGCGGGCCAGGTGGTCGCGCTGGTCGGGGCGACCGGCGCGGGCAAGTCCACGCTGGCCAAGCTGATCGCGCGGTTCTACGACCCCACCGGCGGCACGGTCCGGCTCGACGGCATGGATCTGCGCGACATCGCCGACGCCGACCTGCGCCGCAATGTGGCGATGGTGACCCAGGAGGCGTATCTGTTCTCCGGTTCGGTGGCCGACAACATCCGGCTGGGCAGGCCCGAGGCGACCGACGAACAGGTGTGGGCGGCCGCCCGCGCGGTCGGCCTGTACGACTTCGTCGACTCGCTGCCCGAGGGTTTCGACACCGATGTGCGCAAGCGCGGCGGCCGGCTGTCGGCCGGGCAACGCCAGCTGGTCGCGTTCGCCCGCGTCTTCCTCGCCGATCCGGCGGTGATCGTGCTGGACGAGGCGACCTCGAGCCTGGACATCCCCGGCGAACGGCAGGTGCAGCGCGCACTGGAGACGGTCCTGCGCGACCGCACCGCGGTCATCATCGCGCACCGCCTCTCGACGGTCGCCATCGCCGACCGCGTGCTCGTCCTCGAGGGCGGCCGCATCGTGGAGGACGGCACCCCCGCGGAACTCATCGCCGCCACGGGCCGATTCGCCACCCTGCACACCGCTTGGCGCGAATCGCTCGTCTGATGGCCCATCGCCGTGGGCCGTTGGCGTCGGATTCGGCCTCGGCGGGGCGCGGTTCGGTGCACGGCCATGCGTCGTTCCTGTGTCGGATTCGGCCTCGGCACGGCGCCGTTCGGTCCACGGCCATGCGTCGTTCGTGTGACGGATTCGCCCCCCAGCAAGGCGTTGCTCGGTCCACCGCCGCGAGTCGCTTACCGTAGAGGGGTGAGCAATCCAGCCCAGGGCAATACGACGGCCCCCCAGGAGATCGATCCGGGCGCGGACTCGGCGGCGGACGGGTCGCGCTGGCCGGCGATTCTCACCTGGCGGGCGCACAACGGCTCGCGGATGGAGTCGGTGCGAGTCATCCTGAGCGGCAACCGGATTCGCGCCTCCGGCCGGATCATCGCCGGGGAGTGCGCCGACCATCCCGCCTTCAGCGCGTCCTACGATCTCAGCACCGACGAGAACGGCACGACCAAACGGTTGTCGGTGCGCAGCACGGTCGCCGCGGGGGAGCGGCACGCCTCGATCGCCCGCGATCAGGAGAACTACTGGCTCATCGACGCCGGCGGCACCCACGTGCGGTCCACCTTCGGCGGCGCGCTCGACGTCGACGTCGTGCTGAGCCCGTTCTTCAACACACTGCCGATCCGCCGGTACGGGCTGGCGCACGACACCGAGGACGTGCACGTCCCGGTCGTCTACGTCCGCCTGCCCGACCTCCTGGTCCAGGAGGCCACCCTGACGTACTCGAGCGGGGCCAACGGCATTCACGTCCTGTCCCCGGTGTCGTCGGCGACGGTGACCGTGGATCCCGACGGATTCCTGCTGGACTATCCGGGCCTCGCCGAACGGATCTGAGACGCGCGGCTCAGTCGAGTTCGCGGAGGACCCCGCCGCGTTGCCCGGCCGCGCGCAGCCGCTCCAGCCAATCCTGGTCGCCGGGGCGGACATCCGTGATGTCCCAGCGGTCGAGCGTGTCGTAGCGATCGCGTTCGCTGTACCCGGCGTCGATCAGTTCGCCGAGGGTGCCGTCCGCGGCGAGGCGGTCCCGGGCGTCGGTGAGCAGGCGCAGGACGTCGTCGAGGGCGTCGAGCAGCGCGGTCGCGTTGGGTTCGCAGATGGCACGGACCAGATCGGGAGCGGTGGCGGCCACCCGGGTTCCGTCCCGGAAGGACCCCGCCGCCAAGCCGAGGGCCAGATCACCGCCGCCCGCGCCCGCGACCGACAGCGCCTCGGCCAGGACGTGCGGCAGATGCGAGACGCGGGCCACCGCGCGGTCGTGATCGTCGGCGGTCACCGGGACGACGACCGAACCGCAGTCCAGGGCGAGCCGGACCACCCGCGTCCACGGCTCCGCGCGCGTGCCCGGATCCACGCCGACCGCCCAGGCCGCGCTCCGGAACAACTCGGAAGACGATGCGGCCCAACCGGATTCGGCCGTACCCGCCATCGGATGCCCGCCCACGTAGCGGACGTCGAGCTCGTGTTCGCGCACGGTCGCGGCGACCGGGGCCTTCACGCTGATCACATCGGTCAGCGGGCACTCGGGCGCGAACTCCTTGATATCGGTCAGGATCGCGGCCAGCGCGGGCATCGGCACGCCGATCACGAGCAGTGCGTCGGCCGCGGCCGCCCGCCGCAGCACGGCCCCGATATCGCCGTCGACGTCGAAACCGTCGGCGCGCGCGGCGTTCACACCGGTTTCCGACCGGTTGTACCCCCACGCGTCGTAACCTGCCGCGGTGGCCGCCCGCAGCACCGATCCGCCGATCAAGCCCGTCCCCAGCACGCACACCGCAGACTTTTTCACCGCACCAGATTCGCATACGACTTCAACATTTCCGCTGAAGCCGACTACCGTTGCGGCCATGGCACAGCGCTCGAGCACCAACAGGGCGGCGTCGGACGAATACGACGACGTGGAAGGGTTCGCCGTGGCGGTCGTCCGAGAGGAAAGCAAGTGGCGCGTCAGCCCACTGAGCCCAGCCGCTCTGACGAATCTGTCGGCGGCCGAGGACGAACTGCGCGCGCTGCGCAGCACCGGGGCGGTGTTCGGATTGCTGGATGTCGACGACGAATTCTTCATCGTCCTGCGCCCGGCCCCGACCGGTAGCAGGCTGCTGCTCTCCGACGCGACCGCGGCGATCGACTACGACATCGCCGCCGAGGTCCTCGAGGCGCTGAACATCGAGATCCCCGACATCGACCCGGACGAACTCGACGACATCGAGCCCTGGGAGGAGGGCGACCTCGCGGTGCTCGCCGACCTCGGCCTCCCCGAGCCGGTGCTCAGCGTCATCCTCACCGAGACCGACCTGTACCCCGACGAGCAGCTCGGCATGATCGCCCAGCGCCTCGGCTTCGCCAACGAGTTCGCCGCGGTCCTGGACAAACTCCCGCGCTGACCCGGTGCTCTCCGACGAGGACCTGATCCGCGCCGCCCTGTCCGCGGCCGCGACCGCCGACCCCCGCGACGTCCCCGTGGGCGCCGTGGTCGTCGACGCCACCGGCCGCGAACTCGCCCGCGCCGCCAACGCCCGCGAGGCCACCGGCGACCCCACCGCCCACGCCGAAATCCTCGCCCTGCGCGCCGCCGCCGCGGCCCACGGCGACGGCTGGCGCCTGGAAGGCTGCACCCTCGCCGTAACCCTCGAGCCCTGCACCATGTGCGCGGGCGCCCTGGTCCTCGCCCGCATCGACCGCCTGATCTTCGGCGCCTGGGAACCCAAAACAGGCGCAGTAGGCTCCCTCTGGGACGTAGTCCGAGACCGCCGCCTCACCCACCGCCCCCAAGTCCGAGGCGGCATCCTGGAACCCACCTGCGCCGCCACCCTCCAATCCTTCTTCCACCCCCACCGCCCCTGACCCCTCGATTTCGAGTTCCCCGGGTAGTTCCGGTAAAGTCACCCGCGGTGGCGTGTCCGAGCGGCCTAAGGAGCACGCCTCGAAAGCGTGTGTGGGGTAACCCCCCACCGAGGGTTCAAATCCCTCCGCCACCGCCAGGAGCTCCCCACCTGCACATGCAGGTGGGGAGCTTTTTCGCAGGGCCCGAGACCTCGGCGACCGGCCGGAGTCACGGCGGCGATCGGCACTCGTTCGAGGCGGAAGTGACGCATTGGGCCCTGCCGTCTTTCGAACTCGCCCCCTTCGATCCCGTTGTGCCCGAGCGACACGCGCATCAAGACGAGGTTCGGCGCAGGTATAGGGGGACGAAGAAGAATTTGCTGGTGACAGCGACCTTGTCGGTGCTCGCTGATAGACCTGTAGTGCCTCATCCGCCTACGTCGAGAGCGAGAGGTGTGCATAATGGGAGCAGATGGCCGAGGAGACAGCGGGGAGGGCGCTACACACATGACCATCAAGATCGAGTACTCGACGCGCGACGAGCTTCGTCGCCGTCGTGAAGAGATTCTGCAACGCATCGGCATGAGCCGAAGCGAATTAGCTAAAATAGCGGATAATTATGCGCTTACTCCTGAAGAGTTGGCGGCCTGGGATGAAGTCCGCTCGGTCGAATTCCTGCTCGAGGATGCGTGAGTCATCGATCTGGAGGAACGAGCCAAGGGGTTTGCTCTCGATGTTTCCACGCGAGCTCTGCTCTGTCTCGAAGGGCAGCCGAATTCCGATGAGTTGACAGTCCAAGCCTCCCCCAATGGCGGCAGATATACTTTCAGCTACCAGCAAAGTATTCATGCGGTGGCCCGAGGCCCGGCGATAGGCCAGATGAGGTTACGCTTCGAGTTGACCCTCGATCGTGCGCAGCGCCACTTGGCGGTGCACAAGTCGACGTTCCAGTTACTGGATGAACGCGGTAAGAAGCCGATTCTACGTATCGAGTACGTTCGGGACGCACACAGCGTCCCTTGCTCGCATGTGCACGTTCATGCCGAAAGCGGCCTGTTCACATATCTTTTGGCGCAGACAGGCCATCCCGCCCCCGCAGCTGTCCAATCAATCCATGTCCCGACCGGCGGCGACCGTTTTCGCCCGTGCGTCGAAGATTTCATCGAATTCTTGATTCGTGAGTGTCGTCTGGCGGGACGTGACGACTGGGAGAGTGAAGTGGCCGCAGGACGGGAAGAGTGGCGAAAGATGCAGACGGCCGCCGCCGTTCGTGATCGTCCAGAGGTCGCGATCGCCGAATTGCGGAAGTTGGGTCTGACTGTCCTCGGCGCGCCCGCGCCGGATCGGCCACCCGCTCGCGATCGGTATTGAATTCGGAAGCGCTGGGCCTCGTCGCATCATTGGCTGTGGTAGTTCGCAAACGATTGATCAAATCGTCGGTAACACCGCGGCGGCGGGTGCGATCATCTGGGCGTGAAGTATATCGGCTGGGGGTTGCTGTTCCTGCTCGCGTGGCCCGTGTTCGTGATTGTGTGGCTTGTGGCGCCGGATACCCGGCCGCGGGTGGTGCAGCGGATCGTCGAGTTTGCCAAGGCTCATCCGAAAGGGTGCGCGTGGGGTGGGCTGGTGTTCGGCGTGCTCGCGTTCACCGGCGGTATCGCGGATGGCGTGAGCCCGGATCCTGCGGAGCCGTCCGGTAATCCGATTGGTGGGATCATTGTGTCCCTGGCGATCATTACAGGGTGCTCGTTCCTACTGCTGCGGTGGCGGTGGCGTGAGCGCCAGGCGCGCGACGCCGAGATTGCTGCCCGGGCGGACGCGCAGCATCAGGCGTATCTCGCTGGGGACGACTTCGGCGTCTACGGCACCAGGGACATGCCGCAGCTGTAGCCGGCCCGACCAGTGGAAAGGTGAGCCGATGCTCCGCACCGAGTTCACGACGACCCGGCCACACCCGAGCCGTGAAGTTCCGTCGTGACGGCTCCGGGGTGATGGGCGACAAGGGCCGCACTGGCCCGTAATGCATTTGGCCCGCTGCCGAGCTACGCCCCCGCGCCACCCTGGTCCTGCGGCCAGTCTCGCGGAATGCCAAGTATGGCGCTGACGCTGTGGATAGCCGACATCAGCGCGTGGACGTCATCGATCCCCTCGGCATACGCGTCGGCACGATCACCGATTCGATAGGGGCACAGGTGGATTGGTGGCCGTTCCGGGTCGGCGCGT
Organism: Nocardia sp. NPDC003482; assembly: GCF_053588115.1. NCBI lineage: Bacteria > Bacillati > Actinomycetota > Actinomycetes > Mycobacteriales > Nocardiaceae > Nocardia > Nocardia sp. NPDC003482. The sequence goes on from NZ_JBSFPI010000002.1 coordinate 356,930, forward strand.
GGGCGGCCGAGGGTGACGTCGACCGGACCCGAGGGGGTGGTTACGGTCCTGGTGCCCAGTGGTGGCCCGAACTCGCGAGCGTTCATCGCTCGTCCGGCGCTCTGCCCGGGCGCCGCGTGGGGAATCCGAGGTCGGAGCGGCCGAAGACGGTGTAGTGCGCGCCTCGGGCGTTGGCGCGCGCCAGGTCCTCACCGATACCGACCAATGCGGCGTAGACCGCGGCGAGCCCGTCGTGTCCGCGCACCACCTGGGTGTCGAAGCCGTCGATGCGGTAGGCGCACCGCCAGCCACCGGTTCCCGCGTCCGGGCGGGGGTCGGTGACCTCGATGCGCACTTCACGATCTCCGTCCTGGACGGTGCGTGTGACGACCACATCGGGCTCGTCGTTCAAGACAACCTCCTGCGACTCGAATTCGGTTGCGGGACAGCATCTATGTGAGCAACCTCGAAGACCGGCACCCACCCCCACCCCGCTCGGAAAGTGGGGCAGGACTGTCCACGGGGTGAGGGCGGGCCGGTCCTCATATCGAGCCTCCGATCCACTCGAACGCTGGGCAGGGGCGGTCGTCGGTGGTCGGGGCTCGACGAATGGGGGGTCAGGCGACCTCGGAGCCTCGGTGGGCGGTGAGTTCCGAGAAGACGTACAGGCCGTGGGCGACCTTGCCCGACAGGATGTTCAGTTGTTCGGCGTCGAGGGGAGAGCTGGTGGCTGCGGCGGTGGCGAGGTTGTCGCGGACCTCTTCGAGCCACAATTGCGCTAGGTGGATGTGGCGATCGGGGGGCATGGGGTCGACAGTACCGTAGTTCGAACATCAGTTCGAGAGATCGGGACTGGCGGGTTTCGGTCGCGGTCCGTCGCCGGATGGAACTATTGCGCGACTAACGTTGATGGGCGTGGAACTACGGATCTTCACCGAACCCCAGCAGGGCGCGAGCTACGAGGACCTCCTCCGGGTCGCCAAGGCCACCGAGGACGCGGGTTTCGACGCGTTCTTCCGATCGGACCACTATCTGAAGATGGGTGGCGTCTCCGGCCTGCCGGGGCCGACCGACGCCTGGATCACGCTGGCGGGCCTGGCCCGGGAGACCTCCCGCATCCGCCTGGGCACGCTGGTCACGGCCGCCACCTTCCGGCATCCGTCGGTGCTCGCCATCTCGGTGGCGCAGGTGGACCAGATGTCCGGCGGCAGAATCGATTTCGGCTTCGGCGCGGGCTGGTTCGCCGACGAGCACAGCGCCTACGGCATCCCGCTGCCGGAGGTGAGGGAGCGGTTCGACCGGTACGCCGAACAGCTCGAGATCATCACCGGCCTGTGGGAGACGCCGGAGGGTGAGACCTTCTCCTACCGGGGCGAGCACTACACCCTCATCGATTCCCCCGCGCTGCCCAAACCCGCGCAGCGCCCGCGCCCGCCGGTGATCATCGGCGGCGGCGGCAAGAAGCGCACCCCGGCCCTGGCCGCCCGCTTCGCCCAGGAGTTCAACCTCCCGTTCGTCGACTCCGCAACCGCCGCAACACAATTCGAGCGCGTGGCGCGGGCCGCCCGCGAGATCGATCGCGACCCCGGCGAGATCATCCGTTCCGCCGCCCAGGTCCTGTGCGTGGGCCGCGACGACGCCGAGGTCGCCCGCCGCGCCGCCGCCATCGGCCGCGAGGTCGAGGAACTGAAACGCAACGGCCTCGCGGGAACGCCCGGCGAGGTGGTCGACAAGATCTCCCGCTATCGGGAGGCGACCGACATCACCCGCCTCTACCTCCAGGTCCTCGACCTGTCCGACCTCGACCACCTGGAGCTGGTGGCCGCCGAGGTCGCACCGAAGCTGTAGCGCGGAGCGGGAAACCTCAACGCACCGAGACGGTTTCCCGCTCTCCCTCCCCGCGCAACTCCCGCAGCCGCGCCCCCTCCACATCGATATCGGGCACAATCGCGCTGAGCCACTTGGGAATCCACCAGGCCGTCCGTCCCATCAGCACCAGCAGCGACGGAATCAGCACCATCCGCACCAGGAACGCGTCGAACAACACGCCCGCCGCCAGCGCGAAGCCCATCGACTTGGCCGTGACGTCGGACTCCAGCAGGAACGACCCGAACACCGAGATCATGATGATCGCCGCCGAGGTCACCACCCGCGCCCCGTGGTGATACCCCCGGATCATCGCGTCCTTCGGCGACTTGCCGTGCACGAACTCCTCCCGCATGCGCGTCACCAGGAACACCTGATAGTCCATCGCGAGCCCGAACACCAAGCCGATCAACATGATCGGCAGGAAGCTCACGATCGGCCGCGGCTCCGAGATCAGCCCGAACGCGCCCTCCTGGAAGATCAGCACGGTCGCCCCGAACGTCGCCGCCATCGACAACAGGAACCCCAGCGCCGCGGTCAACGGCACCAGCACCGAGCGGAACACCGCGATCAGCAACAGGAACGCCGCGCCCGCCACGATCGCCAGATAGGGCACGATCTTGCTCAACAACGCGTGGTCGATATCCGCGTAGATCGCCGTGAGACCCGTGATCCCGTAGCTCATCCCGTACTGCGACCGTAGTCCGGCCTCGGCGTCGCGCGCGTGGCGCACCAGATCCTTGGTGGCCTGATCGTTGGGCCCGGTCTTGGGGACGGCCGTCAGCAGCGCGCCCTCGCCGTCCTGGCTGAACTGCGGTTCGGTCACGTAGTCCATGCCGTCGTAGCCGACGAGCTTGTCCCGCAAGGCGTTCACCGCCGCCTGCCGCCGGTCCGCCGGGACCTGATCGAGTTCGGCGACCACCTGCAACTTGCCGTTGAACCCCTCCCCGAAGCCCGCGGTCTGTAGATCGTAGGCCTTGCGGATAGTCGTCGACTTCGGCTGACTGTCCTCCCCGGGCAGGCCCAGTTGCAGATGCAGCGCGGGCGCGGCGAGCAATCCGAGCACCACGATGCTCAGCACCAGCGTCACCGCCGGGGCGCGCCCGATCACCCGCGCCACCCGCACACCGTTGGTGACGACCGAATCGTCCTCCGGATCGTGCTGGGCGATCACCGGCAATTTCGGTGTGAACAGCCACTTTCCGAACGCCCCGAGCAGCGCGGGCATCAAGGTGATCGCCGTCAGCACCGCGAACGCGGCCGCCACCGCGCCGCCCAGACCCATGAACGTCAGGAAGCGAATGTTCACGATGGCCAGCCCGACCAACGCGATGATCACCGTCGCCCCCGCGAACACCACCGCCGAACCGGCCGTCCCCAGCGCGGTGCCCGCGGCCTCCTCGCCCGAGGCGAGCACGGCCCGTTCGTGCCGGTACCGCGACACGATGAACAGCGCGTAGTCGATCGACAGCGCGATCCCGATCATGGACGCCAGGAACGTCGTGAAGCTCGGCACCGACAGGAACGAGGTGCCCAGGAAGATCACCGAGGTGGCCGCGCCGAGCCCGACCAGCGCGGTGACGATGGGCACGAACGCCGCCACGATCGCGCCGAACGCCACGATCATCACCACCAGCGCGACCGCCATGCCGATCAGCTCGGCCTTACCGCTGGGCTGGTCCTGCTTCATCGCGATCGTGCCGCTCACCTCGACGGTGAGCCCGGCGCGGCGGGCGTCGTCGGCGACGTCGTAGGCCGCGGTGCGGTCGGCGTCGGTGACGTCGGTGATCTCGGCGATGGTGAACGGAACACTAAGTACCGCAACCGAATCCGGATCGGTCTTGTTCAGCACGTTCAACGGCGCGCTGCTGCATTTGGAGACGAAGGCGCTGGTGGTCCGGTCGCCGGTGAGGCAGCCCAGCTGTTCGCTCGCGGCCACCGGGTCGACCAGCGGCTTGGCGTGATCGACGATCCCCAGTCCGCCGAGCTTGCCGACCAGCCCCTGGATCGCGGCGTGGTTCTCCGGATCGGTGAGCTTCTGCCCGGCGGGGGCGGCGATCACGTATGTGCCGGTGACCGCGCCGAATTCGAGTGACTGGGACATGCCCGGGAAGTGCCGGTCCAGGATCTCGGTGGCCCGCTCCGACGGCAGGTTCGGGATCGTGAAGTCGTTGGTCATCGGCTTCTGCAGCCGGTTTCCGAGCGTGGCCAGGATCAGGAACAGCAGGATCCAGACCGGCAGCACGATCCATTTCCGGCGGTAGGCGAACTTTCCCCACCGATACAGATACACCGACACGAGCGTCTCCTAGCGGTCGCGGGGTCGTGCTCGGAGAACAACACGTTCGAGTGTGCTGGGAATTCGCTACAAGATCAAGCAAATCGGGCCCTGCCGAAGAGCGTGGCAGGGCCTGAGGGTGGGAGAGAGTGTGGCAGGGCCTGAGGGTGGGAGAGAGCGTGGCAGCGCTCGATAGGGAAGTGAGCGTGGCAGGGGCCAAGGGGAAGGCAGGGCGGGAGGGCCGATGGGGAAGAGAGGGCGGTAGGGGCCCGATAGGGAAGAGGGGGCGACAGGGCCCGAAGGTGGAGGAGGCGTGGCAGGGCCGATGGGGAAGGGGGCCCGGGATCACATTCCCCAGGCCCCCGCGTCGCCCGAACTCAGCCCACCGACACCGGCTCCCGCTTGGAGTCCGCGTCGCGGGCGTGTTGCTGCAACTCGCGCAGCTTGCTGCCCTCGACGTCGATATCGGGCAGGATCCGGTCCAGCCACTTCGGCATCCACCACGCCCACTTGCCCAGCAGCACCAGCAGGGACGGGATCAGCACCATGCGGACGACGAAGGCGTCCAGCAGCACGCCCGCGGCGAGGGCGAAGCCCATCGACTTGGCGGTCACATCGGATTCCAGGATGAACCCGCCGAACACCGAGATCATGATGATCGCGGCCGAGGTGACCACGCGGGCGCCGTGGTGGTACCCGCTGACCACCGCGTCCTTGGGTGAGCGGCCGTGCTTGTACTCCTCGCGCATGCGGGTCACCAGGAACACCTGGTAGTCCATCGCCAGCCCGAACACCAGGCCGATCAGGATGATCGGCAGGAAGCTCACCAGCGGATGCGGATCGCTGATCAGGCCGAGCTTGCCCTCCTGGAAGATCAGCACGGTCGCGCCGAACGTCGCGGCCATCGACAGCAGGAAGCCGAGCGCGGCCGTGAGCGGCACCAGGATCGAGCGGAACACGAGCACCAGCAGCACGAACGCGGCCGCCGCGACGATCGCCATGTACGGCACGATCTTGCTGAGCAGCGCGTGCGACACGTCGGCGTAGATGGCCGTGGTGCCGGTGATGCCGTACTCCATGCCGTAGCGAGACTTGAAGTCCCCCTCGGCCTTTCGCGCGTTCTCCACCAGATCCTGGGTCGCGGCCTCGTTCGGACCGGTCTTCGGGACCGCGTTGAGCTGCGCGCCCGTACTGGCGGCGTAGTCGTTGGCCTTGGTCTGCGGATCGATCTTGTTGGTCTTCGCGGCGGTGACGTAGTCCATGCCGTCGTAGGAGGCCAGCCTCTCGCGCAGCGCGTCGACGGCCGACTGCCGTTCGGCGGCGGGCACATTCGACAGATCCGCGACCACCGTGAGGACGCCGTTGCTGCCCTCGCCGAACCCGGCGGTGCGCAGGTCGTACGCCTTGCGGATGGTCGAGGTCTTGGGCTGGCTGTCCTCCCCGGGCAGGCCCAGGCTCAGGCCCGCGGCGGGCGCGGCCAGCGCGCCGAGCAGCACGATGCTCAGCAGCAGCGTCACCGCGGGATAGCGCCCTATGAGGCGGCCGAAGCGCATCCCGTTGGTGACCGACTTCGGATCCTCCGGATCGTGCTTGGCGACCAGCGGCAGCTTCGGCTTGAACAGGTATTTGCCGAAGGCGCCCATCAGCGCGGGCAGCAGCGTCAGCGCCACCACGATGGCGAACGCCGCCGCGATCGCGCCGCCCAGCCCCATGAAGGTGAGGAAGCGGACATTCACGATGGCCAGCCCGCACAGCGCGATGATCACGGTCGCGCCCGCGAACACCACCGCCGAACCCGCCGTGCCGATCGCGACACCGGCCGCCTCCTCCGGCGAATCCTGAACGGCCAGTTCGTGTTTGTACCGCGAGACGATGAACAGCGCGTAGTCGATGGACAGCGCGATGCCGATCATCGACGCCAGGATCGTGGTGAAGCTCGGGATGTCGACCGCCGCGGTGCCCATCATGATCAGCGCCGAGGCCGCGCCCACGCCGACGATGCCGGTGAGGATCGGCACGAAGGCCGCGATGATCGCGCCGAAGGCCACCATCATCACGATGAACGCGACCGCGTAACCGATCATCTCGGCCTTACCGCTGGGCTGCATCTGCTTCTGCGCGATGGTGCCGCTCATCTCGACGGTGAGCCCGGCGTCGCGGGCGCTGTTCGCGACCGCGGTCGCCTCGTCGCGCTGCGCGTCGGTGACGTCGGTGAACTTGGCGATGGTGAACGGCACCTGCACGAAGGCCACGGTGTCGGGTTCGGCGCTGCCCTTGCCCAGCACGTTCAGCGGCGCGAGGCTGCACTTGGCGGGAAAGCCCGGGTCGGTGCGATCGGCGCCGAGACAGCCCATCGCCTCGGCCGCGGCGACCGGGCTGAGGATCTGGCCCTTGCTGTGATCGACGATGTCGAGGGCGTTGAGCTTCTGCACGAAGCCCTCGATCGCGGCCTTGTTCGCCGGATCGGTCAGCTTCTGGCCCGCGGGCGCGCCGATCACGTAGGTGCCGGTGACGGCGTCGAACTTGAAAGCCGCCGAGGCGCCCGGGAATTGGGCGTCGAGGATATCGGTCGCGCGTTGCGACGGCAGGTCCGGCAGATTGAAGTTGTCGCTCGTCGGCTTCTTCAGGCCGACGCCGACCGCGCCCAGCAACAGGAAGACGAGCAGCCAGACTGGTAGCACTATCCATTTCCGGCGGAACGCGAATCTGCCCCACCGGTAGAGGTATACGGACACGAGAAATCTCCTAGCCATCGCTGGGACATGCGCTGAATTCGAGCGTCGGAGACAGCACTTCACGGCCGCCCTGCACGCGGTCCGTCTCCAAAACGCTTTCTGCCTACCGTGCGGTAGGTAGACTACCGAGCGATAAGCGGAGGAACAACCTCGGTTCCGGGGGCGTCGCCCGCCCCGAACCCGGGTGATGAGAGGATCGGCCGATGAGTGTCCGAAGTGCTTCCGGAGCCGTTGTCGCAGGTGGAGGGACCAAGGACGCGATCAGAGACGCTGCGGTGCGGCTGTTTTCGAGCAAGGGATTCGAACAGACGAGCCTGCGCGAGGTCGCGGATGCGGTGGGAATCACAAAAGCCTCCCTCTACTATCACTACGCCTCGAAACTGGATCTGCTGCTCGCCATCATCGAGCCCGTTTTCGACGAGCTGAAGGAGGTCGTGGACGAGGCCGAGCCGATCGACCACACCCCGAATGCCGTGCGCGCGGTGCTCAGCCGGCAATTGCGCACGCTGTTGCGGCATCGGACCGCGGGCGCGATGTGCGTGCGCGACACCGTCGCGATCATCAACGCGATCGGCAACCGCTATCCGGACATGATCGATCTGCATCGGCGACTGGCCCGCTGGCTGGCCGGACCCGATCCGTCGGAGGAGGCGCAATTGCGGGCGGCCGCGGCGCTGGAGGTGCTGGGCACCGCGCTGTGGTCGAGGGATCTGGTGCCCGTCGCCGGTGACGAGCTGATCGAGCGCGTGCTGCTGGATTCCGCGCTCGGTGTGCTGGGCGCCGGCAACGCGGTCGGGAGCGGCTGTGCACATCTCGGCTAGGGTCGATTACGCGGTCCGGATCCTGCTGGAAATCGCTCGCGCGCAACCGGATTCGGTCAAGGCCGACGCGATCGCCACGGCCCAGTCCATCCCGCCCAAGATCCTCGAGTCCGCCGCCGCCGAACTGCGCCGCGCCGGACTGGTCACCAGCCGCCGCGGCCCCGACGGGGGCTACCGGCTGGCCCGGCCCGCCGCCGCCATCAGCGTGGCCGACGTGATCCGGGCCGTGGAGGGTCCGCTCGCCTCGGTGCGCGGGCAGCGGCCCGAGGACGTGCGTTACGCGGGCGCGGCCGAATCGCTGCAACCGGTGTGGATCGCGTTGCGGGTCAACATCCGCGCGGTGCTCGAGCGGGTGTCGATCGCCGACATCGCCTGGGACAAACTGCCGGACTTCGTCGCCGAGCTGACCAGCGATCCGGGCGCGTGGGCGCGGCGACCCCTGCCGGAGGGACCATGACACCCGACGACCCGGAGGAAATGAGGGCGACGCCGGTCACATCGAGACGGTAGCCTGCACGCATATGATGATCGGACTGCTGCGGCGCTTCCTCGCCCCCTATCGCACCCAGTTGCTGGGTGTCGTTGTGCTGCAACTCATCTCCGTCATCGCGATGCTGTATCTGCCCAGTCTCAACGCCGACATCATCGACAACGGCGTGACCAAGGGCGATATCGGCTACATCTGGTCCACCGGCGGCTGGATGCTGCTGGTCTCGGGCGTGCAGATCCTGGCCTCGTCGGTGTCGGTGTACTTCGGCGCGCTGGCGGCCATGGGCGCGGGCCGGGACATGCGCGCGGCGCTGCTGCACCGGGTGGGCACGTTCTCCGCGCGCGAGGTCGGCATCTTCGGCGCGCCCTCGCTGATCACGCGCAACACCAACGATGTCCAGCAGGTGCAGCTGCTCGTGGTGATGAGCGTGACCATTCTGGTGATGGCCCCGATCATGTGCGTCGGCGGCATCGTCATGGCGGTCCGGCAGGACGCCGGGCTGTCGTGGATCCTGCTGGTCGCGGTGCCGCTGCTGGCGCTGACCATGGCGTTGATCATCTCCCGCATGGTGCCCGGCTTCCGGCGCGTGCAGGAGCGCATCGATGCGGTGAATCGGGTGCTGCGCGAACAGATCACCGGCATCCGGGTGGTCCGGGCGTTCGTGCGGGAGCGGCTCGAGGCGTGGCGCTTCGGCGTCGCCAACTCCGAACTCACCGACGCGTCGCTGTACGTCGGGCGGCTGACCGCGCTGATGTTCCCGGCGGTCATGCTGATCAGCAATCTGACCACGGTCGCGGTGATCTGGTTCGGCGGGCACGCCATCGACGACGGGGCGATGCAGATCGGTTCGCTGACCGCGCTGCTGTCCTACATCATGCAGATCCTCATGGCCGTCATGATGGCCTCGTTCCTGGCCATGCTCGCCCCGCGCGCGGCCGTGTCGGCCGAGCGGATCGGCGAGGTGCTGGCCACCGAGACCTCGGTCGGCCCACCGCCGTTGCCGCGGTCGTTCACCGCCGATCCGGGCACGGTGGACGTCGCCTTCGCGGAGTTCAAGTTCCCGGGCGCGGAGAAACCCGTATTGCGCGGCATCCGCTTCCGCGCCGAACCGGGCACCACCACCGCGATCGTCGGCTCGACCGGATCGGGCAAGACCACGCTGATCAATCTGATCCCGCGGCTGATCGACGTCACCGACGGCGCGGTGTACGTCGGCGGCACCGACGTCCGCCATCTCGATCTGGATCTGCTGCGCTCGCAGATCGGCCTGGTGCCGCAGAAGGCGTACCTGTTCTCCGGCACGGTGGCCTCCAATCTGCGCTACGGCGATCCGGACGCCACCGACGCGGAGCTGTGGCGCTGCCTCGAGATCGCCCAGGCCGCCGATTTCGTCCGCGATATGCCGAAGGGGCTGGAAACCGAAGTGGCGCAAGGGGGTACGACGGTGTCGGGCGGGCAGCGTCAGCGGCTCGCGATCGCGCGGGCGCTGGTGCGCAAGCCCAAGATCTACCTGTTCGACGACTGTTTCTCCGCGCTCGACGTGGCCACCGACGCGCGGGTGCGCGACGCGCTGCGACCCGAGGTCGAGCAGGCCGCGGTGATCACGGTGGCGCAACGGGTTTCGACCATCCGCGAGGCGGATCAGATCGTGGTGCTCGAGGACGGGGAGATGGTCGGCCTGGGCACGCACGACCAGCTGCTGCGCGACTGCGCGGAGTATCGCGAGATCGTGGAATCGCAGTTCAGTCCCGAGGAGGCGGCTCGATGAGGCCGGGGATGCCGCCGGGCGCGCCCGACGCGAAGGCCAAGTCGTTCGGCCCGTCGCTGAAGCGGCTGCTGGCCCGGCTCGCGCCCGAAAAGGCTTATCTGGTGGCCATTTTCGTGCTGGCCACCACCTCGGTGGTGCTGACCGTGCTCGGGCCGCAGATCCTGGGCAAGGCGACCAACATCATCTTCGACGGCGTGGTCGGCAAGCAGTTGCCCGCCGGGCTGTCCAAGGAGCAGGCGATCGCCGCGCTGCGCGCGCAGGGACAGGACCGGCTGGCCGACATGCTCGGCGGGATGCACGTGATTCCCGGTGTGGGCGTGGACTTCTCGGCCGTGGGCCGGGTGCTGGTGCTGGTGCTCGTGCTGTATCTGGCGTCGGCGCTGTTCGGGTGGTTGCAGGCGTATCTGCTGATCTCGGTGATCAACCGGGCGATGAAGCGACTGCGCGCCGAGATCGAGGAGAAGATCCATCGGCTGCCGCTGCGCTACTTCGACTCGACCCCGCGCGGCGATGTGCTGTCGCGGGTGACCAACGACGTCGACAATGTCGCGCAGAGCATGCAGCAGACGCTGAGCCAGCTGGTCGTCTCGGTGCTGACCGTGATCGGCATTCTCGCCATGATGTTCTGGATCTCGTGGCTGTTGGCGATCATCGCGCTGCTGACGGTTCCGGTGGTGGTCGTCGTGACCGCGCAGATCGCCAAGCGTTCCAAACCGCACTTCGTGAACCAGTGGCGCTACACCGGTCTGGTGAACGCGCAGGTCGAGGAGGCGTACACCGGGCACGAGGTGGTCACCGCGTTCGGGCGCAACCGGGAGGTGGGCCAGGAGTTCGATCGGCGCAACGGGCGGCTCTACGAGTCGAGTTTCAAGGCGCAGTTCATCTCCGGACTGATCATGCCGGTGATCATGTTCGTGGGGAATCTGAACTACGTGCTGATCGCCGTCGTCGGCGGGTTGCGGGTGGCGTCGGGAAGTCTGTCGCTGGGTGAGGTGCAGGCGTTCATCCAGTACTCGCGGCAGTTCACCCAGCCGCTCACCCAGATCGGGTCGATGATCAACCTGCTGCAATCCGGGGTGGCCTCGGCCGAGCGGATCTTCGAGATCCTCGACGCCGAGGAGCAGGTGCCCGATCCCGAGGTGGAGGATCAGCGGCCGGTGGATCGGGGCCGGGTCGAATTCGACGCGGTGTCGTTCCGCTACGAGCCCGACAAGCCGGTGATCGAGGATCTGTCGCTGGTCGCCGAGCCGGGGCACGTGGTCGCGATCGTCGGCCCCACCGGCGCGGGCAAGACCACGCTGGTGAATCTGCTGGAACGGTTCTACGAGCTCGACTCCGGGACCATCAGCATCGACGGCGTGGACATCACCCGCATGACCCGGGATCGGCTGCGCTCCCGCATCGGCATGGTCCTCCAGGACACGTGGCTGTTCAGCGGGACCATCCGGGAGAACATCGCCTACGGCAACCCCAGCGCCACCGAGGAGGAGATCGTCGCCGCGGCCCGCGCCGCCTACGTCGACCGCTTCGTGCACGCCCTCCCGCACGGCTACGACACCGTCATCGACGAGGAGGGCGCGGGCGTCAGCGCGGGCGAGAAGCAGCTCATCACCATCGCCCGCGCCTTCCTCGCCAAGCCCACCATCCTCATCCTCGACGAGGCCACCAGCTCGGTCGACACCCGCACCGAACTCCTCGTCCAACAGGCCATGGCCGCCCTCCGCCGCGACCGCACCAGCTTCGTCATCGCCCACCGCCTCTCCACCATCCGCGACGCCGACCTCATAGTCGTCATGGACTCCGGCCACATAGTGGAAACCGGCACCCACACCCAACTCCTAACCCACCGCGGCCCCTACCACCGCCTCTACAACGCCCAATTCGTAGGCGCCGCAGTAGACCAGGACCTGGTAGACGAAAGCCCCGTCGACGCCTGACACCCCTCCCGCCCTCCACATGCCCGGCTCCGGCCTTCGTCTCCCGGCGCCAGCGCGTGTCCCCGGCCTCGGCTCTCGTGTCCCCGGCCCCGGCCCCGGCCCTTGTGTCCCCGGTCTCGGCCCTCGTCTCCTCGGCCTTGGCCCTTACGTCCCGGCCCCGTCCCCTCGTGTCCCGGCCCCGCCTTCTCAGGTTCCTGGCTCCCCGCCCCTCATGTCCCCTTGGCTGCCGCCTTCTCGGGTTCCTGACTCCCGCCCCCTCAGCCCCTCTGGCTGGCCGTCTCCTCAATCTCCCTCGCTACCGTTTCTTCATCTCCCTCGCTGCCGTTTCCTCAGGTTCCTGGCCGCCCTCACGTCTCCGGCGCCGCCCCTCATGTCTCTGGTTACCGCCCCCTCATGTCCCCGGCTGCCATCCCTCATGTCCCTGGCTCCCCGCCCCTCTTGTCCCTGCCCCCGGCGCGCCAGCGCCGGGGGCAGGGCGGCACTATGGCGGGGTGCCCGATCAGTCGTCGTTTGGATTCAGTGTCAGTACTCGGCTCGCGGGGCGGCACGGTCGCTCGGGGGTGATTCGTACGCCGCACGGGGAGATTCGGACGCCCGCGTTCGTTCCCGTGGGGACCAAGGCGACGGTCAAGGCGGTGGTGCCGGAGGCGATGAAAGAGCTTGGGGCGCAGGCGTTGCTGGCCAATGCCTATCATCTGTATCTGCAACCGGGGGCGGATATCGTGGACGAGGCCGGGGGGCTGGGGGCGTTCATGAACTGGGCGGGGCCGACGTTCACCGACAGCGGCGGCTTCCAGGTGATGTCGCTGGGGGTGGGGTTCAAGAAGGTGCTGGCCATGGAGGCCGTGGGGGTGCGCAGCGACGACGTGATCGCCGAGGGCAAGGAACGGCTGGCGGTCGTCGACGACGACGGGGTGACCTTCCGGTCGCATCTGGACGGGTCCCGGCACCGCTTCACCCCCGAGGTCTCGATGGGCATCCAGCACGAACTGGGCGCGGACGTCATGTTCGCCTTCGACGAGCTCACCACCCTCATGAACACCCGTGCCTACCAAGAGAATTCGCTGCGCCGCACGCACGAATGGGCCCAGCGCTGCGTCGACGAACACGAACGGCTCACCGCCGCCCGCGCGCATCGCCCCTATCAGGCCCTGTTCGCGGTGATCCAGGGCGCGCAGTACGAGGACCTGCGCCGCAAGGCATGCCGCGATCTCGACGCCATGCGCGGCGCGGGCGGCACCGGATTCGACGGCTACGGCATCGGCGGCGCGCTCGAGAAGCACAACCTCGGCACGATCGTGGGCTGGTGCTGCGACGAACTCCCCGAGGACAAGCCGCGCCACCTGCTGGGCATCAGCGAGCCCGAGGACCTCTTCGTCGCCGTCGAGAACGGGGCGGACACATTCGACTGCGTCAACCCGTCCCGCGTCGCCCGCAACGCGGCCATCTACCGGGCCACGGGCCGATTCAACGTGAACACCAGCCGTTTTCGCCGCGACTTCACCCCGCTGGACCCGGACTGCGACTGCTACACCTGCGCGAACTACACCCGCGCCTACATCCACCACCTGTTCAAGGCCAAGGAGATGCTCGCCTCGACACTGTGCACGATCCACAACGAACGGTTCACGGTCCGACTGGTCGACGACATCAGGGCGTCGATCGAGGGCGGCTACTTCGACGAGTTCAAGGCCGAGTTCCTGGGGAAGTGGCGGGGCCCCGGCGAAAAGCACGCCGGGGCACAGGGTTAGGGGACGCCGGGGCACAGGGTTACGAATACAGGGCAGGCTTTTCCAAAGGCGCGTAAGTACTCTCGCGCTTCTTCAGGTACGCGATTACCCGATAACTGATCGGCAGGATGAACACCTCCACCGAGGTCTTCCACACGAACCCGACGATCACATAGTTGATGAACGCCCCCCACGTATCGATCCCGATGGCCGTGGCCGCGATCGAGCAGAAGATCAGCGTGTCCCCGAACTCCCCGGCCACGGTCGACCCGAGCAGCCGCGCCCACAGATGCTTCTCCTTGGTGCGCTCCTTGATCAGCACCAGCGTCATCGAGTTGAGGAACTGCCCGACCACGTACCCGGCGAGCCCGGCCGCGACCAGCTGCGGCGTGGTGCCCACGACCGTGCGGAAGGCGTCCTGATTGCCGTAGAAGTCCGCCGCGGGCAAACCGATCGCGATCCAGAAGCAGACCACCATCAGCGCCAGCATGCCGAACCCGTAGTAGATCGTGCGCCGAGCCGCACGAAAGCCGTAGACCTCGCTCAGCACGTCGCCGATGACGTAGGCGAGGGGGAACAGGAAGAAGGCGGCGTCGGTGGTGATCGGCAGGACGTCGATCGGCCCCAGCGACAGATGTTCGCCGCGGAAGAACTGCACGCCCTTGGTCGCGCAGATGTTGGAGATCATCAAAGTGGCCGTGAACAGCGTCACGATCAGGGTGTACGGTCCCCCCGCGGCCTTGGCGAACGCTGCGTGTTCGGCCGCGGGGCGTCCAGGCCCCTCGACGTCGGGAGATTGCATGGTGTCACTCACGAGGTCTGGACGATACCGGCAGCGGCCCGCTGTGGAATAGGCTGTGACCATGACGAATCCCGGCGATTCCGACGAATGGTGGAAGCAGTACGGCGGCGAGGGTGTGTCGTCGGAGTCCGGGGGCCACGCTTCGGTGCCGCCGCCGACCCCGTCCGCACCGCCGCCCGGCCACTCGTCCGCACCGAGCTATCCGGCCCAGCCCATGACCCCGCCGCCGCAGCAGCACTACCCGAGCTACCCGCCGCAGCCGCAGCCGTCGTCGCTCTACGGTCAGCCCGGCTACGGCTACGCCGCCGCGGGCTACCAGCCCTACGGCTATCCCCAGCAGCGCGGCACCAACGGCATGGCCATCGGCGCGCTGATCGCCTCCCTCATCGGATTCGTCACCTGCGGACTGGGTTTCGTGGTCGGCCTCATCCTCGGCCCGATCGCCCTCAACCAGATCAAGCAGACCGGCCAGGAGGGTCGCGGCCTGGCGCTCGCGGGCATCTGGATCAGCGGCGTCGCCCTCGTCCTCGGTGTCCTGTGGTTCGTCTTCGTCATCGCCGTCGGCAGCACCAACTGAGTACGGGAACGAAACGGGGCGCACTCGAAACCGAGTGCGCCCCTTGATCTTTCGAGCGACGATCAGCCCTTGAGCACCTGCGTGCCGCCCGCGAACTTGTCGTGCCAGCCCTGCCCGTTCGGATCCTGGGAGATCGTCACGGCGATGTAGATGGCCAGACCCAGCGAGATCAGGCTGCCGATGCACGGCACGATCTGGGCCACCACCCACAGATTGCGCTTGAGCGAGCTCGCCTGGTCGGGCAGTCCGCCGTCCGGGCCCACCACCCGCATACCGAGCCACTTCTTGCCGAGCGTCCCGCCCTGCGAGCTCTCCATCAGCACGAAGTAGGCGAGGTTGGCGAGCGCGATGACCGCCGTCTCCACCAGCTGAATGCCGAAGCCACGGCCGAGGAAGATGAAGATGATCGCGATCGGCACCCCGATGAGCAGGCCGTCGATGAGGCGAGCCAGGAAGCGCATGCCCAGATCACCGGGCACCGCTCCGCCCGGCACACCCGGCTGCCCGCCGTAGGGCTGCTGCCCGTAGTTCTGCCCGCCCGGGTACGGCTGCTGACCCGGGTAGGGCTCCTGCCCGCCGCCGTAGGGCTGCTGCTGGCCGTAGGGCTGCTGTCCGTAGCCAGGGCCGCCCGGCTGCTGCCCGTACGGCGCGCCGCCGCTCGGATTCGGTTGCTGCCCATAGGGTTGCTGGCCACCGGCTGGGTACTGCTGCTGCCCGTAGGGCTGTTGCTGGCCGCCGCCGTACGGCTGGCCCTGCTGCGGGTACGGCTGGCCGTACGGCTGCCCGCCCTGCGGATACTGGTTGGGGTCGTACCCACCACTGGTCATCTGAAGTTCCTCGTGTGAAATGGTCGTAGTTTCGCGACGTCTGCGTACGTTACGGATTCCCGCCGGAATTCACCACGTCGAGCGGATCGAATGTCCATGGTTGTCCGGGTAACGATTCCGGGCGGAAACTGCCCAACAGCTCGACGGGCGTGTTCGCACGATAGCCGAGCGAGGCGGCGAGCAGTGCGACCACGTCGCCGGGAGTCTCGCCGAGCGCGAGCCGATCCGCGAGGGTGACCGCGCCGTCCCGCTTCGCCAGGCGCTTGCCCTCGCGGTTGAGCACGAGCGGCACGTGCGCGTACCGCGGCACCGAAAACCCCAGCAGCGTGGCCAGATACGCCTGCCGGGGCGTGGACGGCAACAGGTCGTCGCCGCGCACCACCTGATCGATGCCCTGATCCGCGTCGTCGACCACGACGGCGAGGTTGTACGCGGGGGTGCCGTCGCCCCGGCGCAACACGAAATCGTCCACCACACCGCGATATCGACCGTGCAGTTCGTCGACGATCTCGAATTCGGCTGTCCGCGAGCGCAATCGGAGCGCGGCGGGTCGGCCCTCGGCGCGCCGGGCCGCGCGCTCGGTCGCGGTCAGCGCGCGGCAGGTGCCGGGGTAGGCGCCCATCGGGCCGTGCGGCGCGCTCGCGGCCTGCTGGATCTCCCGCCGGGTGCAGAAGCATTCGTAGGTCAGCCCGGCCGCGGTCAGTTCGTCGATGACGGCGTGATGCCGGTCGATCCGCCGCGACTGCCACGTCACCGGCCCGTCCCAATCGAGTCCGATCGCGGCCAGGTCGGCCAGTTGCCGCTCGGCCGCGCCGGGCCGCACGCGGTCGAGGTCCTCGACGCGAATCCGGAAGGCGCGCCCGGTGGACCGGGCGAACAGCCAGGCCAGCAGCGCGGTGCGGAGGTTGCCCAGATGCAGATCGCCCGAGGGGCTGGGCGCGAAGCGGCCCGCGGCGTGATCGGTCATGTTCAGCCCCGTAGACGCGGACGCAAGCGCGCTTCATCGATTTCGCGGCCGGTGTCCAGTTCGTCCAGTAGTCCTTCGGCAAAATCCACCAGACCTGCGACATCGACGGCGTAGGGAGCAGGGCTTGCGGCCCGCAATCGGCCCACGGCACGGTCGAGGAGGGTCCGCGCGCCCTTCGGATTGCCGCGCTGGATGTGCGTCAGGCCGACGGCGAACTGGGCCAGACCCTGCCACAGCATTCGTTCGGCGAACGGCCCGTTCTTCCACGCCGCCTCGAGGACCTCGTGCGCGTGAAAGGCGTACCCGTCGTCGAGCAGTCGCTGCGCGAAGACCAGCGTCTCCTCGGGCGGCAGGTCCAGATCGTCCGGAATTCGCTCGACCCCGGGACTGCCCGGCGGCAGCGGCCTGCCCAGACGGTCGCGGGGACGGGCATTCCGGGCACGGCCGCCCTCGTCTCGATCGCGTTGCACCACGTAGCCCATGATCCACCCCGGTCGCGCCCGCGTGAAATGCGCTGTCCCCCATACCGAACGACAAAGTGAAATATTTCTAATTCGGAGTTTGCCGACATCGTCCTACCAATTAGTAGCAATAGGCTCGCAAACAATTGTCCGATTCGTTACTTGTGCGAGATCCAAGTTTGTGGAAGAAAACTAATCGATGCCGGATAGGCGAAACCTGCTAGGGTGCATACCGGGGGCAAACCCCATAGGTGCACTAAGTGGACGTGCACAGCGAATGCACAGTGCGCCTGCACCTTAGGCGCGATTCAGTACCAACGATGCCAGGAAATAATCGTTCTCGACGCAGCAAAGGAGTCAGTCCTGTGAAGGTTGATTACGAGGGTGCGCAGTGGCGCAAGAGCAGACATAGCGGGCCGGACGGGAACTGCGTGGAAGTGGCGTTCCTCCGGGACGGCAATGTCGCCGTGCGGGACACCAAGGACCGCGGCGCCGGACCCGTGCTGGCGTTCGCCCCCGGCGAATGGGACGCGTTCGTGTCCGGCGTGACCGAGGGGGAATTCCGGCGAGCCTGACCGCCCGACCGTAGTTTCGTCAAACCCGGCCCCGGGTCGCACGACTCGGGGCCTTCGCAGCTCCGCGCACCGCCTACTCCCACCCCCGCTGCCGACTTCACGACGCGGCAGAGGGATCTACTCCTCACCCGCCGCCCACTCCCCAACGCGGCCGAGCGATCTCCCCATCCGCTGCCCCCTCCGGGACGCGGCAAGGGGTCTACTTCCCACCAGCTGCCCACTTCGCGACGCGGCCGACCGGTCTACCGCCGACTCCGGGACACGGCCGAGGGGTCTACTCGCCACCCCGCTGTCGACTCCGCAGCGCGGCCAACTGCCGGTGCTCCTGATCTCGGTCCACCTCGCGCAGCTGCCGGTCCTCCTCGGCCGGATCGGCGAACAGGAAGCTGCCGTTGCCCGGCTTGCCCGACAGGCCCAGCCGGTTCATCTTCTTCGGCACCGCCGCCCCTTGGTATTCCAGCGGGATCGGATGGCCGTGCTCGTCGACCGGGCCCAGCGGCTGGTGCAGTTCGATGTACTCCCCGTGCGGCAGCCGCCGGATGATGCCGGTCTCGATGCCGTGCTCGAGCACCGCGCGATCGCTGCGCTGCAACGCGATACACAACCGGTAGGCCGCGGTATAGGCCAGCGGCGGGCCGAACAGCAGTGCGAGGCGGAACGCCCACGTCGTCGCGTTGAGCGAGATGTCGAACCGGTAGGCGATGATGTCGTTGACGCAGGCCAGGGTCAACACCACGTAGAACGTCAAGGCCATGGCGCCCACCGCCGTTCGCACCGGGACGTCGCGCGGGCGCTGCAACAGGTTGTGGTGCGCGTCGTCCTTGGTGAGCCGCTTCTCGATCCACGGATAGCCGATCAGCACCCCGAAGATGATCGGCATCATGACGGCCGCCGACACCGCGCCCGGAATCGTGTGCCCGAACAGGTAGCCCTCCCACGCCGGGAACAGGCGCAGCCAGCCGTCGGTCCACATCAGATAGAAGTCGGGCTGGGTGCCCGCCGACACCTGAGACGGGTTGTAGGGCCCCAGATTCCAGATCGGATTGATCTGGAGCACCCCGCCCATGACCGCCAGCACGCCGAGGGTGAACATAAAGAACGCGGTCTGATCGATGGAGAACACCGGCACGATGCGGTCGCCGATGACATTGCGCTCGGTGCGCGCGGGCCCCGGGAACTGGGTGTGCTTCTGATACCAGACCAGCGCGATGTGCGCCCCGATCAACGCCAGCATGATGCCCGGGAACAGCAGCACGTGCGCGATGTAGAGCCGCGGGATGATGATGTCGCCGGGGAAGTCGCCGCCGAACATCAACCAGTGCAACCAGGTTCCGATCAGCGGCATGCCGAGCGTGATGCCGGAGAACGCCGCCCGCAGTCCGGTGCCGGAGAGCAGATCGTCGGGCAGCGAGTAGCCGAAGAAGCCCTCGAACATCGCGATGATCAGCAGGATCGCCCCGATCACCCAGTTCGCCTCGCGGGGCCGCCGGAACGCGCCGGTGAAGAAGATCCGGCACAGGTGCACGATCGTCGAGGCCGCGAAAAGCAGTGCGGCCCAATGGTGTATCTGCCGCACGAACAGCCCGCCGCGCACGTCGAAGGAGATGCCCAGCGCCGATTCGTAGGCCCGCGACATGCTCACCCCGCGCAGCGGCTGATACGAGCCCTGGTAGACGACCTCGGTCATGGACGGATCGAAGAACAGCGTCAGATACACCCCCGACAGCAGCAGGATGACGAAGCTGAACAGGGCGATCTCACCGAGCAGGAACGACCAGTGCGTCGGGAACACCTTGTTGATGGATCTCTTGACGAAAGCGGCCGCGGTGTAGCGGCTGTCCATCGAATCGGCCTGCCGCGCAACGGTTCGACCGAGAGCACCGTTAGTAACTGCCATGGCAGTCACCCCCCAAACCGGGATTGGATCGGTATCTGCTACTACACACGGTAGCATTTCGGACATCCCGCCCGTAAGGCTTTGCGCCGGTTCGGGAGGCGGGACCGATAGGGTCGTCGGATGCACCGGATGTCCGCGCGGGACGCCACCCGATACTGGCTGTCGCGGCGGATGGGCAACGACCTGTTCCTGCTGTACTGCTTCGACGAGACCGGCCTGCCGACGGCGGAGCTGCGGGCGTGGGTGCTCGAGCGCGCGGCGCGGATACCCGACCTCCGGGTGCGGGTTCGCGAGCGCCGCTTCGCCTTTCCCGAGTGGGCGCCCCGCGCGGTGACGGACGATCAGGTGGTGGAGCACGCCGCGGGCCCCGGGTGGGCGGATCTCGTCGCGGTGCTGGAGAACGTGGTGGGGGAGACGTTGCGGGCCGATGAGCGGGCCTGGCGGTTGCATCTGATGCGCGAGGTGCGGGATGCGCCGCGCGGGTCCCAGCCCGCGACCCTGGCGGTATTGCAGCTGTCGCACGCGCTCGCCGACGGCCGCCGCGCCGCGGCCATCGCTCGGGAGCTGTTTTCCGCTTCCCCGCCAGCGGGTATCGACCCGGGCTCGGCGAGTGGTCTTCGCCCGTCTCTCCTCAGCTGGTTCAAAGACGTTGCGACGGAATCGATCTCGCTGGCGATACTTCCGATCGATCTCGGCCGCACCATGTTTCGCGGACTGGCCGCCGAACGGTCACGCCGGGAACTGGCCGAGCTGACCGCCCGCGGTGCGATTCCGGCGCCCGCCGCGCAGGTACCCCCGACACCGCTGAACCGCGGACCCGCGCCACGCGCGCACGCCGTGCGCATGCTGGTCCGCGACGACCTGCGGATACCGGGGCACACCGTGACGGTGACCGTCCTGACCGCCGTCGGCCCGGCCCTGGCGCGCTACCTCGGCACGGGAGACGCTCTCGCCGCGCAGGTGCCGATGGCGTCACCCGAACCGGACGGCGAGGCGCGCAACAACTATCGCGATCTCGCCGTGGAACTCGAAGCGGGCGAACCGGATCCGCGACGCCGCGCCGAGCTGATCGCCGCCACCCTCGCCCGGCGGCGCGCCCGCGCGCTGCATCCGCTGCTGACCGCGCCCGATCGCGTCACCGATGTCATCCCCGCCCCGATCCTGCGTCGCGATGTCGCGACCTATCCGCTGGACGCGGTACCCGAGACGCTCGGCGCGCACACGGTCGTCTCGAGTGTGTACCGCGGTCCCGCCGATCTCGCTCTCGCGGGCGGCGCGGTGCGTTTCACGGCGGGTTTCCCGGCGATCGGATCGGTCATGCACCTGACCCACGGGGTGCACGGGCTGGGCGACACCGTCACGGTGTCCGTGCACGCCGATCCCGCCGTGGTCGACGCCGACCGGTACGCCGCGCTGCTCGCCGACTCGCTCACCGAAGTCGTTGCGGCCCTTCGCGACTGACATGCCAGGTGCCCGGCGCCGCGCGCGCCTGGCACCCGAGACCGCCGCACCCTAGTTGAAGTGGACGGTCGAGATCGGAATCTGGCCGTTGGTGGCCGTCCCGTTCATGCACGGCCCGCCGAGCGGATAGGCGTCGACCGGACCCTGATCGATGTGCACCTCACCGCCCGCTCCCGGTCCGTCCAGGATCTCGAGGGTGTTGGTCACCGGCGGCGGGTTGTTGCCACCCGGCACGTGCCACTGCCCGGCCACCCGGCTGATCTGACCGTTGGCCCACGCCAGCGTGCCCTCCACCTGCCCGATGGCGTCGTTGCAGCTGCCGTTGCCGGTGAAGTTGGCGTGGAACTTGGTGTCGCCCGCGGGCGTACCCGCGCAATGCCCGATGTCCGCGTCGAAGTTCGCGTTCACCGGCACGGTCTGCATTCCCAGCGGGTTCGTCTCGAACCGCATCACACTCGCCGGGCACCAACCACCGATTCGTTCGGCGCCCGCCGGTTGTGCGGCCAGCAGCGCCGGCACGCTCACAGCGGCCACCACCGCGGAGACCGCACCGATTTTCTTGGCGATTGCCATATGAATCCTCTCCTTCTGGATCGACGTTGATCTGGTGGAGCGGAAGCCACTCATATCGTGGCGTCTCGTCGGTACCCGGGCATGCGGACGACAAACACGATTCAGGTATCGGACTCGTCCACCCAGGTGCCGAGCAACAGGTGTTTCGGGAGATAGTCGGATTCCACCTCGATCGGGAGGTCGGCCTCGCGGGCGAGGCAGGCCAGGCCCAGGACGGGGAGGGAGAGGACTCCGTCGAGGTCGTTGGCCTGGTCCTCGCTGACGGCCCAGTATTCGCGGTGCAGTTGGAGGGCGTCGATCAGGGCCTCGTTGAATTCGGCGGCGTTACGGCGAGTGAGGGCGTGGAAGAGGGTGATGGGCGGATAGAGCAGGAATTGGAGTAGGTCGCGGGGGGCGAGGGTGGCGATTTCGGGATAGGACAGGGCGATCGCGTTCTCCAATTGGGTGGCCCAGGGCTTTCCGAGCAGGAGGGCTTGCAGGGCCTCGATCCAATGGAAGACGAATTCGTCGGTGTCCGGGGTCGGCGAGCGCAACCAGTCCACCGGAATCTCGCAGAGCCGGATCAGGCGGCGGGCGTCGCGGCAGACGACGGCCAGCCAGAAGGCGGTCAGCCAGTTGTCCGGGGTGGTGTGGGCGCGCGGTCCGGAGACGGCGAACAGGGCGGAGCCGAGCCGCATCGCGCTCAGGATCGACTCCCAGGTCTCGGCCTCGGCGGCCCGCGGATCGATCAGGCAGCGGGCTTGGAGATGCGTCAAGGCGGCGTCGAAGGCCGCCTCGAGCCGGGCGGGGGAGCCTTCGAGCCGGTCGATCTGCTCGAGCAGCTCCGCCGCGAGGTCGTCGGCGACGCGCCGGTCGTCGGGGGCGGCTGCGATGTGCCGCGCAATCGTGAGCGTCATGTGTTCCTGTCGGGACCGAGACGGAAAACGCCTCCGACCGGGCACTGCCGGTCGGAGGCGTCCACCTCGGCGGAGGATAGGGGATTTGAACCCCTGAGGGCGTTAACCCAACCCGCGTTCCAGGCGAGCGCCATAGGCCACTAGGCGAATCCTCCGTCGAGCAATATACCCAATGGCGGCGGATGACTCGAAATTGGGCAGGTCAGGGTTACTTGTGCAGGCCCGCGAGCACCTTCTTGAGCTGGTCCTTGCAGGTGGTGGCGAGGTCGTCCTTGTCCGGTGCGGCCGTGGTCTGGATGGAGAACTTCACCTTGGCGGACATGTTGGAATCCAGGACCGCACAGGTGTAGTCGTAGTCCACGAAGCTGCTGTAGGACTGCTCGTAGGTGGCGTAGTAGGCCTGCTCGCCGAGCCCCGCGATGGCGCCGGAGGCCCGGCCGCTGCCGGTGGTCTTGGTGTCGTAGTCCTTCCAGCTGTTGAATTCCGGTGTGCCGTACTGGGATTGGAAGCTGACGTCGAGGGTCAGATCCGACCCCTGACTGCCGTACTTCCCGGCGCCGTCGTAGCTCGCCCGGCAATTGAGCGAACCACCGCCGAAGTCCTCGTGCGGCGCGCGTTCGGTGTGGGTGGGCTGGCCCTTCTGGTTCGGGGCCCACTTGCGCAGCACGGTCGGATCGACCAGCGTGCACGCGTTGGTCACGTTGGTCATCGCGTAGTTGCCGTCGATCTTCTTCTTGTCGGGCCCGACGACGGACTTCCCGCCGCCGTTGCTCGTCAGCGCCACCACGCCGATCACGACGCCGACGATGACGACCAGACCGACCACGCCCGCGATGATCCAGCCGGTGTTGCCGCCCTTGTTCGGTTGCGGGTACTGCGGATTCGGGTAGGCGGGCGGCGCGCCGTAGGGGGGCTGCGCGTACGGCTGCGGCGGATAGCTCGGCTGCGCGTAGGTCTGCTGCGCGGCCTGGTAGTTGTCGAAGCCCGCCCCCAGTACCGTCGGATCCGCGCCGGTGACCGGGCCCTGGTGGCCGCCCATGACGGTCGGCTCCGCTCCCGTGATCGGCGTGCCCGGGCTGGTGCTGGCCGGCGGCGTCGACCACCATTGGGTTTCGTTGCCGTGCCCGTTCTGCGGGTGGCCCGGGTTGGTTCCTGTCACTTGCTCATTCCTCCGGTCGTGGCGCGGAAGCCCCCTCGAAAATGTCCGACCGATCGTAACTACTCCGATCTCCCACGTCGCGGGGCGACCGTGGGGGGTGGCGACGCGCTCTCCCGCGGACCGCTACACTGGCCCACGGATCCCGCGCGGCGCGCATCCTGTGAACCCCCCCAGGGCCGGAAGGCAGCAAGGGTCAACGGGCTCTGCCGGGTGCGCGGGGTCCCCTATTCTCTCGCATCCCCGACTTGCCACCGAGTAACGTGGGCGGCTGGATCGCCGCCAGAAGCCGCGGTCCGCAAACCCTGTACCTCGCTGCTTGAAAGGCTGCTCAGGATGCCCCGGCAAACGCAGATCGGTTTGATGAGCCACGCGGAACTCGTGTCCGAACACGAGACGCAGACCGCGAACTACGAGACTCTGAAGACCGAGAAGCTCACGCTGGATCTCACCCGAGGTAAGCCCTCGCCCGAACAACTCGACCTGTCCCGGGAGTTACTCGACCTGCCCGGGGCCGACGACTTCCGCGACGCCAGCGGCACCGACTGCCGCAATTACGGTGGGCTGCACGGACTTCCGGAGCTGCGCGCGATCTTCGGCGAGTTGCTCGGCATTCCGGTGGACAACCTGCTGGCGGGCAACAACGCCAGCCTCGAACTCATGCACGACGTCATCGTCTACGCGATGCTGCACGGCACCGCCGACTCCGACCGCCGCTGGGTGGATCAGCCGGTGAAGTTCCTGTGCCCGTGCCCCGGCTACGACCGGCACTTCGCGATCACCGAATCGCTGGGCGTGGAGATGATTCCGATCGCCATGAACCACGACGGTCCCGACGTGGCCCGCATCGCCGAACTGGTCGCCGCCGATCCGGCGATCAAGGGCCTGTGGGCGGTGCCGAACTACTCCAATCCGACCGGCGTCACCTTCTCCGAAGAGGTTGTGCGCGAACTGGTCTCGATGCGGACCGCCGCACCGGACTTCCGCCTGTTCTGGGACAACGCCTACGCCGTGCACCCGCTGACCGACACCGCCGATCCGGTGCTCGACGTGCTGGGCCTGGCCGCCGCGGCCGGAAATCCCAACCGGCCCTTCGTCTTCGCGTCCACCTCGAAGATCACCTTCGCGGGCGGCGGCGTGAGTTTCATCGGCGGTTCCCGGACCAACCTGGACTGGTACCTGAAGCACGCCGCCAAGAAGAGCATCGGCCCCGACAAGATCAACCAGCTGCGGCACGTGCGCTTCTTCGGCGACGCCGAGGGCGTGCGCGCGCACATGCAGAAGCATCGCGCGGTGCTCGAGCCGAAATTCAAACTGGTGCTGCGTATTCTGGAGGAGCGCCTGGGCGCCTCCAAGATCGCCTCCTGGACCGAACCCAAGGGCGGCTACTTCATCAGCCTCGACGTCCTCGAGGGCACGGCCACCCGCGTGGTCGCGCTCGCCAAGGACGCGGGCATCGCCCTCACTCCCGCCGGTTCCGCCTTCCCGTACGGAAAGGACCCGGAGGACAAGAACATTCGCATCGCGCCGAGCTTCCCCGAGCTCCCCGACCTCGAGGCCGCCATGAACGGGCTGGCCACCTGCGTCCTGCTCGCGGCCACCGAGAAGTATCTGGGCGAGTAGGCGACACCTCGGAGTCCGGGGGTCCGCAAACCCCCGGACCCGTTCAGTTCGGCTTGTGCGCGGAGACCGCGAACATCGTCACCGACAGATGGATGTCGCCGCTGCGCGCCCCGGCGTCCAGCTCCGCGAGCAACGTCTCCCGCTGCTCCTCGGTGACGGCCCCGCGCGCGACGGCCATCGCGGAGATGCGGGCGAGCAGCGAACCCGCGCCGACGGCCCGGTCCTGCACCAGCGCGTGCGAGCCCACCTCGTCGATCACCAGCCCCGCCTGCGTGAGCAGACCCGGCAGGCGACGACCCGAGAACGGATTGGTGGTGTTGCCGATCAGGGTCTCGATGACCTCCCGCACGACGCCCCGGTCCCCGGGATGCACGATCGCGGTACCCCAATCGCTGTCCATCACCAC
Organism: Nocardia sp. NPDC003482; assembly: GCF_053588115.1. NCBI lineage: Bacteria > Bacillati > Actinomycetota > Actinomycetes > Mycobacteriales > Nocardiaceae > Nocardia > Nocardia sp. NPDC003482. The sequence goes on from NZ_JBSFPI010000002.1 coordinate 382,755, forward strand.
CACGCGCCCCCCCGGCCGCAACACCCGGGCGATCTCCGCGGTCGCCCGCGCGGGCGAGGTCAGATGCTGGAACACCCGCTCGCACAACGCCGCGTCGTAGCTGTCGCTGCCGAGCGGCAGGTTGTAGGCGTCACCGGGCACGAAGCGCGCGGCCGATCCGGCCTCGGCGGCCCGGCGCTCGGCCGCGGCGAGCAGATTCGGATCCGGTTCCACCCCGATCGCGGTCCCGGCCGGACCCACCGCCTCGGCGAAGGCGATGACCTCCGACCCGGTGCCGGAGCCGATGTCCACCGCCCTCTCGCCGGGCCGCAGGGCCAAAGCCTCGTGGGCCCAGTGCCGCAACCGCCGGATACCGGGCAGCGCCGCTTGCAGATCACGAACGTCGATGAGCTGGTCCCGGCCGTCCCGATCGAAACGGTCCGGACGCAGACTCAGAGCCATGGGTTCGGGCATGGCCACACCATAACCGGGCCCGAACCCTACGGGCGCGTAGCACTGTGACATGTGTCACCGCCCGCCGTCGCGGGGGTCGAGCCCCCTCTGGGATGATCGGAGCATGGTGAGCCGCAAACTGTGCCTCGCGCAGGAGCCGCAGGCCGACGCCCTGCTGTCGAGCGACGACTTCGCGCTGTTGACGGGGATGCTGCTCGATCAGCAGTATCCGATGGAGCACGCGTTCCGGGGGCCGTGGAAGCTGGCCGAGCGGATGGGTGGATTCGATGTCCGCGCGATCGCGGAGGCCGATCCGGAGCGGTTCGAGGAGCTGGCCGCTACGCCGCCCGCCATCCATCGGTACGGGCGGTCGATGGCGCGGCGGGTGCAGGAGCTGGCCCGGTTCATCGTGGACCGCTACGACGGCAAGGCCGAGAACCTGTGGACCGCGGGCGATCCCGACGGCAAGGAGGTGCTGCGGCGGCTGCGCGAGCTGCCCGGCTTCGGCGACCAGAAGGCCCGCATCTTCCTCGCGCTGCTGGGCAAGCAACTCGGCGTCGACGCGCCGGGTTGGCGCGCGGCCGCGGGCGCCTACGGCGAGGAGGGTTCGCACCGCTCGGTCGCCGACGTCCGCGACGCCGAATCGCTGTCCCAGGTCCGGGAATTCAAGAAGCAGGCCAAGGCCGCCGCGAAGAAGTAGTCAGCTGCTGCTGGCGCTGGCGGTGGCGAAAGGCGTTGCCACGGTACGGTTTTCGCGCTGGTTCGCGGGCTGCCACAGGCCGCGGCGGCGCAGGATCGGCAGGACGCCCTCACCGAACCAGTACGCCTCCTCCACATGGGGATAACCCGAGAGGATGAAGTGCTTGATGCCCAGGCGCGAGTACTCGATCAGGCGTTCGGCGACCTCCTCGTGCGACCCGACCAGCGCGGTCCCCGCCCCGCCGCGGACCAGGCCGACGCCCGCCCACAGATTGGGCGCGATCTCCAGCCGTTCGGTGCTGCCGCCGTGCAGTTCGAGCATCCGGCGTTGCCCCTCGGATTCGCTCTGGGCCAGATTCGCCTGCACCCGAGCGATATCCGCGGGATCGACCGCCTCGAGCAGCCGGTCGGCCTCGGCCCACGCCTGCTCGGAGGTGTCGCGGGAGATGACGTGGATGCGTAGGCCGTAGTCGAGGATGCGGCCGTGGTCGACGGCCAGCTTGCGGATCCACTCCAGTTTGCGGCTCACCGCGAACAGGGGTTCGCCCCAGGTCAGATAGGTGTCGGCGAATCGCGCCGCCACCGGACCCGCCACCGGTGAGGAGCCGCCGAAGAAGATCGGCGGCAGCGGATCGGGCCGGTTGTTCAGCAGCGCGTCCTGCACGCGAATGTGCTTGCCCTCGAACGAGAACGGTTCATGCGCTCGCCACAGCTCACGAACCACGTGCAGGAATTCGCCGGTCCGTTCGTAGCGGGCGTCCTTGTCGAGGAAGTCGCCGTAGGCGCGCTGTTCGTGCGGCTCCCCGCCGGTCACCACATTGAGCAGCAGCCGCCCGCGCGAATGCCGCTGGAAGGTACCCGCCATCTGCGCGGCCAGCGTGGGGCTGACCAGTCCGGGCCGGAAGGCCACCAGGAATTTCAGGGTCTCGGTGGTCTCCACCAGCATGGCGGTCGTCAGCCAGGCGTCCTCGCACCACGCCCCCGTCGGGGTGAGCACGGCCTCGAAACCGTTCTCCTCGGCGGCCCCGGCGATCTGGTTGAGATAACGCAGCGACGCCGGTCGGTCGCCCGCCATGGACGTGCCGTGGCCTCCCGCGATGAGGTTGCGGGAGTCGCCGTAGGTGGGCAGGAACCAGTGGAACGACAGACTCATAGCCTGATGGTGGCCGCCGCGGATCGCCGAGTCACGGGTTCGAATCTGCCTGCATGGAACCCTCGTCGCCGTCCACCGCTTGCCCGACGCTTGCCGAACCGTCCGAAATGTCGTGTCCGGATGGAGGTTCGGAGCGCTCGCTCCCGATGATGAGGAAAAGCCTGTGAAGATGAGCAAATTCGGCGTGATCGCGGCCCTGGCGATCACGACGATCACGATCGGCGCGGGGACCGTGACCGCCGCGCCCGGCGCGCCCGCCGAGGACGGCGTGGTGAACTACCGGTCGACCGCGACCGAGAAGGACGTCACGATCACCACCGACTCCGGCTCGCTGAATGTCGAGGACGGCGTCTTCAAGATCAAGGCGGCCGACGGCACCACGGTCGCCGGGGCCGAATTGGGTTTCCGGGTGGACGATTTCGTGTTCCCGATCGCCGCCGAGATCCACGACCACACGGCCGTGCTGACCCCGCGGTTCGACACCGAGCACGCGGTCTACAAGCCGGTCGCCCTGCCCTACGAGGACGTCGCCCCCTGGAAGACCCCCTACGACCGTGAGCTGGCCGCCTGGAACCGCCTGACCAGCACCATCAGCGCGGGCGCCACGATCGGCACCCTGGTCGGCGGCATCGCGGGCGGCGCGGTGGGTTGCGTGCTCGGCGGCATCGCGGGCGCCACGGTCGCCTCGGCCGCCATCGTCGGCCTGTTCGGCGCCTTCATCCCGGCCGCCGCCATCGGCTGCCTCGGCGGCATCATCGCCGTCGGCGCGCTGGGCACCCTCGCGGGCCAGCTGCTGGTGACCGCCCCGGTCGCGATCCTCGCGGCGGTGCAGTACTTCACCACCATCAACCAGCCGTTCACTCCGGCCAAGTAGGTGGCGAAGACCCGGCAGTAAGTGTTCGCCGGGGGACCCCGACCCCGCCTGGATGCCGTGCCGGGCGGGGTCTCGTCATGTCATCAGCCGCAGCAGTTCGGGTCCAGCACCAGGCACAGCGCCGCGAGTGCGTCGCGGCGGGCGCGGTGGTAGGTGTTCATGCCGCGGCGTTCGGATTCGACCAGGCCCGCCTTGCGGAGTTGGCCGAGGTGGTGGCTGACGGTGGATTCGGCCAGGCCGACCGCGGCCGCCAGTTCGCCGCCGTTCGACTCCCCGGCCGGGCTGGTGAGCAGCAGGGACATCAGTTTCACGCGGACCGGATCGGCGATCGCCTTGAGCCGCAACGCGATCGAGAGCGCGGTGTCGTCGTCCACGGGTCCGGCGGCCACCGGCGCGCAGCAGACCGGGGCCGACATGTCGATCACGGGCAACGCCTTGGGCATGGCCCGACTCTACCGAATGCATTGACATATGTCGAAAAGGTGCGCAGACTCATGCCGTCACTTCTTCGACATATGTCGCACAACTGGAGGTCGGTCCCATGTCCCGTATCCAACTCGCCCTCGACGTCGACGACCTCGATCGGGCCGTCGAGTTCTATTCGACCCTGTTCGCCACCGAGCCCGCCAAGCGCAAGCCCGGCTACGCCAACTTCGCCATCACCGAGCCGCCGCTGAAACTCGTGCTCATCGAGAATCCGGGCCGCGGCGGGCACGTCAACCACCTGGGAGTGGAGGTGGACAACTCCGAACGGGTGCGCGCCGAGATCGCCCGGCTGTCGGACGCGGGCCTGTTCACCACGGAGCAGACCGCGACCACCTGCTGTTTCGCCACCCAGGACAAGGTGTGGGTGAACGGTCCCGACGCCGAGCGCTGGGAGGTCTACACCGTCCTCGCCGACGCCGAAACCTTCGATGGCACAACGCGACTCGACGACGCGGACGCTCTCCGAGCGTGCTGTGGAACCGGGGCGGGCGCGTGCTGCTGACTCGGATCGGGAAGGCGCCTCTTGCCTTCTGATTCGATATCGATCAATATCGATGCATGTCGAAATCGGATCTGCCGTCGCCGAGCGTGGCCACCGGATGCGCGGCCACGCCCGGCGTCCGGCCGCCGCTGACCGCCGAGGCCGCGATCGAGCTGGCCGCGGTCTTCAAGGCGCTGGCGGATCCGGTTCGGCTGCGGCTGTTGTCGGCGATCGCGGCGCGCGCGGACGGGGAGGCGTGCGTCTGCGATGTGTCGGCGGGCATCGATGTCAGCCAGCCCACGGTCTCCCATCATCTGAAGGTGTTGCGGGAGGCGGGGTTGCTGACCAGTGAGCGCCGCGCCTCCTGGGTGTACTACCGGGTGGTGCCCGAGGTGTTGTACCGGGTGTCGGATTCGCTTGCGGGACGGGCCGATACGGCGGCACGGACATGACCACGGTCACGGAGCGGCCGGTCGTCGCGAAACTGTCGGTGCTGGACCGGTTCCTGCCGGTGTGGATCGGCGCGGCCATGGCGGCGGGCCTGCTGTTGGGCAGCGCGATGCCCGGCCTCGGCGACGCGGTGAGCGCGATCCGGGTGGACGGGATCTCGCTGCCGATCGCCGTCGGCCTGCTGGTGATGATGTACCCGGTGCTCGCCCGGGTGCGGTACGACCGCCTCGGCGCGGTCACCGCCGACCGCGGGCTGCTGCTCGGCTCGCTCGTCCTCAACTGGCTCGTCGGCCCGGCCCTCATGTTCGCCCTCGCCTGGCTGCTGCTGCCCGACCTTCCCGAGTACCGCACCGGCCTGATCATCGTCGGCCTGGCGCGCTGCATCGCCATGGTCGTCATCTGGAACGACCTGGCGTGCGGCGACCGCGAGGCCGCGGCGGTCCTGGTCGCGGTCAACGCGATCTTCCAGGTCCTCATGTTCGCGGTGCTGGGCTGGTTCTATCTGTCCGTGCTGCCCGGCTGGCTCGGCCTGGACCGGACCACGATCGACGCCTCCCCGGGGCAGATCGCGAAATCGGTGCTGATCTTCCTCGGCATTCCGCTGCTGGCCGGGTACGCCACCCGCCGCCTCGGCGAAAAGGTCAGGGGCCGAACGTGGTACGAGGCGACGCTGCTTCCCCGCCTCGGCCCGTGGGCGCTGTACGGCCTGCTGTTCACGATCGTGATCCTGTTCGCGCTCCAAGGCGGCCGGATCACCGCGCACCCGGCCGATGTGGCCCGCATCGCCGTCCCGCTCCTGGCGTACTTCGCCCTCATGTGGTCCGGCGGCTATCTGCTCGGCGCGCTGTTGCGCCTCGGCTACGCCCGCACCACCACCTTGGCCTTCACCGCCGCGGGCAACAACTTCGAACTCGCGATAGCCGTCGCCATCGCCACCTACGGCGTCACCTCCGGCCAGGCCCTGGCCGGTGTCGTCGGCCCCCTCATCGAGGTCCCCGTACTCGTCGCCCTGGTGTACGTCTCCCTCGCCCTGCGCCGATGACCTCCGCCCACCACCGCCCCAGCGTGCTGTTCGTCTGCGTCCACAACGCCGGACGTTCCCAGATGGCCCAGGGCTTCCTCACCTCACTCGCGGGTGACCGCATCGAAGTGCGTTCGGCCGGAACCGAACCCGCCGACCGCGTCAACCCCGCCGCGATCGAGGCCATGGCGGAGGTGGGCATCGATATCACCGCGCAGACCCCGACGATCCTGACCCCCGATGCCGCCCGGACCTCCGATGTGGTCGTCACCATGGGCTGCGGCGACACCTGCCCCTACTTCCCGGGCGTCGACTATCGCGACTGGGTTCTCGACGACCCCGCCGGACTCGGCGTCGCGGCCGTACGGCCCATCCGGGATCGGATCCGGACCCTGGTCGAGGACCTCGTTCGGGAACTGAGTTCCGATCCGGCTGCGCCTAACCCGTGAGCTCACCGGCCCTCGCGAGCCATCGTCGGGTATGACCTCCACCACCGTACGGCCCGTCTCCGACGCGGACCTCGATGCCGTTTTCGTGCCCGTTTTCGATCGCATCGCCGCGGGTGCGGTCGAGCGTGAGATCGATCGCCGCCTGCCCTACGAGGAGGTCGGGTGGTTGCGGGAGGTGAGGTTCGGGGCGCTGCGGGTGCCCGTCGAATTCGGCGGCTACGGGGCGAGCGTGCGGCAGCTGTTCCGGCTGCTCATCGATCTCGCGGCGGCCGAGTCGAATCTGCCGCAGGCACTGCGGGTGCACTTCTCCTTCGTGGAGGACCAGTTGCTCGCCGAGCCGGGGGAGCGGCGCGAGCACTGGCTGCGGGCGGTGGCGGGGGGCACGCTGGTCGGCAACGCCATCACCGAACCGGGGGTGGGCGCGGTCGACCGGTATCGGACCCGGCTCACCCGCGACGGCGAGGGCTGGGTCCTCAACGGCACCAAGTACTACAGCACCGGATCGCTCTACGCCGATCACATCCTCGCCGCCGCCGACCGGGACGGGGAGCGGGTCGGCGTGCTGGTCGACGCCGACGCGCCGGGGGTGCGCCAGCACGACGACTGGGACGGCTTCGGCCAGCGCCTGACAGCAAGCGGCACAACGGAATTCACCGACGTCCGGGTGCCCGAGGACCGTATCCTCGGCCCGGGTTACGGCGCGCCCGGGGCCACCTACGCCACCGGCTACCTCCAGCTGGTCCAGCTCGCGGTCCTCGCCGGCATCGCCCAGCGCGCCGAACGCGATGCGCGCGAGTGGGTTTCGGCCCGCACCCGCGGCTACACCCACTCCGCCGCCGATCTGCCGCGCGAGGATCCGCTGGTGCAACAGGTGATCGGCCGCCTGTCCGCGGCGACGTTCTCCGCCCGCGCGACCGTGCTGGCCGTCGCCGACGTGCTCGACGAGGTGCTGGCCGCGGGGGCCACCGACGAAAAGGGCCTGAACGCGGTCGAACTCGCGGCCGCCCAGGCGCAGCTGTCGGTGATCGATACCGTGCTCGCCGCCACCACCCAGCTGTTCGAACTCGGCGGCGCGTCCATCGTCGCCGAACGCCTGCGCCTGGACCGGCATTGGCGCAACGCCCGCACCATCTCCGTCCACAACCCGGCCATCCAGAAGGCCAGGGCCATCGGCGATCACCTGCTCAACGGCGCGGAGCTCCCGTTCGCGTGGAGCGCGGGCCAGCGGAAGCCGCAGGTGGCGCGATGACGCGGCGCATCCGGTTCAACGCCTTCGACATGAACTGCGTCGCCCACCAGTCCCCGGGCCTGTGGCGGCACCCCGACGACCAGTCGCACCGCTACAAGGAACTGAGCTACTGGACCGAGCTGGCGAAACTGTTGGAGCGCGGGCGTTTCGACGGCATCTTCATCGCCGACGTGCTCGGCACCTACGACGTCTACGGCGGCAACGACATCGCCGCGCTGCGCCAGGGCGCACAGATCCCGGTCGCCGATCCGCTGCTGCTGGTGACCGCGATGGCCGCGGCCACCACCCACCTCGGCTTCGGCATCACCACCGGCACCGGCTTCGAACATCCCTATCCGTTCGCGCGGCGGCTGTCCACGCTGGACCACCTGACGAACGGCCGCATCGGCTGGAACGTCGTCACCGGCTATCTGCCCTCGGCCGCACGCAATTTCGGCGCGGCCGACCAACTCGACCACGACGAGCGCTACGACCAGGCCGACGAATACCTCGAGGTGCTCTACAAACTGTGGGAGGGCTCCTGGGAGGACGACGCCGTGGTCCGCGACGCCGAACGCGGCGTCTACGTCGACCCGGCGAAGGTGCACCACATCGGCCACCGCGGCACCCACTACACCGTCCCCGGCATCCACCTGCACGAACCGTCGCCGCAGCGCACCCCGGTGATCTACCAGGCCGGGGCGTCCCCGCGCGGCACCCGGTTCGCCGCCGAGAACGCCGAGGCCATCTTCGTCGGCGCGCCGTCGAAACGCGTGCTGGCCCAGACGGTCTCGCGCATCCGCGACGAACTCGAGCGCGCGGGCCGGGGCCGCTACGACGCCCGCGTCTACACCCTCGCCACGATCGTCACCGACGCCACCGACGAGGCCGCCCGGCGCAAGCACGAGGAGTATCTGTCCTACGCCAGCCCCGAGGGCGCGCTGGTGTTCATGTCCGGCTGGATGGGCATCGACCTGTCGCGCTACGACCTCGACGACCCGATCGGCGATGTGCAGAGCAACGCCATCCGCTCGGCCGTGGCGGCCTTCCAGGAATTCGACGACGACGGCCGCGAATGGACCGTGCGCGATATCGCCCGGTGGGGCGGAATCGGCGGTCTCGGACCGGTTTTCGTCGGTTCCGGCGCGACCGTCGCCGACACCTTGCAGGAATGGGTGGACGAAACCGACGTCGACGGTTTCAATCTCGCCTACGCCATCACGCCGGGCAGTTTCGAAGACATTGTGAAACACGTGATTCCGGTGCTGACCGAACGCGGTGCGTATCCGGCCGAACACACCCCCGGCACGCTGCGCAATGCCCTGTTCGGGAAGGGTGACCGGCTGCCGGACAACCATCGGGGCGCGAGATACCGACCGGGCGGGCCGGATTCGACGGTATTGCCGGATTCGGTCGCTCGTCCGAATTCCGTCGTGCCCGCGTCCTGACAATTCGCCGATCAATTCTCCGTGATTCCAACACTCGGGCCAGCACCGCATCGGAAGGACCATTTCGGTTATGACGCACGATAATTCGACTCGTACCGCCGCCGTCGTGGGAGCCGGACAGACCGGAGTCACGGCCGCCCTCGGACTGCTCGACGCGGGGTTCCAGGTGACCCTCTACAGCGATCGCGATCAGCGCGCCCTGCGCGACGACGTGCCCGCCACCGGCACCGCGCTCGGCTTCGGCGAGGCCCAGGCCGCCGAGGCCGCGCTCGGGCTGGACACCTACGCCGACCGCGCGCCCAACCACACCGGCCTGAGCGTGCGGATCGCCGGACCGGAGAACGCCGAATTGATCGGCTTCGACGGCGATTTCGACGGTTTCGTCGGCATCGCGGTCGACACCCGCCTCAAGGCCGACGAGCGGCTGACCGCGTTCCAGGAGCGCGGCGGCCGGTTCGTGGTCGAGGCCGTCGACCCGGCGAAGCTGGACGGCATCGCGGGCGCGCACGATCTGACGCTGGTCGCCACCGGGCGCGGCGGGCTGTCCGACCTGTTCGCGATCGACACCGAGCGCACCGTCTACGACTCCCCCCAGCGCAAGCTGCTCACCGTCACCGTGACCGGATTGGGTTACGGCCCAGAGGTTTTCGCGCACCGCAGCGCGCAGGGCGGGGCGCACAGCGGCTTCTCCATCTTCGCCGAGCAGGGCGAGGCGTGGTGGGGGCCCTACCTGCACAAGGACGCCGGGCCGACGTGGGCGTTCCTCGGCTGGGCGCGGCCCGGCACCGACTGGGACACCCGCTTCGCCGCCGCCGACTCCGCCGAGTCCGCGCATCGGATCGTGCAACAGCTCTACCGCGACTACATCGACTGGGATCTGCCCGAAGTCCTTGCCACCCGGACCATTTCGGAGGATCCGCACTCCTGGCTGAAGGGCGCGGTGCGCCCGGTGGTGCGGCACGGCGTCGGCACGACCGCGAGCGGACATCCGGTGGCCGCGATCGGCGACACCGCCATCGCCTACGACCCGATCGCCGGACAGGGCGCGCAGAGCGGCCTGGTCCAGGTCCAGCGGCTCGTCGCCGCGGCGGCGGCCCACGAGGGCGCGTTCGACGCCGACTGGCTGGGCGCCCGGTACGCCGAATTCCTCGCCTTCCGCGCGGACGCCGCGGCCAAGGCGACCCGATTGTTCCTGAGCGACCCCGAATTCGGCGATATTGGCAACCAGTTCTTCGCCACCGCCGCGGTCGATCGGCGGTTCGCCTCGGCGTTGGTGTCGCTGCTGCACCGGCCGCAGCCGTTCCTCGACATCCGCTCGGTGGCCGACGCCGCCGCCTACATCACCGAGATCACCGGGCAGGACGCGAACGAGCTGCTGGGCCGATTCCAGCCCGCGGGCCGGTTCGAACGCTCCCGCTTCGGCAGCGCGGTCGCCTCGGCCTGAGCCCTGCGATCGCGACGATTCAAACCCTCGTGCCGCGCCCGGTGTGCTGCTGAAGTGAGAACACGCACCGGGCGCGGCCTCGAACGGAGCAAGGGATGACGACCGAGAAAATCGCCGACCAGATCAAGTTCGCCTACTGGGTGCCCAATGTCAGTGGCGGCCTGGTCACCAGCACCATCGAACAGCGCACGAGCTGGGATTTCGAGTACAACAAGAAGCTCGCCCAGACCGCGGAGAACAACGGCTTCGACTACGCGCTGTCCCAGGTCCGCTACACCGCCTCCTACGGCGCGGAGTTCCAGCACGAGTCCACCTCGTTCAGCCTCGCGCTGCTCGGCGCGACCGAGCGGCTGAAGGTGATCGCGGCCGTGCACCCCGGCCTGTGGCATCCCGCGGTGCTGGCCAAGTTCGGCGCGACCGCCGACCACCTGTCCAACGGCCGGTTCGCCATCAATGTGGTGTCGGGCTGGTTCGCCGGGGAGTTCCGGGCGCTGGGTGAGCCGTGGCTCGAACACGACGAGCGCTACCGGCGCAGCGCGGAATTCCTCGAGGTGATCCGCAAGATCTGGACCGAGGACGAGGTGAACTTCGCCGGTGACTTCTACCGGATCCGGGACTTCACCCTGAAGCCCAAGCCGCTCAACACCCCCGAGCGGCCCAATCCCGAACTGTTCCAGGGCGGTAACTCCTCCGCCGCCCGCCGCAACGGCGGCCACTACGCCGACTGGTACTTCTCCAACGGCAAGGACTTCGACGGCGTCGACGAGCAGCTCCGCGACGTCCGCGCGGCGGCCCGCGAGCGGAACCGCGAGGTCAAGTTCGGGCTCAACGGGTTCATCATCGCCCGCGACACCGAGAAGGAGGCCCACGACACCCTGCGCGAGATCATCGCCAAGGCCGACAAGCCCGCGGTCGAGGGCTTCCGCGACGCGGTGCAGCAGGCCGGTCCGTCCACCCGCGACGGCAAGGGCATGTGGGCCGACTCCTCGTTCGAGGATCTGGTGCAGTACAACGACGGTTTCCGGACCCAGCTGATCGGCACCCCGGAACAGATCGCCGAGCGCATCGTGGCCTACCGCGATCGCGGCGTGGACCTGATCCTGGGCGGTTTCCTGCACTTCCAGGAGGAGATCGAATACTTCGGCGAGCGGGTGTTGCCGCTGGTGCGCGAGCTCGAGGCGCAGCGCGAACCGGTGGCGGCGGTGGCGGGACGATGACCGCCGTCGCGGCGGACCGCATCACCTCCGCCGAGCAGGCCCGCGAAGTGGCCGCCCGGTTGGCATCGGAGTTCTCCGCCGACGCCGCCGAGCGGGATCGGGTGCGCCGATTGCCTTTTCGCGAGGTGGAGCGGTTGGCGGCCAGCGGACTGCTGGCCGTCACCGTTCCGGCCGAGTTCGGCGGGGCCGATCTCGCGCCCGGCGCGGTGGCCGAGGTGGTGCGCGTCCTCGCGACCGCCGATCCGAACATCGCTCAGATCCCGCACAGCCATTTCGTGTACCTGAACCTGTTGCGGCTGGCCGGATCTCGCGGCCAGCGGCAGCGGTATTTCCCGCGCGTGCTCGACGGCGCGCGCATCGCCAACGCGCAGTCCGAGCGCGGCGGCGCGACCGTCGCCGAGGTGCGGACCACGCTGACCCCGCTCGGGGACAACCGGTTCCGCGTCGACGGCGAGAAGTTCTATTGCACCGGTTCGCTGTTCGCGGACCTGCTGGCCGTGCTCACCCGCCTCGACGACCAGGACGGCCGTAGCGGACTGCCACCGGGTGAGTACATCGCCTATCTGCCCGCCGACACCCCCGGCGTCGAGATCGTCGACGACTGGAACGCGCTGGGCCAGCGCACCACCGGCAGCGGCACCGTGCGGTTCGACGGGGTGATCGTCTCCGGCGATCAGCTCGTCGAGCGGTCCGGCGCGGTGCGCGCCCCCACCGCCTACGGCTCCTTCGCGCAGCTCCTGCACGCGGCCATCGACGCCGGCATCGCGCGCGGAGCGCTCACCGCCGCAACGGATTTCGTCCGGACCCACAGCCGTCCCTGGTTCGAGGCGGGTGTGGACCGGGCCGTCGACGATCCCCTGCTGATCCAGCGCTTCGGCGAGCTGTCGGTGTCGGTGACGACCGCCGAGGCCACCCTCGCCGCGGCCGGGCACGCCGTGGACCGGGCCGTGCGCGATCCCGGCCAGGTCGCGGCGGCCTCCCTGGCGGTCGCCTCGGCCAAGATCGTCGCCGACCGCGCGGCCACCGAGGTGTCCGCGGCTGTGTTCGAGGTGAGCGGAACCCGCAGCGCGGCAGCGGATCTCAATCTCGACCATTTCTGGCGCAACGCGCGCACGCACACCCTGCACGATCCGGTGCGCTGGAAGTTCCAGCACATCGGCCGCGCGGTCCTGCACGGCACGCCGCCGCCGCTGCACGGCGTCATCTGAGATCGGAGTGGAACATGTCCGAGCTGACCGAGATCCCCGCCGACGGCGCCGGTCTGCGCCGCGCGTTCGCGGCGTTCCCCAGCGGCGTGGTCGCGGTGTGCGCCGAAATCGACGGCACCGCACACGGATTGGCGGTGAGCACCTTCGTGCCGGTGTCGCTGGATCCGCCGCTGGTGTCGTTCTGCGTGCAGAACAGCTCGACCACCTGGCCGCGCCTGACCGCGGCCAGCCATCTGGGCCTGAGCCTGCTCGGGCTGGACCAGGAGGGCGCGGCCCGATCGCTGAGTTCGCGGGTGGGCGACCGGTTCTCGGGATTGGAGCTGCATCGCGGCAACGGGCACGCCCTGTTCGTGGGCGGCGCGTCGGCCTGGATCGAGGGCAGCGTGGAGACCCAGGTGCCCGCGGGTGACCATCAGGTCGTCATCCTGCGCATCCAGCGCCTGGCCACCCGCGCCGATGTGGACCCCCTGGTCTTCCACGGCAGCCGGTTCCGGCGGCTGCATCCGGAGGGGGCCGTGCATGGAGCGGCGTGAAACACCCTCGGCGCGTGCGGTTCTCGCCGAGGATCTGCGGCGCTGGGCCGAGAACTGGCGCGACTCGGCCGAATCCGGCTCCGGCCGCTGGTCGTGGGTGAACCTGGACTGGATCGGCAGCGTGATCGGCCCGGCCTCGCTCTGACTCACAGCGGGTGCGACGGCCGGAAGCACAACCGTCGTCGCCTGCCCGCGCTCGGGCTGGTGTGCTCGACCACCGCCGCGGCCAGCCCGCGCGCCTCGATGTCGTGGCGGCCCATGTCCTGGCTGAACCCGTCCAGGTGAATCAGCGTGTGCCGGATCAGCATCGGGGCCACATCGGGTGGTTCGGTGCAGGCCCGGCGATAGTCCGCCGCCGCGCGCGGATCCTCGGTGAGCGCGGCCAGCGCCCCGATCCGCACCCGCTGGGTGAGGCCCGACCAGACGCGGGCCTCCTCGGGGCCGCGGATCCGCCGCCAGCCGCCGCGGTAGTCCAGATCGCGGATGATGTCGTCGGCGGGTTTGCCCAGCCGCGTCTCGCACACCACCGCCCACAGCGCGCACAGCCAACTCAGCGCGCGCAGCGTGTGCAGCGGCTCGCGGCGCGTCCCGAGTTCCTCCTCGGCCTCGTCGTGGGTGTCCAGATTCACCCAGCGGAACACCAGCGACTCGACCTCGATCAGGAAGCCGCCGGGCAGATCCTCGACGTCGGGCCGCCCGATCCGTACCGCGCGGCCCGACACCAGATCCCGCAATTCGACCATGTCCGCATCAGCGGTCCGCACCCATCGGTGCGATTCCCTGGTCATTCGCAGGCCCCCAGGTCGGTACGTCCGGGCGCGATACCGCCCCCACGGATTGAGCCACGAATCCGACCGGCCCGCAAGCGTTCATTTTCAGGGCTGCCCGTTCAGCACGGCCGTGACCGCGTCCGCGAACGGCTGTCCGCCGGTGGCGTACGCCCCCGCGATCGCGCCCACGACCAGCCCGATCGGCCCGGTGATCAGACTGAAGAAGCCCAGTCCGAGAACGGTTCCGAGCAGCCCGCCCAGCACGCCGCCGACGACCAGCCCGACCACGTTGCGATTGATCTGATCGGTGAGCCGCGCCATCGAGTCCACCGGCTGCATCTCGCCGATCTCCTGCGGCGTCGCCCGCGGCTCGAGCCGGAGTTCGTGCCCGTCCTCGGAAACCCGCTGGGCCACATGGACGGTGGTGTTCGACATCCGATAGCTGAGCGGTACCTCGGCGCGCACCGCGCCCGTATCGTCGCGCAGGACGACCCGATCATCGGTGACCTCGAAGCGCCCGCCGCTCACCGTCGTGGTCGACACCCGCGACGCCTCGGTCAGGACGGTATGGTAGGCGATCCCGGATTCGGTTCCGGTGGCGGCGATTTCGCGAGCCGGCGGCTCGGCGTGAACCGTCCCCGCGCAGATTCCGAGTGCGGCGATGGTCGGGATAGTGCTGACGGCGTACGTGCCGAACCTCATCCAGTCGTTCCTTTCGCTCCAGCTGCATCGAGCCCGATGCGCACACACGGTTACCCACCCGGAACGCTGGTTATGCGAGGAGAAAATCAATCCGTTCACAACTCGACTGGGCGGTGCCGGGTGGTGTAAGCATTTCCTCGTTCGGGGAAAGGACGTGGGTGTGGCACGGCGACGGGTTCAGGCCGGTTTGAAGCTGGGCGGTTTCGTCCTCGGCGGCGCGCTGATGCTGGCGGCCCTGGGCGCCGTGGCCCTGTCGATGAGCGGCAAACCCGCTGAGCGCACGGCGAATCCGCGCGCCGCGGCGTCGTTCGCGCCCGTCCCGAGCGCCACCGGCGCGGCGCCGAGCCCGGATGTCACCGAGCCCGCGCCGCCCGCCGCGCCGCTGGTCCTCAACAAGGGCGCCGAGCAGGGCCTCCCGGGTTTGGATGTGGCCGTGGGCGATTGCGTCACGCTCGGTGAGAACACCGTCGAGAAGACCTCGTGCGCAGCGGGTTCCGGGTATCGCGTCGCGGATCGGGCCGCGGGCAACGCGCAGTGCCCGGCCGACGCCGATCGGACGTTCCCGCGCGCGCTGCCCGGCGGCGATCACGACAGCCTGTGCCTGGACGTCAACTGGGTGGTCGGCGGCTGCATGGATCTGACCGGGACCCCGCATCCGGTGGACTGCGCCGCGCCCGGCCGGGTGCGCGTGGTGGGCGTCAAGCAGGGCACCGCGGACGTGAACACCTGCTCGGCGTCGGATCGCGGCGTGGTCTACAGCCAGCGGCGATTCGTGGTCTGCGTGTCCTCGCGCTGAGGCGCGGCCGGAAGTAGTCGCGCGAAGCGGTCGTTCGCCGCGCGCATGACCCGTTCGTAGGGCCACGCCCACTTGCGGGCGAACCAGTACGCGATCCGGATGTCGGGGGAGGTGTGCACCAGGAAGCGGTTGTGCCGGATTCCGGCGAGGATCCGGTCGGCCACCTGTTCCGGCGTCGCCGCCCGGCCCACGAAGGCGTTGCGCAACTTGGCGATTCGCGGATCGTCCGGCGCGACGCCCACGATCTGCACGGTCTCGACCAGCGGGGTGCGCACCGCGCCCGGCACGACCAGGCTCACCCCGATGTCGTGCCGTTCCAGATCGAAGCGCAGCACCTCCGAGATCCCGCGCAGCCCGAATTTGGCCGCGCTGTAGGCCGCGTGCCAGGGCAGTGCGAGCAGGCCCGCCGCCGAGGACACGTTCACCAGATGCCCGCCCCGCCCGGCGCGCACCATCGGCGGCACGAACGCCTCGATGATGTGGATGGGCCCCATCAGATTCACCTCGACCATGGACCGCCAGTGCCGGTGTTCGAGGTTCTCCACCGTGCCCCAGGCGGAGATGCCCGCGATGTTCATGACCACGTCGAGGCTGCCGTGCTCGGCGTGCACCCGGTCCGCCCAGGCCGAGACGGCCGCGTGGTCGGTGATGTCCATCGGGTGGGCGTCGAGGACCTCGCCGCCGGAGGCGCGGATCAGCTCGACCGTCTCGGCGAGGCCGTCGGCGGCGATGTCGGTGAGCAGCACGCGCGCGCCCGCCCGCGCGGCGGCCACGGCCGTGGCCCGGCCGATGCCGCTGGCCGCCCCCGTGACGAGGCATTTCCGATCGGTCAGATCCCTCATGAACTCCCCTGGACGATGTGGAACCACACAGTTTTCCACACCCTAGCTATTACGAACATTGTTGTACACAGCGAGCGCTGCCAACAGTTCGACTCACGCTGATCGGGACGGCAGACACCCACCGCGTTCGTCCGTTAATTTCGAATCCACCCATCCAGAGCGGTTGAGAGACCTGGCTCGACGAGACCGCAGCAACCCCCCGGGAGCCGGGTGCGGGTGCTACCGCCAGGACCGATGGAGGATCGCGATTCCCATGACCACAGTGGCCGCTGTCGACTCCGTCCCCGACACCACCGAGGACGCCCTGCCGGTCGTGCGCACGCGACACCCCTGGCGCTGGCTGGTGGGCGCGGTCGCGCTGGTGCTGGTCGCCCAGTTCGCGCACGGGCTGATCACCAATCCCGGTTGGGACTGGTCCACGTTCGCCCGCTACTTCACCGCGCCGTCGGTGCTCGCGGCGCTGCGGCTGACCGTGGAGCTCACCTTCTGGGGCACGCTGTTCGGCTTCCTGCTCGGCATCTGGCTGGCCGTGGCGCGGCTGTCGAAAATCCCTGTGCTGCAGGTCATCGCGTGGGTGTACGTGTGGGCGTTCCGTTCCATCCCGCTGATCGTGCAGCTGTTGTTCTGGTTCAACATCGCCTATCTGTACAAGCGGATGTCGATCGGGATCCCGTTCGGCCCGGCGTTCTTCAGCTTCGACGTCAACGGCGTCCTCAGCGGATTCACCGCCGCCGTGATCGGGCTGGCGTTGCACCAGGCGGCCTACTCGGCCGAAATCATCCGCGCCGGAATCATTTCCGTGGATCCGGGCCAGCTGGAGGCGGCCAAATCGCTGGGCCTGCCGTGGCGGCGGCAGTTCTTCACCATCGTCGCCCCGCAGGCCATGCGCGGCATCCTGCCCAACGCGGCCAACGAGGTGATCAGCCTGTTCAAGGGCACCTCGATCGTGTCGGTGATGGCCATCGCGGAGCTGTTCTACCAGGTGCAGGTCGTCTACGGCCGCAACGGCCGGGTGGTGCCGCTGCTGATGGTGGCGACGGTCTGGTACATCGTGCTCACCAGCGTGCTGAGCGTCGCGCAGTACTACATCGAGCGCCACTTCGCCAAGGGCAGCCAACGCGAGCTGCCGCGCACGCCGTGGCAGCGGGTGCGCGCCAAGATCACCGAGATCACGGGGGAACGCCGGTGAGCGAGTACACGGTCGAATTACGCGGCGTGCGTAAACGTTTCGGGTCCGAGGAGGTGCTGCGCGGGATCGATCTCGCGGTGCGGCCCGGCGAGGTGACGGCGATCCTGGGCCCGTCGGGTTCGGGGAAGTCGACGCTGCTGCGGGTGGTCAATCACCTCGAGAAGGTCGACGCGGGCACGGTGCGGGTGGCCGGGGAGATGGTCGGCTACCGCCGCAAGGGCGCGAAACTGCACGAGCTGAGCGAGCGCGAGATCCTGCGGCAGCGGGCGCGCATCGGCTTCGTGTTCCAGAACTTCAATCTGTTCCCGCATCTGACGGTGCTGGAAAACGTTGCGCTGGCGCCGGTTTCGACGCAGCGGCGGCGCCGGTCCGAGGTCGAGGCCGAGGCGCTGGAACTGCTCGACCGGGTCGGGCTGGCGGACAAGGCCCGGGAGTATCCGCGGCGGCTGTCCGGCGGCCAGCAGCAGCGCGTGGCCATCGCGCGGGCGCTGGCCCTGCGCCCGCAGGTCGTGCTGTTCGACGAACCCACCTCGGCGCTGGATCCCGAACTGGTCGGCGAGGTGCTCGACGTCATCCGCGACCTCGCCCGGGACGGGGCCACCCTGGTCATCGTCACCCACGAGATTGGCTTCGCCCGCGAGGTCGCCGACACCGTGGTGCTGATGGACGCGGGCCGGATCGTGGAACAGGGTCCGCCCGCCCAGGTGCTGGACAACCCCACCCACGCCCGCACCCGAGCCTTCCTCGCCCATGTGCTCTAGCGGCCCCGCCGAGTTCGAAGGACACCGCGCGTGAAATTCCTGTTGCTGACTCTCATCACCCACCGGCCCGATCCGGTCACCGGCGCGGTCGAGACGCCCGCGCGGCGGCTGGGCCGGGTGGTCGAAAGCGCCCGGCTCGCCGAGGAACTCGGCTATGACGGCTTCGCCGTCGGTGAGCGGCACGAGGATCCGTTCATCTCGTCGTCGCCGCCGGTGGTGCTCAGCCACATCGCGGCGGTCACCTCGTCGCTGGCGCTGTTCACCGGCGTGACCACGCTGAGCCTGCTGGATCCGGTGCGCGCCTTCGAGGACTACTCGACCCTGGACAATCTGTCGGGCGGGCGGCTCGAGCTGATCATCGGCAAGGGCAACGGGGCCGCGCAGGCGCAGCTGTTCCATGTCACCACCGAGGATCAGTGGGATCGCAACCGCGAGGGCTACGACCTGTTCCGGCTGCTGTGGGCGAACGATTCGGTCACCTGGAGCGGTCGGTTCCGCCCGTCGCTGACCGCGGCCAAGGCGCTGCCGCGGCCGTTGCAGCCGCGGCTGCGCATCTGGCACGGCAGCGCGACCAGCCGCGAATCGATGGAATACGCCGCGGCGCACGGTGATCCGGTGTTCTCGGCCAACGTCACCTACCCGATCGAGCCGTACGCCGAGCTGATCGACCACTACCGCGAGCGCTGGGCCGCGCACGGTCACGATCCGGCCGCGGCGCTGGTGGGCGCGGGCACCGCCGGATTCCATGTGGCCCGTGACTCGCAGGACGCGGTGCGCGCGTACGAGCCGATCTTCCGGGCGCGGCTCGAGATCGCGCGAAAGCACAACCAGCCCATCGTCTTCGACACCGTCGAGGACTTCGTCGAGCGCAGTTCCGCGCTCATCGGCAGCCCGCAGCAGGTGCTCGACAAGGTCGAGCGCTATCACGAGCGGCTCGGCCACGAGGTGATCCACCTGTCCGCCGACGGCGACGGGTTCACCGACAAACAGCACCGCGAGAGCCTCGAGCTGTTCCAGGCCGAGGTCGCGCCCGAACTGCGCCGCCGCATCCCGAGCCGCCCGCTGGGCGCGCGGCGACATCTCACCGAAGGATCCACCCGATGAAACGACCCCTGGCCCTGCTCGGCGCTCTGGCCGCGACCGTCTCGCTGGCCGCGTGTGGCGCCGACTCCGCCGGAGGCGACGACGCCGGTCCGCCGCGGCCCGGTGGCACCCTGCGCTACGGCCTGTCCCAGGCGCCGACCTGCTCCGATCCCGCGCAGGCGGGGACCAATCAGACCATCTACGTGGCCCGCCAGATCGTCGACTCGCTGGTCGATCAGGATCCCGCCACCGGCAAGATCGTGCCGTGGCTCGCCGACTCCTGGACCGTGGGGCCCGACGCGCGCAGCTTCACCTTCCATCTGCGCGAGGGCGTCACCTTCAGCGACGGCACCCCGCTGACCGCCGACTCGGTGCGCAAGAACTTCGACGCGATCGTGCGCCTCGGCGGGGTCAAGGCGCCGCTGGGGGCCAGCTATCTGGCCGG
This sequence comes from Nocardia sp. NPDC003482, assembly GCF_053588115.1. NCBI lineage: Bacteria > Bacillati > Actinomycetota > Actinomycetes > Mycobacteriales > Nocardiaceae > Nocardia > Nocardia sp. NPDC003482. The sequence goes on from NZ_JBSFPI010000002.1 coordinate 402,466, forward strand.
ATACACCGGCACCACGGTCGTGGACCCGCAGACCGCGCGCGTCGACTTCGCCGCGCCGAACGCCCAGTTCCTGCAGGCGGTCTCGACCCCGCAGCTGGGCATTCTCGCCGACGCCGACACCGCGAAGTCGGCCGACGAACGCTGCCTCGGCACGAATATCGGCAGCGGGCCGTTCACCTACGCCGAATACAAGCAGGGCGCCTCGGCGACCCTGGTGAAGCGGGCCGGATACCATTGGGGCTCGGCGGTTTTCGCGAACAAGGGCGAGGCGTATCTGGATCGCATCGTGTTCACCGTCATCCCGGAATCGGGCGTGCGCACCGGCAGCCTGTCCTCGGGACAGCTCGAGGCCGTGAGCGACGCGCTGCCGCAGGACGCCCCGCAGATCGAGGCGGCGGGCGGGAAGGTCCTCACCTTCGCGAATCCGGGCATCCCGTTCGGGTTGCAGCCCAATGTGACTCGCGGGCCGCTGCGCGATCCGGCGGTGCGCGCGGCGCTGCGCACCGCGATCGACCGCAAGGAACTGGTCGACACCGTCCTCGGTCCGCAGTTCAAGCCCGGCACCAGCACCCTCGCCAGCTCCACCCCCGGCTATGCCGACCTGTCGGATCAGCTGCGCCACGACCCCGAGGCCGCGCGCCGCGCCCTCGACGCGGCGGGCTGGGCGCCGGGTCCCGACGGCATTCGCGTCAAGGACGGGCAGCGGCTGTCGTTCGGGGTGCTGTTCAGCGCGGTGTTCGCCGGGAACCAGGCCATTCTCGAACTGGTGCAGCAGCAGGTGCGCGCGGTCGGCATCGAGCTGCGGCTGGAACTGGTGTCCGGCAACGAGGCGACCGCTCGCCAGAACAGCGGCGATTTCGACGTCACCTACTACAACACCACCCGCGCCGACGGCGACATCCTGCGCACCACCTTCGGGGTGGACCAGCGAAACCTCAACCGGCGCGGCCCGATTCCGCGACTGGACCAGGTGCTCACCGACGAACTCGCCGCCACCGATCCCGCCGCACGCGCCCAGCTGATCGGACAGGCGCAGCGGCTGGTGCTCGACGAGGGGCTGTGGATTCCCACGGTCGAGCTGTCCCAGGCGATCGGCGCCGCGAGCACCGTGGTGGATCTGAAGTTCGAGGCGTCGGGCCGGTTGCAGTTCCACGATGCCTGGTTGCGGGGACGGTGATCCGATGGCCCGCTATCTGATCGTCCGCGTGGCGCAGGCCGTGGCCGTGCTGTGGGCGGCGTTCACCGGCTCGTTCGCGGTGCTGTACCTGCTGCCCGGCGACCCGGTGGAACTGGCGGCCGGGGCCACGCCCGGCACCCCCGTCGATCCGGCCGCGATCGCCGAGATGCGGGCGCGCTACGGGCTGGATCAGCCGCTGTGGCAACAGTATTGGACCGCGCTCACGCACGCGCTGCGCGGCGATCTGGGCCGGTCGCTGACCACCGGCCAGACCGTCACCGGGGCGATCGCGGAGGCGCTGCCGTCCACGCTCGCGCTGGCCGCGCTGACGCTGGCCCTGGCGGTGGTGGTCGGCGGCGCGCTCGCCCTCGCCGCCTCCTACACCCGAAGGGCTTGGCTGCGCGGGCTTTTGACATCGCTGCCGCCGATCGGCGCGGCCGCGCCCACGTTCTGGGTCGGTTTGCTGCTGCTGCAACTGTTCTCGTTCCGGTTGCGGCTGTTCCCGGCCTTCGGCGGGGCGGGGCTGAAGGGCGTCGTGCTGCCCGCGGTGACGCTCGCGATTCCGGTGGGGGCGGTGATCGCGCAGGTGCTCTACAGCGGGCTCGCACAGACGTGGCGGCAGCCGTTCGTGGAGGTGGCCTTCGCCAAAGGCGCCTCGCGCCGGTGGATTCAGCTGCGGCACGTGCTGCGCCCGGCGGTCGCGCCCGCGCTGACCATCGCCGGGGTGTGGGTCGGCACGGTGCTGGCCGGATCGGTGGTCGTCGAGACCGTGTTCTCGCGCGCGGGCATCGGTCGGCTGACCCAGACCGCGGTGCTCAACCAGGACATTCCCGTCGTGCAGGGCATCGTCGTGCTCACCGCGGTGGCCTTCGTGCTGGTGAATCTCGCCGTGGACCTCGTTCTTCCCCTGCTCGATCCGAGGGTCGTGCGGGTCACCGGATCGGAGGCGAACAGATGACGGACGCGGCCGCGGCTTCCCCCGCCGACGTCACCCCGCTCGGCGTCCCCGCGTGGTCGAGTGTCGGAAAGACGCTGCGGGACAACATCTTTCTGGGCTCGGCGGTGCTGCTGCTGATCCTGGTGACCGGCTGGGCGGTGGTGCCGTCGCTGTTCGCGGGCCGCGATCCGCTGGTCGGGGTGCCCGCGGAGAAGTTGCGCGGGCCCAGCGCGCGGCACTGGTTCGGCACCGACAACCTCGGCCGCGACCTCTACACCCGGGTCGTGCACGCGGCGGCGCTGTCGCTGACCGCGACCGTGGCCGCGGTGCTGCTGGGTCTGGTGGTCGGATCGCTCATCGGCCTGGTCGCGGGTTCGCTGGGCGGCGTGGTCGATTCGGTGACCATGCGGATCGTCGATGTGCTGCTGTCGATTCCGGAGCTGCTGACCGCGCTGGCCCTGGTGACCGTGCTCGGCTTCGGCACCCGCAATGTCGCCGTCGCGGTGGGGGTCGCGCTGATCGCGCGGTTCGCGCGGGTGATGCGCGCGGAGGTGCTGCGGGTGCGGCGCGCGCCGTATGTGGAGGCGGCCTTCGCCGCGGGCGTGCGCTGGCCGACGGTGCTGGCCCGGCACATCCTGCGCAACGCCTACGCGCCCGTGGCCGCGCTGGCGGCGGTGGAGTTCGGGGTCGCGGTGCTGGCGGTCTCGTCGCTGAGCTTCCTCGGGTACGGCGCGGTGCCGCCGACGCCGGAATGGGGTTCGCTGATCTCCGAGGGCCGCAACTACCTCGCCACCGCGTGGTGGATGACCACATTGCCGGGTCTGGTGATCGTGGCGGTGGTGCTCGCCGCCCAGCGCATCGCCCGCGCCCTCGGACAGGACGGCGCCCGATGACCGCGCGGGGCACCGAACCGCTGCTGCGGATCACGGATCTGCGGGTCGAATATCCCGCCACGGTCGCCGTGCGCGGCGTCTCGCTCGAGGTCGCGCCGGGGGAGACCGTCGCGCTGGTCGGCGAATCCGGTTCGGGCAAGTCCACTCTCGCGCACGCCGTCATCGGACTGCTGCACGGCGGCGCGATCACCGGCGGCCGCGTCGACTTCGCGGGCGAACGGCTCGACGACGCCCCCGAACGCGCGCTGCGCCGAATCCGCGGCGCGCGTATCGGTTTCGTGCCGCAGGATCCCGGCACCTCGCTGAATCCGGTACTGCGCATCGGCGATCAGGTCGGCGAGGCGCTGCGGGTGCACGGCCGCGCCACCCGCCGCACCGCGTGGGCGCAGGCGGTGGCCATCCTGGACGAGGCCGGGCTGGACCGCCCGGAGCTGCGGGCCCGGCAGTATCCCCAGGACCTGTCCGGCGGACAGCGGCAGCGGGTGCTCATCGGCATCGCGCTGGCCTGCCGTCCCGAGTTGATCATCGCCGACGAGCCGACCAGCGCGCTCGACGTCACCGTGCAGCGCCGCATCCTCGACCATCTGGCCGCCCGCGCCGCCGAGGCCGGAACCGCCGTGCTGCTCATCACCCACGATCTGGGCGTGGCGGCCGATCGCGCCGACCGGATCGTGGTGCTGAAACAGGGCGAGATCGTCGAAACCGGCGACACCGCAACGATTCTCGGCGACCCACGGCACGCCTACACCCGGCGGCTGCTGGACGCCGCGCCGAGCCTGGACACCGCGCTGCGGCCCCCGCGCCCGCCCGCCGACGCCCCGTTGCTGTCGGCGACGGGCCTGCATCGGACCTTCCGGATCGGCCGCCCCGCCACCGTCACCGCCGTCGACGACGTATCGCTGCACGTCGATCGCGGGGAGACGCTGGCGCTGGTCGGTGAATCCGGGTCGGGTAAGACCACCACCGCCCGCATCCTGGCGCGGCTCGAGCGCGCGGACGCGGGCACGATCACCTTCGACGGCCACGATATCGGGCGGCTGCGCGGCGAGCGGCTGCGCGAACTGCGCCGCCGGATCCAGATCGTGTACCAGAACCCTTATGCCGCACTGAATCCCAAGCTCACCGTCGAGCAGATCGTCGCGGAACCGTTGGGCGCGTTCGGCGTCGGCGACCGGGCCGAGCGCCGCGCCCGCGTCGCCGAGCTGCTCGATCAGGTCGCGCTGCCCGCGGAGTACGGCCGCCGCCACCCGGCCGAACTGTCGGGCGGGCAGCGCCAGCGCGTCGCCATCGCCCGCGCGCTGGCCCTGCATCCGGATCTGGTGGTGCTCGACGAGCCGGTGTCGGCGCTGGACGTGTCGGTGCAGGCGCAGATCCTCGACCTGCTCGAGCGGCTCCAGACCGAACTGGGGCTGGCCTATCTGTTCATCACCCACGATCTGGCCGTGGTCCGGCGCATCGCGCACCGGGTGGCGGTGATGCACGGCGGCCGCGTCGTCGAGACCGCCACGACCACCGACCTGTTCCACCGGCCCGGCCACGACTACACCCGCGAACTGCTGTCGGCGATCCCGGGGGCCACCCGGACCGCGAACGCCATCGAAAGGACGGCCTGAATGTCGCAGCCGAATCCCCCGCTGCTCGGCATCGAATTGCCCGGCACCGGAACGCATCCCGCGTCCTGGCGGCGCGCCGACTCGCGGGCCGAGGAGTTGTTCACCGCCGAGTACTGGCTCGACGCGATCACCGCGGCCGACGCGGCGGGGCTGGATCTGGTCTTCCTGCCCGATTCGTTCGCATTGCAGGTCGAGGGCGCGGTGGGGCGGCTCGAGGCGGTCGGGATCGCCGCGCGGGCGGCCGCGGCGACGCATCGGATCGGGTTGATTCCCGAGGTACCCGTCACCCACACCGAACCGTTCCACGTGTCCAAGGCCATCGCGAGCCTGGACTTCGCCACCCACGGCCGGGCGGGCTGGGAGGTCGGCGTCTCGGCCGGGCAGGCCGGGCTGTTCGGCCGCAAGGGTGAACAGGACGCGCCGTCGCGGTGGCACGAGGCCGACGAGGTCGTGGAGGTGGTGACCCGGCTGTGGGACAGCTGGGAGGACGACGCGGAGATCCGCGACGAGACCACCGGGCGGTTCATCGATCGGGACAAGCTGCACTACATCGACTTCGCGGGCGACAACTTCTCGGTGAAGGGCCCGTCGATCACGCCGCGCCCGCCGCAGGGGCAGCCGCTGGTGGCGGTGCGCGCCGCGGACGCGCACAGCACCCGGGTCGCGGTCCACCGCGCCGACCTGATCCGCGTCGCCGCGACGGATCTGGACGAGGCCGCGCGCGTCCGCGGGGAACTGCGCGGCGCGATCGCCGCCGCCGGACGCGATCCGAACCTGGTGCGGGTGTTGCTCGACCTCGACGTGCACCTCGCCGAGACGCCGGAGGCGGCCGCCGCCGACCTCGACCGGCTCGAGGCGTGGACGCCCACCGCGTCGAACACGTTGCGGCACATCGGGACTCCCGCTTCCCTGCGGGCGCTGCTGGCCGAGGTCCGGACCGAGTGCGCGGGCGACGGCGTGGTGCTGCGGCCGCTGGCCGTGGCCGCGTTCGTGACCCGGCTCCCGGCGGTGGCCCCGACCCTGCGCGACCGGCTCGGCCTGCCGCGTCCGATCAACCGCTACGCGCTCACCGCCTGAGGACGGATATGCCGAACGACAAGGTACGCAAGCAGATTCACCTCGCCGCCCACTTCCCGGGCGTCAACAACACCACGGTCTGGAGCGATCCGGACTCGGGCAGTCAGATCGAGTTCGAGTCCTTCGCGCATCTGGCGCGGTCCGCCGAGCGCGCGCTGTTCGACTTCTTCTTCCTCGCCGAGGGGCTGCGGCTGCGCGAACACCGGGGGCGGATCCACGATCTGGACGTGGTGGGGCGGCCCGACACCTTCACGGTGCTCAACGCGCTCGCCGGGGTCACGGATCATCTCGGTCTGGCGGGGACGATCAACACCACCTTCAACGAGCCGTTCGAGCTGGCCAAGCAGTTCGCGACGCTGGATCACCTGTCCGGCGGGCGCGCGGCCTGGAACGCGGTCACCTCCTCGGACGCGTTCACCGGCGAGAACTTCCGGCGCGGCGGCTATCTCGACCACGCCGACCGCTACCGCCGCGCGGCGGAGATCGTCGACGCGACGCGGGCGCTGTGGGACAGCTGGCGGCCGGACGCGCTGGTGGTCGATCGGGAGCGCGGGGTGTTCGCGGCGCCCGCGCCGACGGTCCGGTTCACCAGCTCGCAGTTCGACATCGAGGGCCCGTTCGTGCTGCCGCGCAGCCCGCAGGGCTATCCCGTGCAGATCCAGGCCGGTGATTCCGACGAGGGCCGGGAGTTCGCCGCCGCCAAGGCCGACGCGATCTTCAGCCGCCACGGCGAACTCGAGGACGGGCAGCGTTTCTACACCGATGTGAAGTCCCGGCTCGCGAAATACGGTCGCGCCCGCGACGATCTGAAGATCCTGCCCGCCGCCACCTTCGTGCTCGGCGACAGCCCGGCCGACGCCGAGGAGCGGGCCCGGCACATCCGGTTGCAGCAGGTCGGCCCGCAGACCGCGATCGCCTTCCTCGAACAGGTCTGGGGCCGTAACCTTTCCGGCTACGACCCGGACGGCCCGCTGCCCGAGGTGGATCCGGTCGACAATGTGAACATCACCCGTGGCCGGGTCCGGCACGCCAAGGATCCGCGCGCGGTGGCCGACGCGTGGCGGGCGCGGGCCGAGGCGGAGAAGCTCAGCATCCGCGAGCTCATCATCGAGGTGACCGCCCGGCAGCAGTTCGTCGGCACGCCCGCCGCGGTGGCGGCGGAGATCGACCGCTATGTGCAGAGCGACGCGGCCGACGGTTTCGTCCTGGTTCCGCACATCACCCCGCACGGTCTCGACGAATTCGTCGACAAGGTCGTCCCGGAGTTGCAGGAACTGGGCAGCTTCCGGACCGAGTACACCGGCGCGACCCTGCGCGAACACCTGGGCCTGCGTCACCCCCATCGGAGCAGTGAAGGAGTACGGGCGTCATGACGGCTGTGACCACCGAATTCGAACAGCAGTGGCGGGCCTGGCACGCCGAGCGGGAGGCGTGGGCGCGCGAACCGCTGGGCTGGCTGAGCCTGACCGGACTGCACTGGCTGGGGGAGCGGGACGAGGTGGTGGACGGATTGCCGGGGCGCTGGCGGGGATCCGGGGACACGGTCGTCGTCACCGCGGAAGCCGCGGACGGTCTCGTCCTGGATGGTGAAACATTGTCCGGGACAACGGAACTCACGCCCGGTGAGGGCGCGCCCGGATTGCTCGTGCGGGTGGGGGAGCGGGCGGTGGAGGTGATCCGGCGGACCGGGTTGTTCGCGCTGCGGGTGCACGATCCGGCCGCGCCCACGCTGGCGGCGCTCACGGGAATCCCTGCGTACGAACCGGATTCGCGATGGGTGGTGCGGGGGACGTTCGCGCCCTACGCGGCCGTGCGCACCGTGACCACGGGAGCCGTGGTGGCGGGGCTGGAACATCATCATCCGGCCGCCGGGACCATCGCCTTCAGCCTCGACGGGGACGAGCATCGGCTCGTCGCCTTCGGTGACCCCGAGGCCGGGCTGCGGGTGCTGTTCACCGACGCCACCAGCGGCGTGACCACCTATCCCGGCGCGCGCGTCCTTTCCGTCGGCGTGCCCGACGCCGACGGCGGGGTGCGGCTGGACTTCAACCGCGCCCAGAATCTGCCCTGCGCGTTCACCGCCTTCGCCACCTGCCCCGTCGCACCCGCCGAGAACCGGCTGTCGATCGCGGTGGAAGCCGGTGAGCGCGACCCGCGTTCGGAGGTGACCCGATGACCGTCCCACTCTCGATTCTGGATCTGTCGCCCGTCAGCGCGGGTTCGACGCCGCAGCAGGCGCTGCGCAATACGATCGATCTGGCACAGCACGCGGAGGCGTGGGGGTATCGGCGCTTCTGGTTGGCCGAGCATCATTTCGTCCGTGTCGCCAGTTCCGCGACGACGACCCTGATCGGTCTGGTCGCCGCGGCCACGAAGACGATCCGGGTGGGTTCGGCCGCGGTGCAGCTGGGTCAGCACACCTCGGCCTCGGTCGTCGAGGCGTTCGGCACCATCGACGCGCTGTACCCCGGGCGCCTGGACCTCGGCCTCGGCCGCTCCGCCCACCGCCTCGCCCAGTTCCGCGCGGCCGGAACCAAACCGGTCCCGATCCCGCAGCGCCCCACCGAGGTTCGCGACGGCGTCGTCATCCCGCCGCCCTTCTCCCCCGGCCAGGTCCTCGACACCTCCCGCCTCGCCGCCACCTTCGAGGCCCTGCAACTCCCCGGCGCCCAATCCCTCGACTACACCGAACAGGTCGGCCAGATCCGCGACCTCCTCGCGGGCACCTACCGCGGCTCCGACGGCGTCCCCCTGCACGCCGTCCCCGGCGAGGGCGCCGACGTCGAGTTGTGGCTGTTCGGCAGCAGCGGCGGCGAAAGCGCCCAACTGGCCGGCCGCCTGGGCCTCCCCTTCGCCGCCAACTACCACGTCTCCCCCGGCACCATCCTGGAAACCGTCGCCGCCTACCGCGACTCCTTCCACCCCACCGACCACCACCCCCACCCCTACCTCGTCGTCTCCGCAGACGTAGTCGTAGCCGAAGACGAACCCAAGGCCAAACACCTCGCCTCCACCTACGGCCACTGGGTCTACAGCATCCGTAGCGGCGCCGGCGCCGCCGACTACCTGGACCCCGACACGGCCCCACCCCTGACCGACCAACAGGAACGCCTGGTCCGAGACCGCACCACGACCCAGTTCGTCGGAACACCCGCGAGCGTGGCGGCGCGGCTGCGTTCTCTCCAACAGCTCACGGGGGCAGACGAATTGGTGATCACCAGTGTTACTTATGACCATGAGGATCGGTTGAATTCGCATCGGTTGTTGGCGCAGGAGTGGGGGTTACAGCACGTCCGAGCGGCATGAGTCCCGACCCGGGCCCGCGATGAACCAGAGTCCCAACGTGGTGCTCGAGGCGACTGGAGTCACGTACTACTCACCGCAGGACGAGGCCGCGTTCTTCGGCTGGCTCGAAAAGATCGGCTGCATCGAGTCTTATCGAGGTCACTCGCGAACCCTGTACCTGACCATCGATCTCGACGCCGTCGATGAAGAGGACCTGCGTGAGCTCGTCGCGCTGTACACCCGATACAAGATCGACCTGAAGGAATTGCGCGCGTTGAACGCGACTCGTGTCGGTCAGTGGTTCAGTGACCCCGAGCGCTGGTGGCATGCGGAGGTCTTCGGGTAGGTACCGCGTCCGATCCGCCCGACCCTGACTCGCACCTACGCACCGACCCCCCCGAGCCTCGAACGCCCCCTGCCGAACCTCTTCGATCTCGACATAGACCCGATCGCCCACCCGAAGGTCGAAAAGATCGTTTCGATCGACAACGGAAAGGTGAAACCAGGCCAGCATCCCGCCCGCCCTCGCAACCACTCCGGTGCCCTTGCGAACATCCCACCGGTAAACCTCGGCGACCTCCACCCGGCCTCCTCCATACGATTCGGTCGGCCACCATCCTCCCATTCGACGATGGCTGAGCGCACTCGAATGGTTCGGCACGGCAACGACTTCCGTTCCAATATGGAGACTTCGCGAACACGAGAGGCGAGGTCCCCGAAACCCGTGTCGCGACTGCCGAGATCGATCTACCGTGGCCCCATCCACCGATGAGATGGGCGGCGACTCCGAATGGCGATCACGAAGTGGACGGGTGTGGAGGTCAAGACGATCCGCGTGGACGCACTGCGGGTCACGCAGCGAGAACTGGCCGAGATCTTGGGTGTCTCGGAAGGCGTTGTGCAGAAATGGGAACAGCGCGGGCCTACGATCACGCTGGCGGGTGCGTTCGCGGCGGCCATGGATACGGTTTATGAGCGTTTGACGGACGCTCAGCGTGATCGCCTCGGCCCGGCCATGCGACCCGAAACTCCTCGAGGTGGGAGTGACCAGCTCAGCAATGCCATCGCGGCGCGGATGCCAGTCCTCCGCCACGTGCTGGATCGTCACGATCTTCCAGAGGACGGTCCGGTCCGGAGGATCGACGAATTGGCGCAGACTGTCGAAGCCGTTGTGGAGTACCGGCTCAATTCGGACTATCTTCGCCTTCTCTGTGAACTGCCTTCGGTGTTGTCCGAACTGCACCGTGCGCGATCGAGTTTCAGTGGATTCGGTCAGGAGAGGGTGAATGCCCTGCTGGCGCAGGCGTATCGCGCGGCCGACGCGGTCGCCGACAAGTTCGGGTACGCCGATTTGTCGTCGCGAATCATCGACATGATGAGGGATGCGGCGAAACGGGCGGGCGACGAGGTGCTGCTTGCGGCATCCGCCTATGTACGTACGGAATTGTTCTTCCGAAGTCGTCAGCACTCCATGGGACGCAAACTGCTCGAGTTGGCGGCCGACGAAGTCGACCCGAGTCGTTCCGTCGGGGACGCCGCTGCCTTCGGTTCGCTGCACATGCGAGCCGCGGTGGTGGCGGCGCGGGATTTTCGGTCGGTAGAGGCGCGTGCGCATCTGAGCGAAGCCGATCGCATGGCTTCTCGGGTGCCTGAAAGCGTTTACGCCGGAACGGCTTTCGGCCCCGAGTCAGTGCGGATACATCGCGTCTCGCTCGCCGTGGAATTGGGCGATATCGGAGCCGCGCTTACCGAGGCTCGGGATTGGCGGCCGTCCGCCCAGCGGGTGCCTGCCGAGCGGTGTTCGCACTTCCATATCGACGTCGCCCGCGCGCACCTGCTGGGTGGTGATCACGAGGGTGCGATGGCGGCGTTGTATTCGGCGCGTTCGGTGGCGCCGCAGCATACGCACAGTCATCCGTTCGTGACGGACATGCTGGATCAGCTCGGGGGTTGGCGCTGAGACATCAGGAGGTCAGCCAGGTCTGTCAACGAGTCCACTACCCAGTCGGCCAGGTTGTCTCGGCGGACTTGGTCTGCCCACAGGTGTCCCCAGGGGCCGCGACGTACCAGGGCGCATTGGAGTCCTGCCGCGCGGGCGGGGATGAGGTCGTTGTCGCGGTGGTCGCCGACGTAGAGGATCCGGTGGCGGGGGCCGGGGGCGAAATCGGCCACGCGGTCGAAGAATTCATGGGCGGGTTTGGCTACGCCCCACTCTCCGGAGGTGGCGATGGCGTCGCAGGGGAGGGCCAGTCGGCGCAGTAGGTGGGCCGCGCGGGCGGTTTGGTTGCCCGCTATGCCGATCCAGAGGCCGGCGGATCGTAGGGCCGAGAGGGCTGGGCGGACGTCGGGGTAGAGGTCGGCTTCCGTTATCCGCTCGCCGTGACCGGCGGCTTCTCTACGCTCGCGCTCGTGGTTCAGGTCGAAGCCGGGACGGAAGTATTGAAAGGTGAACGCATTGTCGTGTCCGGCTGCGGTCACCGCGCCGAGGACCGCCGAGAAGGTGTGCCGGGGGACGCCGAGCCAGTCGGCCCAGGCGGCGAATTCGCGGGTGTCGTCGAGGAGGGTCTCGCCCACGTCGAACACGACCGAATGAATCATCGGTGTTCGAGTGTATGGAGCGGGCGGTGCGATTAGTTTCGCGCCCGGGTCCGGTCTACCTCTTCACAAGCGGCTGAATAAAGGAGACCCACCATGACCACCACCTACACCTTCGATGTCTTCATGAGTCTCGACGGGTTCGGCGCGGCCGGGGGTGACTGGAGCGGGTATTGGGGGAAGCAGGGGCCCGAGTTGCTCGATCATCGGCTGGCGTTGTACAGCCAGGAGCAGCGAGTTGTGTTGGGGGCCAACAGTTATCGGTTGTTTTCTCAGATGTTGACCGAGAACTCGCATGCGGGGGATGCTTGGGGTGAGGCGTTCTTCAATCTGCCCGCGACCGTGGTGTCCACCAGTCTGAGCGAGCCGCTCGAGTGGCCGGACGCCACGCTGGTGAGCGGGGATGCCGTCGATGTGGTGGCGAAGCTCAAGGAGGAGTCGAGTGTGCCGCTGATCTCGCACGGGTGCCTGTCGATGAATCGCGCCCTGATGGCGGCGGGGCTGGTCGATCGGGTGCAGGTGACGGTGTTCCCGGTGATCACGGGGCGGACGGGGGTCGATCCGATCTTCGGGGGCGCGGAGGACTTCGATCTCGAGCTGCTCGAGACCCGCACCCTCGACGGCCGCATCCAGGAACTCGTCTACCGCCCCACCCTGCACACCTCGTGACCGGACCTCACAGCGTCGCGGCCGCCGCCTGTGAATATTTCCGCACTGCCTAGCATCGTCACCACATCTCCCGACCCCCTGAGGACCTGTGGTGAACGACAACCATCTCGACAACTGGAACGCGCGTGAGGCCCTGGCGGAGGCGATGATTCCGATCATCGGGAGGCTGTATCGGGACAAGGGCGTGACCGTGCTGCTGCACAGCCGGTCCCTGGTGAACAAGTCCGTGATCAAGATCCTGCGCACGCACCGGTTCGCGCGGCAGATCGAGGGGGCGGAGCTGTCCATCGATCAGACGATGCCGTTCCTCGAGGCGCTCGCCGACCTGGATCTGGGACCCTGCAAGGTCGATCTCGGACGGCTGGTGATGGCCTACCGCGCCGACGATCGGGGCCTCACCATTCCCGAGTTCACCGCGGCCGTGCTGGCCGATGTCATCGACGGGAACAAGGCCGAACCGCAGGGGCCGCGCGACGTCGTGCTCTACGGGTTCGGCCGGATCGGGCGGCTGGTCGCCCGCCTGCTCATCGAGAAGGTCGGCTCGGGCAACGGGCTCAACCTGCGGGCCGTAGTGGTCCGCAAGGGCGGCGCGGGGGATCTCGCCAAACGCGCGTCGCTGCTGCGCCGGGACTCGGTGCACGGCCAGTTCGACGGAACCATCAAGGTCGACCCCGACAACGACACCATCATCGCCAACGGCACCGTCATCCGGTTCATCTACGCCGACGACCCGACGACGATCGACTACACCGAATACGGCATCTCCGACGCCATCCTCATCGACAACACCGGCAAATGGCGTGACCGCCAAGGACTTTCGCAACACCTGCGCCCCGGCATCGCCAAGGTCGTGCTGACCGCCCCCGGCAAGGGCGACGTCCCCAATGTCGTGCACGGCGTCAACCACCGCACCCTCGACCTGTCCGAGCGCGTCTACTCCTGCGCCTCGTGCACCACCAACGCCATCGTCCCGCCGCTGAAGGCCATGGAGGACGAGTACGGCATCGTGCGCGGCCACGTCGAGACCGTGCACTCGTTCACCAACGACCAGAACCTGCTCGACAACTTCCACAAGGCCGACCGCCGCGGCCGCAGCGCCCCGTTCAACCTGGTGCTCACCGAGACCGGCGCGGCCTCGGCGGTCGCCAAGGCCATGCCCGATTTCCGGGCCAAGATCACCGGCAACTCGATTCGCGTTCCCACACCGGATGTTTCGGTGGCGATCCTGAACCTCCAACTGCGCCGCGAGACCACCAAGGCCGAGGTGCTCGACTACCTGCGCCGGGTCTCGCTGTCCGGCCCGCTGAGCCGCAACCTCGACTACACCGCCGCCACCGACGTGGTCTCCAGCGATTTCATCGGCTCCCGCGCGGCCTCCATCGTCGACGCCAACGCCACCATCGTCGACGGCGACACCGCCATTCTGTACCTGTGGTACGACAACGAATTCGGCTACTCGTGCCAGGTCGTGCGCACGGTGCAGTACATCTCGGGCATCGAGTACCCGACCTATCCGGAGGAGATCGTCCCCAGCAGGATCTCCGTCATGAGCGCCGTCCCGTCGGCGAGCACATTGTGACCGGACTCCACGGCGTGCACCCGCCAGTCGGGGTCGGCGAGTAGACGCTCGTAGGTCGGGGTGAACGGGCTGCCGGGAAAACGCGTGGCGTACACGTAGTCCCGGCGGCGGAATCGGTGCTCGGCCCCGCTGAGCCGCACCCGTTGGACCAGCGAGGCCAGCGGGTGCGGGGTCGCGCGGGCGTCGAAGAACGGGAGCGGTTCGACGCCGAGACCGTCGGCCCCGGCGCCGTCGATGTACCACCGCCGCTGTTCGTCGTTGGTGAGCGACCAGGCGGAGTCCCCGTTCTCCGGGACGAACGCGTCCACGTAGACCAGGGCGTCGATCCGCTCCGGCGCCCGATCCGCGACCGCGCTCACGACCATCCCGGCGTAGCTGTGACCGACCAGGATCACGTCCTCGAGGCGCTCGTGGACGAGCAGCGAGAGCACGTCGTCGATGTGGGTGTCCAGGTTGATCGACCCGCCGATCAGGTGGGAGCGGTCGCCGAGCCCGGTCAGCGTGACCGCGTACGCCTGGTGGCCGTGGTCACGCAATCGCCGGGCCAGCGGCTCGAACCACCAGCCGCCGTGGCACGCGCCGGGAATCAGAACGAAGGTGCTCACCGTCGGCATTCTGCATCATGTGAGCGCCTTGCGGGCGTATGCGCGCACGTCGGCGTCCGAATCGTCCAGCGCCGCCGCCAATGCCGCGCGCGCTCCCGCGTCGCCCGGCCAGCCGCTGAGGGTGAGCACGGCGGCCTTGCGGACGTCCGGGTGCGGGTCGTCCAGCGCGGTGCGCAGCGGTTCCACGGCCGCCGCCGCGCCCGGCCCGGCCAGTCCGCGGGCCGCGCCCTCTCGCACCTGCCAGGCCGAATCCCGCAGCGCCGCACCGAGAATGGGCACGTCGCCGACGTCACCGAGTGCGGCGAGCGCCGCGAGCGCGGCCGCGCGCACCAGGGGATCGCGGTCGTCCACCAGGGCCCGGACGGTTTCCGCGCCGCCGCGCCCGACGGTGGCCAGACCCTTCGCCGCCGCCACCCGGACCTCGCGGTTCTCGTCGTGGGCCGCCGCGGTGAGCGCGGCCCAGTCGTCCACGGACACCAGCGCGTGCACGCCCGCGATCCGCACCCGGTGATCGGGGTCGACGACCGCCTTCCCGAACAGCTCCGCGTGCGCCGGATTCCGGTCCGCCGCGCGGGCGCCCAGGGCGCGCAGCAGATCCACCACCGCCGCCCGCACCTGCGGATCCGGCGATTCGGCGTGCCGCGCCAATTCCCCTGGTCCGGGCAGGATTTCGACCAGTTCCCGCAGCCCCGACACGGCGGCGCCGCGCACCGAGGCGGCGGGATCGCCCAGCGCGGTGACGAGCGCGTCGGCGAAACCGTCCGGGGTGCCCTCGGTGATGGTGGCCAGCGCCGTCACCCGCACGCGCGGATCGGGATCGTCCAGATACGACCGCAATTCGAGCAGATCGGGCGCGTCCAGCGACAACAACTGCGCGATGCGCGGTGCGGCCGCGGCGGCGTCGTTCTCGTCCGCGCGCGCCCGCGACCGGGACACGACCGCCGTCGCGCCGCCGGTGCGCGGCGGCCCGGTGACCAGCGCGGGTTCGGCGACCGCGAGCGGTGCGTTCCGCTCGGACGGAATATCGGCGAATTCCGGCACCGGCACGAAATACGGCGCCACGGGTCGCTTCAGGAACTCCATCTCCCCGGCCGCGGTCTTGCGCAGGTTCAGGTGGTAGCGCCAGTCGGCGTCCGCGCGTTCGGGCAGATCGGCGCGGGCGTGATAGAGACCCCAGCGGGATTCGGTGCGGGTCAGCGACGAACGGGCCGCCATCTCCGCGCAGTCGCGGATGAAACTCACCTCCGCGCACCGCATCAGCTCGTGCGGGGTGGCCGCGCCCATGACCTCGATCTCGGCCCGCATGCGCTCGAAGGTCTCCACCGCCAGCGACAGCTTGGTGGCCGTCTTCGGCGGGGCCACATAGTCATTGACGAAACGTCGCAGCTTGTACTCGACCTGCGGTTGCGGCGGGCCGTCGGGATTGCGCAACGGCCGGTAGATCAGCTCGTGCGCGGCGGCCAGCTGATCCTCCGGAAGCCCTTGCGGCGCGGCCACTTCCGTGAGCGTCGAGGCCGCGTGCGAGCCCGCGAGATCACCGTAGACGAACGCCCCGATCATGTAGTTGTGCGGCACGCACGCCAGATCTCCGGCGGCGTACAGACCGGGCACCGTCGTGCGCGCGTGCTCGTCCACCCACACCCCGGACGCGGAATGCCCACTGCATAAACCGATCTCGGAGATGTGCATCTCGATGTCGTGGGTGCGGTAGTCGTGCCCGCGGTTGGCGTGGAAGGTGCCGCGGGTGGGGCGCTCGGTGGTGTGCAGGATGCCCTCGAGGGCGTCGAGGGTCTCCTCGGGCAGATGCGAGACCTTCAGATAGATGGGCCCGCGGGCGGATTCGATCTCCCGCTTCACCTCGGCCATCATCTGACCGGACCAGTAGTCCGAATCCACGAACCGCTCGCCCTGGGCGTTGACCTGGTAGCCGCCGAACGGATTCGCGACATACGCGCAGGCCGGGCCGTTGTAATCCTTGATGAGCGGATTGATCTGGAAGCATTCGATACCCGACAGCTCCGCCCCGGCGTGATAGGCCATGGCGTAGCCGTCCCCGGCGTTGGTCGGATTCTCGTAGGTGCCGTACAGGTAGCCCGACGCCGGAAGTCCCAGCCGCCCACAGGGTCCGGTCGCGAGGATCACCGCCTTCGCGCCGACCGCCACGAATTCTCCGGTGCGCGTGTGCAATGCGGCCGCGCCGACCGCCCGGCCGCCGTCGGTGAGCACGCGCACGGGCATGAGGCGGTTCTCGATGCGGATGCGTTCGCGCATCTTCCGTTGCCGCAGCACGCGATACAGCGCCTTCTTGACGTCCTTGCCCTCCGGCATGGGCAGCACGTACGACCCGGACCGGTGCACGCGGCGCACCGCGTACTCGCCGTAGGCGTCCTTCTCGAACTTCACCCCGTACCGTTCCAGCCGTTGCACCATGGCGAAACCGCGGGTCGCGGTCTGATAGATGGTGCGCTGGTTGACGATTCCGTCGTTGGCGCGAGTGATCTCCGCGACGTAGTCCTCCGGTTCGGCCTTGCCGGGGATGACGGCGTTGTTGACCCCGTCCATCCCCATGGCCAGCGCCCCGGAGTGGCGGACGTGCGCCTTCTCCAGCAGCAGCACGTTCGCGCCCTGTTCGGCGGCCGTCAGCGCCGCCATCGTGCCCGCGGTGCCGCCCCCGATCACCAGCACATCGCAATCCATGCGGACGGTGTCGGCGAGTTCCGGTATCAGCATCGGCTCAGACCCCTGCCAGCTCGTCGGTATCGTGCAGTGCCGCAACGATTTCCGCGCGCAGGGCGGTGCGGTCCACGCCCGTCTCCCGCGCCCGCGGCACCTCCAGCAGCGCGCGCAGCGGCCGCCCGGGCCGCCCCAGCACCGCCACCCGGTCCCCGAGCAGCAGCGCCTCGTCCACATCGTGGGTCACGAACACCACCGTCGCCGGATGGGCGCGCAGGGTGTCGATGAGCAGCCGCTGCATGGTGGCGCGGGTGGGGGCGTCGAGCGCGCCGAACGGCTCGTCCATGAGCACCGCCCGCGGCGCGCCGGCCAGCCCGCGGGCCAGCTGGACGCGCTGGCGCATACCGCCGGACAGGCTCTTGGGCAGATAGTCGCCGAAACCGGTCAGGCCGACCTCCTCGATCCAGCGCACCGCCCGCTCGCGCCGCCCGGCCCGGGGATGACCCCGAAGCTTCAGCGCCAGTTCGATATTCGAGCGCACCGTGCGCCACGGCAGCAGGGCGTTGTCCTGGAAGACCATCGCGCGATCCCGCGACGGACCGGTGATCTCGGCGGTGTCGGCCAGCACCCGCCCCCCGCGCGGGGCCAGCAGTCCGGCCAGCGCGCGCAGCACGGTCGACTTGCCGCAGCCGGAGGGTCCGGTCAGCACCAGGATCTCGCCGGGATGGATGTCCAGCGACAGGTCCGAAACCACCGGCGCCGCATCGTAACCCAGCTCGATCGCGTCCAGGCGCAGCCGCATCGGTTCGCTCATTTCACCGTCTCCTGTGCGCGCGGCAGCCACCGGGTGACCCGCCGTCCGATCAGTTCCACCGCCGCCGAGGTGCCGAAGCCGAGCACGCCGATGGTGATGATGCCGACGAACACGCCCGGATAGTCCACGATCGTGTACGCCTGCCAGGTGCGATAGCCCACGCCGAGGCGGCCGGAGATCATCTCCGCCGACACCACGCAGATCCACGACACCCCGATGCCCACCGACAGTCCGCCGAACACGCCGGGCAGGCTGCCCGGCAGCACCACCCGGGTGAGCACGTCCCAGCGGCCGCCGCCCTGGGTGCGGATGGACTCCTCCCAGATGGTCGGCAGCGCGTGCACCGCGTGCCGGGTGCTCACCATGATCGGGAAGTAGGCGGCCAGGAACGTGATGAACACGATGCCCGCCTCGTCGTCGGGGAACAGCAGGATCGCCACCGGCACGATCGCGATGGCCGGGATCGGGCGCGCCAGCTCGGTCAGCGGCCCGAACACGTCGGCGAACAGCCGCGAACGGCCCAGCGCCACACCGGTCGCCACGCCCAGCAGCGCGGCGAGGCCGAAGCCGGTGAGGATGCGGATCAGCGACTGGCCGAGGTCGAGCCAGTAGGTGTCGGTGCCGAGCTGGCGCCCCAGCGCCCGCGCGATCTCGGTCACCGTCGGCAGCGTGTCGAAGCGCACCCACAGCCGAATGTCGTTGGCGGTCAACAATT
This sequence comes from Nocardia sp. NPDC003482, assembly GCF_053588115.1. Classification (NCBI taxonomy): domain Bacteria; kingdom Bacillati; phylum Actinomycetota; class Actinomycetes; order Mycobacteriales; family Nocardiaceae; genus Nocardia; species Nocardia sp. NPDC003482. The sequence goes on from NZ_JBSFPI010000002.1 coordinate 421,098, forward strand.
GCCAGGCCAGCACCGCCGCCAGCACCGACGCCACCCGGATCGCCCGCGAGCGCAGCGCGCGCCCGTGCGACGCGCGGGGCGCGGTCGCGGCCTCCTCGGGCGCGACGACGTCGAGTCGCGCGACGGCCGTACTCATTTCGCCACCTCGCCCACGGCCTGCTCGAACGAGATCTGGTTCGCGCCCGGATGCGCGGCGAGGTATCGCTGCGCCGCCGCGGGCGTGGTGAACGGCAGGTACGCCGCCCCGTCGTGCACCCACAGCGCCTTGTCCGCGAACCAGCGGGTGCCCAGTTCGGTGTCGGAGATGTAGGCCGCGCGCACCTTCTGCCCGGCCGCCCGCGCCGCCTGCACCGCGCGCAGCAGGGCCGTGGGATCGGCGGCGGTGCGGGTGCCGTCCTGCCCGTCGAGCCACAGCTCGGCGGTGGCGGGCGCGGGCGCGAAGTTCGCCACGGCGGCGTCGTAGTTCGCGCCCCGGTCGGCGAACGCCTTGCGCAGCGCGGTGTCGTCGACGAACTTGTCGATGTCGAAGTCGGCGAAGTCGCCGATCGACTTCAGGTACGGCACATCGGCTTTGAACGCCTGGACGAGCTGCGGCTTCAGCGGCGTGTCGAAGGTGGTGCCGCCCGGACCGTTGTAGAGGTAGACCACCTCCGCGGGCAGCGAGGTCGCGTCGGCGACGATCTTCGCGGCCTCCAGCGGCTTGCCGGTGAGGAATTCGGTGGCGTCCAGCTGGGCCTGGAGGAACGCGTCGAGAACCTCCGGATGCCGGCTCGCGTAGTCGCGGCGGGCGACGACACCGTGGAAGGTCGGCACGTTCAGCTCCGCGCCGTCGTAGAGCAGCCGGGCCTTGTTCTGGAACACCAGCAGGCCGGGCCACGCGACGAACTGCGAAAGTCCCGCCACCTGACCGGATTCCAGCGCCGAGGAGCCGATCTGGGGTTGCTGGTTGAGCACCTCCACGCCCGATTTGGGATCGATTCCGGCGCGGGTCAGCGCCTGGCGCAGCGTGCCGTCGCCCGCCGAACCGACACTCGCCGAAACCTTCTGACCCGCAAGATCGTTCAGCGTTCTGGCGGGCGAATCCGGTGCGACGACGACCATGTTGAGCGCGCCCTTGGGCTGGTAGCCGGTCACCGACACCAGTTCGGTGCGGGAACGCTCGTTGGCCTGGGTGCGCGAGCCGTTGATCAGCAGCGGGTAGTCGCCCATCGAGCCGATATCGATCTTCTCGGCCACCATCTGCGCGGTGATCGGGGCGCCGGTGTCGTAGTCCTGCCACTCCACCTGGTACTTGTGGCCGCCGAGCCGGTTCAGTCGCTGTTCGAGAAAGCCCGTGGCGCGCAACAGGGTTCCCGCGGTGACGGTGTTGATGGTCTTGGACTGGTAGCCGACGACGACACGCACGGTGTCGCCGGACGCGGCCGACTCCAGGGAGCAGCCGGACGCGGCCAGGGCCACCAGGGCGGCCGTCGCGAGTATGCGGGCAGGGCGGTACTTCATGGGATTCCTCGGGTGACGACCACGCCGGGTCAGCGCAGCAGATAGGGCATGTTCACGGTGACGGCGCCGGTGGGACAGCGGGCCGCGCACGGGCCGCAGTACCAGCATTCGTCGACGTGCATGTAGGCCTTGCCGTTGTCGGGATTGATCGCCAGCGAGTCGAGCGGGCAGATCTCCACGCACAGGGTGCAGCCCTCGATACACAGGGATTCATCGATGGTCACCGGTACATCGGCGCGCTGGTTCACCAGGGCCATTCAGATCAGCCTCCAATCGTCGTCCGCGGGCCGGATCAGGTTGCCGCGCATGGTGATCCGGTCGCCGCGCATGCGGATGTACTCGAGGTCCACCGGGCGGTCGTCCTCCAGCCGGGTGAGCCGTTCGAGCAGCAGCAGGGCGCCGCCCTCGGGCATTTGCAGGGTCGCCGCGGAATGGGCGTCGGCGGTGATCGCCTCCAGGACCAGATCCGCCGAACCCAGGGGGCCGCCGCTGATGTCCTCGATGAGCGCGAACACGTCGTTGGTCTCGAGATCGCGGGCGATGACCTGTTCGCCGATGTCGGGGACCAGGTAGGTCATGTCCAGACTGAGCGGCAGATCGCCGAGGTAGCGCAGGCGTTCGATGTAGACGGCCTGCTCGCCGGGGCGGATGCGCAACCGGCGGGCCACCGCGGGCGGCGCGGCCACGAGGCGGGCGGCGCGCACCTCGTTGCGCACCTCGCCGTGGCCGCGCAGGGTCTCCTTCAGTCCGCGCAGCGCGTCCAGGCCGTGCTCGTATTTGCGCTGGGCCACATGGGTGCCCACCTTCGGGGCGCGCTCGATGAGGCCCTCGTCCTTGAGCAGGGCCAGCGCGTCGCGCACGGTGTTGCGGGAGACGTCGAATTCGGCGGTGAGCGCGGCCTCGGTGGGCAGCGCGTCGGCGAACGCGCCCGCGTGGATCTGCTGGCGCAGCACATCGGCCACCTGCCGGGCGCGGTCGGCGCGCCGGACGCCCGCGGCGCCGCGGATCGGATGCAGCGTCATTCGGGTCTCCCTCCGCCGTTCACCTGCGGTTCGAGACTCTAAGGGGGGTGGGTGAGCGGTCGGGGGGAGTCGCTTCCGGGTGGCAGGGGACGGGGCGGTTATCCGCCGCTCGGCCGTCGCGCGGGCCTGCCGCAACGATGCCGATCGCGGCTATTGCGCCACCCCGCGACCTGCCCGGAAAGTTATATTCACGGCGATCCCAATGGATGCGTACCGCCTGGTCTGGCGTCGAACAGACATGGGATGATAACTTTTGTGCATGTCCTCCAGCCGTCCGAACGCCGCACGGGTCACTTACATGACCGTTGCGCTCGGTGTGCGGCTGCCGCGGCAGCGGGAGCTGTGTTGTTCCCGCCCGCGCAGCTGAGAACCGCCCCTTGCCCTCATCCGGGCTGATCCGGGCCCATTCTCGCTGCCTTGTTGCTGCCCCTTTTCGGACATGTCCCGTGTGATCCTCGGGACGACAGCAAGGATTTCGCACATGACGAGCCCCACCCTCGAGCGATCGTCCAACGCCACCCTCCCCGCCCGGACCGCTCCCGCGCGTCCGGCCGTGCCGCCCGAACTCCGCATCGCCGACAATCCGGCGGCCGCGGTGTTGCGGGCGGCCACTCGCGGGCCGATCTTCCGCGACAATGCCGCCCAGACTACGGGATTGAGCATCGCGACCGTGAATCGCCAAGTGTCCGCGCTGCTTTCGGCCGGGCTGCTGCGGGAACGCGCCGATCTCACCGCCTCCGGCGCCGTCGGTCGGCCGCGGGTGCCCTTCGAGGTCGACACCGATTCCTACACCACCCTCGGCGTGCACATCGGCGCCAATGTGACCCGGATCGTCGCGGCCGATCTGGCCGGGCGCATCCTCGGCGGCCTCGAGATCGCCACCCCGCAGGCGGGGCAGGAGGCCGCGCTGACCATCATCGCGCGCAGCGCCAAGGCGTTCCTGGATCGGTTGCCGCGGCGGCGGCCGCTGTGGACCGGTGTGGCGCTGGCCGGGCGGGTCGATCCGTCCGGCGGCGTGGTCGATCATCCGCGGCTGGACTGGCAGGCCGCGCCGGTGGCCGCGATCTTCGGCGGGGTGCTGGACCTGCCGGTGTCGGTGGCCCCGCACGTGGAGGCGATGGCGGCGGCGGAGCTGCTGCTGAATCCGGCGACCGAGGAACGGCCCGGGTCCAGCCTCTACATCTACGCGCGGGAGACCGCGGGCATCGCGGTCACCCTGCACGATCGGGTGCACACGCCCGCCAACGGCCCCGGTTCCATCGCCCACCTGCCCACCGGCTCCGATATCGAGTGCTCGTGCGGCCGTCGCGGTTGCTTGGAGGTCACGATCGGCGAGGCCCCGCTGCTGGCCCGCGCCGTGCGCGCGGGCATCGTCCCCAAGCGCGAGGCCCCCCGCCGCCCCGTCATCGCCGACCTCTACCGCGCCGCCGAATCCGGCTCCGCCGAGGCCCGCGCCCTCCTCCTCGACCGCGCCGAAATCCTCGGCCGCACAGCCGCTCTCGTCCGCGACATGTTCAATCCCGACCGAGTCATCCTCGGCGGCCAGGCCTTCACCGGCTACCGCCCCGGAATGGACACCGTCGCAAAGGCATTCACCCACTCCACCACCCTCCCCCCAGCCGACCTCCGCATCAGCCGCTTCGGCAGCCGAGTCCAAGAACACGCCGCCGCCGTAACCTCCCTGAGCGTCTTCTACGCCGACCCCCTCTCCGCCATGCGCCGCTCCACCCGCAGCCCCCGCTAACCCTCGCCTCGTTCCTCGGCGAGGGACAGGTGGGGTGCCCGGCGGGGGGACGGGTGGGGTGCTCGGCGGGGGGACGGGTGGGGTGCTCGGCGAGTGCGCCATATCTACGGCGTTCCGTCCTTTGCGCCATATCGGCGGCGTTCCGCCTTTGTCCCCGCGTCGCGAGCGCTAGCGATTGGCGCGGGGGCGGGGGAGGTGGATTACCTTGTTGCGCAAGGTGATTCCGAGGGTGGTTTTGGGGACGAGGAATTTGGAGGTGAGGGGGAAGGCTCGTTGGCGGGGGGTGACGAGTTTGCGGTGGCGGTGTTCGTAGTGGGTGAGGGCGGTGGGGAGGTGGGGGGTGGATTTCAGGTGGTCCAGGTGGTCGGTGTAGATGCCCAGGTGGGGGGTGTAGGCGTCGACGATGAGGCGTTTGCGGTCCTCGGTGTCGCGCGGGGTGCGGTCGGTGGGGTGGTGGAAGATGAAGGAGGCCAGGGCTTTTCCGTTCGCGGGGTGGACGGCGAAGGCGTGGCGGGGGGTGTTGAGCATGACGACCTCGTGCTCGTCGTGCAGGGGACGGTCGACGGGGAAGGTGGCGACGTACATGCCCAGGGGGCGGACGTACTCGGATTCGGGACCGAAGGCCAGGCGGCGGACCGCGGAGTGCAGGCCGTCGGCCCCGACGACCAGGTCGAAATGCTCGGCGGCGCCGCGTTCGAACGTCACGTCCACCCCGTCCCCGGCGCGCGTCAGACCGGAAATCGAGTCGCCCCAGCGGATTTCGGCGTGTTCGGCGGCGGCCGAGAGCAGCGTGCCCGCGAGATCCGCGCGCGCCACCTCCACCTCCCGATCCCCGGCCGAACCCTGGAACGCCCGCATGTCCACCCGGGCCCGCTCCCGCCCCGACGGATCCACGAACACCATCCGCCGCACCTGTGAGGCAGCCTCGCGCAGCCGCGGCAGAACACCCATCCGCTCGACGATGTCGACGGCCGCGCCCTTGACGTCCACCGGATTCCCGCTCGACCGCTGCCCGGCCGCCCGCTCCACGACGGTCACCCGAAAGCCTTGCCGCCCGAGCCAATACGCCGCCGTGGACCCGGCGATCCCGGCCCCGGAGATCAGCACACTCTTGCCCATGATCCAGATCCTCTCCAGAAGTGGACGAATATCGTCCGCTTAAGTCACGGTACGCTATGCGGAAGCTTTTCGTCCACTTATCCTCCGGAGGTAGGGATGCGCGCCGACGCCCGCAGCAATCGCGATCAGATCCTGGCGGCCGCCCAGGTCGTGTTCCGGGAGCTGGGCGTGGATGTGCCGATGAAGGTGATCGCCGATCGCGCGGGCGTCGGGGTGGGCACGCTGTATCGCCGCTTCCCCGACCGGGATTCGCTGATCAGCGCCGCCGCTCACGAATATCTGGCGGGTCTGGCCCGGCTGGCCGAGACCGCGTGGCGGGAGGAGGGCGCGGCCTGGCCCGCGCTGTGCCGGTTCCTGCGCGAATGCGCCGAATTGCGGTTGGGCGCACTGGCTTCCGCGCTCGAACCGAATCTGCACGACGAGATCCGATCCGATCCGAACCTCACCGCCGTGCGCGCCCGGGTGGCCGACCTCGTCGAGCGGCTGACCACCCAGGCCCGTGCCGACGGCGACCTGCGTCCGGACGCCACCGCCGAGGACATCGCCCACCTGATGACCGTGCAGGTCTACGCCCATCCCCAAGGGCGGACCTACGGCGAGGCCGTCGCCCGCACGATGGAGATCGTCCTCGACGGCCTGCGGGCCCGCTAGGCGAACAGACCCTCGAGCGCGGTGATGAAGTACGGGAAGTGCCCGGCGAACCGGTGCAGATTCCGATCCCGCTCGAACCCGCCGAACCAGTACAGCCCCGGCTGCCGATCCGCCGACGGATCCAGATCGCGGAACGCGCGGATCCAATTGTCCGCGCGCCCACCGATGATCGTGAACGGCAGCGCCCGGGAGAACACCAGTTCCCGATCGCCCGGCGGAATCCGATCGGGCCGCAGTTCGTCCAGCCCGCGTTGCAACGCCCGCACCCGGCCGACGACCTCGCGCCCGGCCGCCGTGCGCACCGGCAGGTAGCGCGGCAGCAGCAGCGCCGCCACACCGCCGAGCGCGATGGCGACGCCGACCAGCGCGTGGCCGCCGGTGATCGCCAGCACGACGGTGGTCGCGACGCCGACCACCACCAGCGCGACGCCCAGCCAGAACGGCACGCCTCGCCGCGTGCGATCGACCAGCACACCGCGGTCGACGGCGGCGCTCACCAGCGCCGCCCGCACCGGCTCCCCGAGTGCCCGGCCGCGCAGTTCGCTCAGCGTCACCGCGTCGGTCCCGTCGGGCAGGACCGCGCGATACACCCGCTTCTCGTAGTCGCGCAGTTGGTCGTCGGCCGGATTGAGCCGCGCCACACGCCAATCCGAATCGCTGATCGGCTCGATCCGCACATAGCGCCGCACGGCCAGGTCCACGACGGTCGCGGCGAGATCGGCGGCGTCGGCGGATCCGTCCAGCAGCACCCCGGCCTCGCCCGGCAGCATACCCTCCGGGGAGGTAAATTCGACGCCATTGTCGTTCTGCCGCAAGGGATCCCACTGCTCGCGACCGACCAGCGCCGCCGCGTCCTGCCGCCGCGACCACGCCACGAAACCGGCGAGGGCGGCCAGCGCGGCCACCAGCACCCCGAACGCCACCAGGACGGGAACGGTGACGGCGAAGGGCCCCGAGGAACTTCCGTCGCGGATGTCGGCGTTCGGGGGAACGGTGCCCGGCGGAAGTTGCAGGGTCACGTCGAGCACGTCGCCGCGGTGCAGGCCCTCCTGGGCCAGGAACATCACCCCGTCGGGTTCGACCCGGACGTCGTTGCACTTCTTCGCCTGTCCCGGCGGCCCGATCGTGCAGTCGGCGATGCCCATGCGGTAGCTCGGGCTGATGATCGACGCGTCGATGGAGGAGACGTCGGCGTTGAGCACGCCCGTCCATTTGAACAACTGCGTGCCCGGCGCCTCGCTGACCACCCCGTGCACGGTGTACGCGAACGACGATTCGCCGGGCTGCGAGTCGAGGGTGAACCGGTCGCCCTCGGTCTTCGCCGTGCCCTGGCCGGTGGCCGATACGTCGGAGACGGTGAAACGTCGTTCGCCGCTGTCCCCCTGCGCGATTCGCAGCGGCAACACCATGTGGAACTGCCCGCCCGGCGGCACCTGAACCGTCTCGGAAACCTGGAGCAATCCGTCGTCGGTGAGCTTCAGATCCGCCGTGATCGCGGCCCCGTCCGCCGTCTGCGCCCGGGCGGGTAATCCCGCGAACATTCCGGCCAGCACGAGCACCAGAGCGCCCAGGGCGCCCCCCCGAAAGATCAGCATGGGGCCTTAGCTTAGACAGCTTGCTATTCTGCGTCAGCGGCTGTCGAGAACCAGAAAGAACCAGGGGGAGCGGGGGAGTGAGTCAACCACCCTACGGATACGGCCCGATTCCGCCCGGCGGTCGGCCGGGTCCGCCGTACGGGCCGCCGCCGGGTCATCGGCCCGCGCCGGGGTATCCGCCGCCGCCGGGTTATCCACCGGCGCAAGGATATCCGCCGGGGTATCCCCAGCCGCAGCCCTATCCGGGTTATCCCCAGGGGCCGGGTTATCAACAGCCCCGCGCGCCGTATCCGCAGGCGCCCTACGGTCCGCCGGGTCCGCCACCGCCGCCGCGCAAGGGTGGGGGCGGTCGTTTCGGCGGGGTGCTGGTGCTCGTCATCCTGATCGTGGTGGTCGGGCTGGTGCGCGTCGGCGTGCGCACGGGCGTGCACGCGGTGACCCACTCCGGGGGCCGGGCGGAGTACACCTACGGGCCGACGACCACCGGAAACGGTTCGGGCGCAACGGGTATCGCGGAGACCGGCGCCAATCCGCTGCTGGCCGATCCGGGTTCGCCGCTGAGCCCCGCGCGCTGCGCCTACGCGCCGTGGGGGACCCAGGTGGAGGTCGCGCGCGCGTTCTTCGAGAGCGCGGCGACCTGTCTCGAACAGGCGTGGCGGCCGGTGCTCACCGCCGCGAAACTGCCGTTCAGCAAGCCGAATCTGAAGGTCACCGCGAGCACCGCGGGCATCACCACGCCGTGCACCGGCAGCAGCAACAACTTCGCGGCCTTCTACTGCGGCGCGGATCAGACCATATACCTGCCGATCAGCCAGTTGCAGACCGAGATGTTCAAGGATCACTGGGAGATCTACCTGTCGGTGTTCTCCCACGAGTACGGGCATCACGTGCAGGCGCAGGCGGGCATCCTGGCCGCGGCCAACCGCCAGCGCCGCGACGCGGGCCCGAAGACGACCCAGGGCCTCGAGATCTCGCGGCGAATCGAGTTGCAGGCCAACTGTTTCGACGGCATGTTCCTGTCCTCCTCCGCGACCGGCGGTTCGCTGTCGCCGTCGCAGACCGGCAATGCCCGAGAGGACGCCTACGGCCGCGGCGACGCCCCCGGCGACATGCGCGACCACGGCACCGCCCGGCACATGGGCGACTGGTTCAGCACCGGCTTCGACCAGAACAAAACCGCCCAGTGCAACACCTTCACCGCCCCCGCGACCCAGGTGAGCTGACCCATGACCCAGCCGCCCTATCCGCCGTACGGCCCGGGTCCGGGGTATGGGCCACCGCCAGGGTACGGCCCGCCGCCCGGGTATGGCGCGCCCCGGGGTTACGGGCCGCCGCCCGGTCATCGTCCTCCTTACGGGCAGCCGTATCCGATTGCGCCGCAAGGCTTTCCACCGCTCCCTCCGGCGGGCTACGGGGCGTATCCGCCGAGGCGGCGGGGTGCGGGTGGGGTGGTCGTGACGATCTTCGCGGTGTTGACGGTGCTCGTGGTGGTGGGGGGACTGGTGGTCTTCGCGGGGGCGCGGACGCATCGGAATCTGGGCGGGGGGTATGTCGCGCCGAGTTTCACCTATACGCCGCCCACCTTCGAGAGCACGGCCGCGTATCCGACGGCGGAGACCACCACGACTCGTGCGGCCCCGACGACGCGCAATACCGCCGCGCGGCCGACGACCACGAAACCCGCGGGGCCGCAGCCGGTCGCGGCGACGGTGGACAATCCGTTGTTCCGGGATCCGGAGTCGGGGCTGATCAATATCTCGTGCGACTATCCGCGGTGGGGGGCGAATGTCGCCGCCGCCAAGGCGTTCTTCGAGGCGGCGCGCGATTGTCTGGATCAGATGTGGCGGCCGGTGCTGAAGGCGGCGAATCTGCCGTTCGCGACGCCGAATCTGAGCGTCACGGCCAGCGCCGCGGGCATCTCGACGCCGTGCACGGGCGACAACGCCAACTGGGCGGCGTTCTACTGCTCGGCGAACCAGACCATCTACATGCCGCTCGATCACGTGTTCATCAACGAGAACCCCAACGATTCGGTCATCTTCCTGGCCGTCTTCGCGCACGAATACGGTCACCACGTGCAGACGGTCGCCGGAATCATGGACAAGGCCCACCGCGACCGGTACGACGCGGGCACGAGAACCCCACGGGGACTGGAACTCTCGCGCCGTACCGAACTCGAGGCGCAGTGCTTCGGCGGCATGTTCATCGGCTCGTCCACCTTCGTCGGCACCATCGATCGCGATCAGATGCGGCGCACCGTCGACGACAACTACGGGCGCGGCGACAAAGCCGGGGACTCCCGCGACCACGGGTCCAAACAGAACTACGGCGACTGGTACGCGCACGGCGTGGAGAACAACCGCACCCAGAAGTGCAATACCTGGAACTCCCCGCCGAATTCGGTGTCCTGAGTCAATCGGCCTCGCGCAGACCCACCAGCCAGCGCACGGTCTCGTCGACGGTGGGATCGCCGCCCATGCTGTCGAGCACGGCCCGCCCGACGCACGCGGCGGCGAGCGCCTTGTCGGCGACGGTCTCCGGATCACCCCACGGCAGATCGGGTTTGGCGATCATGAGCGAGACGATGCCGTGCGCGCTCGCCCACATCTGCAACACCACCGGCAGCGGATCGCCCGCCGCCAGCACTCCGGCGTCCATGGCCTCGCGCACGGTCCGCGACATCCGCCGGAACACCGAACTCCCCAGCACCTGATCGACCGCGCGGGGCCGGTTGCGCGTCCCGCCCGCGGTCGCGATGCGGTACTGCCCGGGATGGTCCAGTGCGAAGCGCACATACGCCAGGCCCTGCGCCCGCATGCGTTCGATCGGGGAGACGTCGGGATCGGTGGCGGCGGCGATGGCGGCGTCGAGGTTCTCGAAGACCTGCGCCACGACGATATCGATCAGGGCGTCCTTGTCGGCGAAGTGCCGGTAGATCGAGGGCGCGCTGACCCCGACCCGTCGGCTCACCGCGCGGATGGATACGGCGTCGGCATTGCCGGTGTGCGCCAGCAACTCCCGGGTGGCCGCCAGGATCTCGTCGCGCAGCGCGGCGCCGCTGCCGCGCGCCGATCGGGGGCGGCGCCCGACGGTCATCGCCGTCCCGCCGGCTCCGGTTCGGGTACCTCGGCCTCCTCGCTCAGGCCGAACCGTTCGTGCCAGCGGGCCAGCGGGGCGGGCGCCCACCAGTTGAACGTGCCGAGCAGCCGCATGAGCGCGGGCACCAGCAGGCCGCGGATGACGGTGGCGTCGGCGAGCACGGTCAGCGTGAGACCCAGGCCGAAGGTCTGGATGAAGCTCACCTTCCCGAAGGCCATGGCGCCCAGCACGATCGCCATCAGCACCGCCGCCGCGGTCACGATGCGCCCGGTGCGCGCGACGCCGACCGCGACGGAACGCTCGTTGTCGGCCGGGGTGCGATCCGAGGCCAGCCACGTCTCCCGGATCCGGGAGAGCAGGAAGACCTCGTAGTCCATCGACATGCCGAAGGCCAGGCAGAACATCAGCACCGGCATGGTGGCCACCAGATAGCCGGTGGGGGTGAAGCCGATCAGATCGGCCAGATGGCCGTCCTGGAAGATCCACACCATCATGCCGAACATCGCGGTGAGCGAAAGACAGTTCAGCACCAGGGTTTTCAGCGGGAGGATCACACTGCCGGTGAACAGGAACAGCACCACGAACGTCGCCAGCGCGATCAGCGCCGCCACCAATGGGATTCGCGCGCCGAGGGAGTGCAGGCCGTCGACGTTCATCGCGCCCGCGCCGCCGAACAGCGCGGGCGCCGGGGCCGGGACCGCGCGCAGATGTTCGAGCTGATGTTTGCCGTCCTCCGAGAACGGGTCGAATTTCGTTGCGACCGTGAGGTATTGGCCCGCGTCGGTGAGCATCCCGGGCGGTGCGGGGGCGAGTCGATTCCCGGAGGTGTACACGCCCGCGTTGGACAGCACCGTCGAGACGCCCTCCACCTTGGACAGCGCCGCCGCGTAGGCGCCGGCGTCGTCGCGGTAGCCGGGCAGGACGACCGTGGCCGACATTCCGGCGTTCACGGCCGGGAACTGGCCGCGCAGTTCGTCGCCGACCAGGCGGCTGGTGGCGTTCGCGGGCAGCACGCGGTCGTCGGGATAGCCGAATTTGACGCCCAGGAACGGGGATCCGAGCGCGAGCAGGACCGCGGTGATCGCCAGCGCGACCGGCAGCGCGCGCCGCATGACCCAGGTGACCATGCGGTACCAGCCGGTCTGTTCGAGCGGGCCCGGCACCGGTTCGGGTCGGCGCAGCAGCCGGCGCAGCGGCACCCGCAGATTCCAGGCGTTGACCCGGTCGCCCAGCAGCACCAGCGCCGCGGGCAGCACCAGGATCGAGGCGATCGCGGCGGTGGCGACGACCGCGACGCCCGAGTAGGCGAACGACTTCAGGAAATACAGGTCGAACAGGCTCAGCACGGCCAGCGCGAGGGCCACGGTCAGCGCGGAGAACAGCACCGTGCGGCCCGCGGTCTGCACCGCCCGGATGGTGGCCGCTCGATGGTCGAGGCCGCGTTCGAGTTCCTCGCGGTAGCGGCTGACGATGAACAGGCTGTAGTCGATGGCGAGCGCGAGGCTCAGCGCGGTGGTCATGTTCAGCGCGTAGATCGACACGTCGGTGAACAGCGTGATCAGGCGCAGGATGGCGAGGGTGGTCGCGATGGCGAACAGGCCGACCGCCAGCGGCAGCGCCGCGGCGACCACGCTGCCAAACACCAGGATCAGCACCAGCGCGGTCAGCGGGATGGCTATGCCCTCGGCGACCTGAAGGTCCTTGGTGACCTGGGTGTTCACCTCGTGGTAGACGGCGGCCATGCCACCGGCGTACACGCTCACGCCCGGGGTGGCGCCGTCGAGGTCGGCGACGATCTGCCCGGCCGCCTTCTGCGCGGCGTCGTCACCGCCCTTCAGATACGCGACGACGAGCCCCTCCTTGCCGTCGGTGCTGCGCAGGACCGCGCGCACGGTCGGCGGGCTGGTCCAGTACGAGCGGACGCCGACGGCGTCGCCACGCGCTTGGAGCCGGTTGGCGATATCGGCCCCGGCCGCGCGGGCGGCGGGGGCGTCGACGCCCTGGTCCGAGCGGACGAGCAGCACGAAATTGGGTTGGGCGCCGTCGAATTCGTCGGCGAGAATCCTGGTGGCCCGGCTCGATTCGGCGCTGTCGGAGGTGAAGCCGCCGGACTTCAGGTGCGAGGTGGCGGTCGCGCCGAACGCGCCGCACGCCAGTGCCAGCGCCAGGGCCGCCAGCAGGATCGCGCGCGGATACAGGGTCGACAGCTGTGCGATTCGGGTGAGCATCGGCGGCCCCCAGCCGGTCGTCGAACGATAACGGCGTTAGGCTAACGCCGTTATCTCACGGCCCGGCACCTACCGCGGGCGGAGTTCGTCAGTGATCTCGCTCACTCTTGTGCTGATGTTGCCCGAACAGTCCGCGCGGCGCGTGCCCGTGCACGCCCTCCACGTAGGCGGTCTCGGCGTGCAGCGCGAAGTCGATGCCCGCCACCTCGTCCTCGGCGCTGACCCGGAAGCCGAGCACCCGGTCGATGAGCTTGCCCAGCACGAACGACACCGCGAAGGCGTAGGCCGCGACCGTCACCACGCCCACGGCCTGCTTGCCCAGCTGGGCCAGCCCGCCGCCGTAGAACAGCCCGCGCGCGCCGCCGGTCATCACCTCGTTGGCGAGCAATCCGATCAGCAGCGTGCCGATCACCCCGCCCGCGAAGTGCACGCCCACCACGTCGAGCGAATCGTCATAGCCCGCACGGAACTTCCAGCCCACCGCGAACGAGCACAGCACGCCCGCGACGAGGCCCACGATCAGCGCGCCCAGGGTGTTCACCGAACCGCAGGACGGGGTGATCGCGACCAGGCCCGCGACCGCGCCCGAGGCCGCGCCGAAGGTGGTCGGGCGGCCGTCACGAATCCGTTCCACCGCGAGCCAGCCCAACATGCCCAGGCAGCCCGCGACCAGCGTGTTGAGGAAGACCCCGGCTGCCGCCCCGTCGGGCCGCAGCTCCGATCCGGCGTTGAAACCGAACCAGCCGAACCACAGCAGGCCCGCGCCCAGCAGCACGAACGGCAGATTGTGCGGCCGCATCGCGTCGACCTTGAAACCGATCCGCGGCCCGAGCACCAGCGCCAGCGCGAGAGCCGAAGCGCCCGAGACGATCTCGACCACCAGACCGCCCGCGAAGTCCAGCGTCCCGAACGACGACAGCCAGCCGTTCGGGCCCCAAACCCAGTGCGCCACGGGCGAATACACCAGCAGCGCCCACAGCGGGACGAACACCATCCAGGCCGAGAACTTCGCGCGGTCGGCGATGGCCCCGCTCACCAGGGCCGCGGTGAGAATCGCGAAGGTCAGCTGGAAGGTGACATACAGCAGTTCGGGGACACCGTGGTGGATCGTGCCGGGATCGATGCCCGCGAGCGCGGTGTGGGCCAGGTTGCCGATCACGCCCCCGCCCGCGTCCTCGCCGAAGGCGAGCGTGTAGCCGAACAACAGCCAGGCCACGGTCACCAGCGGGATGGCGATGAAGCTCATCATCAGCATGTTCAGCACGCCGGTCGTGCGCACCATGCCGCCGTAGAAGATGGCGAGGCCGGGCGTCATGAGCAGCACCAGCGCGGTACTGGCCAGCACCCAGGCCGTCGCCGCGGGATCGAGGGTCGAGGGCACGGTAACTCCTTCCACGCGTGATCGCGTTGCAGAGAAGTTACCGAATGCTCACCGCTTCGCCTTGCGGGCCAGCGCCCGGAGCCCTCGTGGGCCGGGCACCGGGAGGTCGTCGCGCAGGGCCAGCCACTCGGCGGTCATCAGCCATTGCTGCTGGGCGCGGGCGTCGGCGGTGTCGTTGAACACGCGGCGGCCGCGATCGTCGCGCAGATCGTGGGCGAGCACCGACCAGCGCGGCGGACGGCCGTGTTCGCGTTCGTGGTCGGCGAGGAATTCGGCGATGAGCTTGCCGATCGTATTCACCGGCCGCAACGAGACCCGATTGCCGTATCGGTCCGCATGGAAACGCCTTCCCGCGCACAATGATCGGGGCGTCGCGTCGAATGCGATCCAGCCCGCGCGCTGGGCGCGTTCGATCAGCCACAGATGTTTGATCGCATTCGGGGGGATATCGCCCACGCGTTCGCGAATGAGCGCGCGGATCGGCTCGGCGAGCAGAATGTCGCGGCGCGTCGGGCCGATTCCGTGTTCGGCGCGGTAATCCTGGGTGAGGTTCGCCAGCACTCGCCCGAAATCCTCGATGCCGCGCTGGGCGCGGCGGCCCAGTCGTTCGATGCGCTCGGCCTCCTGGCGCATCTCGTTCTGCACGATGAGCGTGCGGATCGCCGCGAGGGTCGGCACCTGGCCGCGATCGAGGAGTTCGAGGATGGCGGCGGCGGTGGTCGGGTCGGCGGCGGCGGCGACCGGCAGGGAATCGCGATTGAGGGCGTAATCGCCCGGACTGATCGCGCGGCTGAGCAAACCGACGGCGGTGCGGTTTCCGGCGAAATCCGTATGGGCGAGCCAGGCGGCGGCGATGTCGTCACACGACGTCACTGTCGAGTTTCCTCCGGGAAAGTCGCGGGAGGGGCGGTCGGGAAGGTTGTGCCCCGGTCGGGATGAGGGACCGACCGGGGTCACCAACCTGATGAAGGTTTGGCTACCGAAGTTGCCGAGGACCACGGTAGCCAGCGGAATGCGAATTACGCCAACCGGTTGATGGAATCGTTACGTGGGGCAATTTCCCCGCTAACCGGGGAATTGGTCGGGAAAATATGGCCGAGGACGAGACGGGCTCGGTAAACGTCCGAATTTGGTTGTAGCTCGAATTCGAACCACCCCTGCATCGCCGTCCGGTTCGGGACGGGTGGGACTAACGGGCCCGAGGAATGATTGTGACGTGTATCACATGCGGGAGCGGGGGCCGGTGCGGCCAGCGCGTGACGGGCTGTCGGTGCGCGCCGGTACCCTCGGCGCGTGGCTCTGTACCGGAAGTACCGACCGGCAACGTTCGCAGAGGTGGTGGGGCAGGAGCACGTCACCGACCCGTTGAGCACCGCGCTCGACACCGGGCGGATCAGTCATGCCTACCTGTTCTCCGGCCCGCGCGGCTGCGGTAAGACCTCCTCCGCGCGCATCCTCGCGCGTTCGCTCAACTGCGAGCAGGGGCCGACCTCGCGGCCGTGCGGGGTGTGCTCCTCGTGCGTGGCGCTGGCGCCCGGCGGGCCGGGCAATCTCGACGTCATCGAACTGGACGCCGCGAGCCACGGCGGCGTGGACGACACCCGCGAACTGCGCGACCGGGCCTTCTACGCCCCGGCCGAATCGCGCTACCGCGTGTTCATCGTCGACGAGGCGCACATGGTCACCACGGCCGGATTCAACGCGCTGCTCAAGATCGTCGAGGAGCCGCCCGCCCATCTGATCTTCGTCTTCGCCACCACCGAGCCGGACAAGGTGCTGCCGACCATCCGCTCGCGCACCCATCACTACCCGTTCCGGCTGCTGCCCCCCGCCACCATGCGCGGACTGCTCGGCACGATCTGCGAACAGGAGGGTGTGCAGGTCGAGGAGGCGGTGTACCCCTTGGTGATTCGCGCGGGCGGCGGTTCCCCGCGCGACAGCCTCAGCGTGCTGGACCAGCTGCTGGCGGGCGCGGGGCCGGAGGGGGTCACCTATCAGCGGGCGCTGGCCCTGCTGGGCGTCACCGATATCGCGCTGATCGACGACGCGGTCGAGGCGCTGGCCGCCGACGACGGCGCGGCGCTGTTCGGCACGGTCGATCGGGTCGTCGAGGCCGGGCACGATCCCCGTCGCTTCGCCACCGATCTGCTCGAGCGCGTCCGCGACCTCATCCTGCTGCGCGCGGTCCCCGACGCCGTCGAGCGCAATCTGGTCACCGGGCCCGGCGACGTCCTCGACCGGATGCACGATCAGGCCCAGCGCATCGGCCCCGCGGCCCTGGCCCGCTACGCCGAACTCCTGCACGAGGGCCTCGGCGAGATGCGCGGCGCCACGGCCCCCCGCCTCCTGCTCGAGGTCGTCTGCGCCCGCATGCTCCTGCCCGCCGTCTCCGATGCCGAATCGGCCACGCTGCAACGGCTCGAGCGACTGGAACGCCGGGTGGAAGGGGGAGTCCCGCCCGCGCCCGCCACCCCGCAGGCCGCGCCCGCGCCCGCCGCTCCGGCCCAGCAGTCGGGTGGGTCCCGCCGCCGTGGCGCGGAGGCCCTGGCCGCCATCCGGGAGCATCGGGGCGGAAAGCCCGACGCGCCAACCACTTCCGACGAACCGGCTCCGGAGGCTCGGCCCGCCGGGGCGACGGCCGTGGGGCGGCAGCCGTCCACGGCGGGACAGGCGGCCGAGGCCGACCCGAATGCCGTTGCGCCCGAGGCGGTTTCGGATGCGAATGCCGCTCCCGCCGCGGCGGACGAGCGGCCCGCCGCCGCGCCTTCGGAACCGAACGACCCGACGCCGCAAGCGGTGTCGGACACTCCGGCCGACGCGGACCCGCGACCGGAGGTTCCGGTGCTCGGGGAGCAGCGGCCGCATCCGGCGCAGCGCGCTCAGGGCTTGGCCGGTAGCGGGCCGAGCGCTGACGAATCCGCGGAAAGCGCCGCGCCGCAACCCGATTCGGCGGAAACGGAAGACGAGCCCGAGCGGCCGGACGCCCCCGAGGTCGTCGAGGCCGACGCCCTGACGGTCGTGGCCGCGGGCGGCGACGACGCGCTGCTGCGGGAGATCGAGGCGAAGTGGGGGGAGATCCGGGCCAAGGTGCGCGAGTTCGGTGCCGCGGTGCACGCGTTGCTGTCCGGGGCCTCGGTGGCCCGGGTCGAGGGCGAGGTCATCGTGTTCGCGCATCAGCACGCGCCGCTGGCGCAGCGATTGTCGAATCCGAAGTACGTGGAGGCCGTGCAGGCGGCGATTCACGCGGTCGTCGGCCGGGAGCACGGCGTGCGCTGGGAGGCGGCGGGTGCGGCGCCCGCGCGCGGGCAGGCTGCTCCCGGGTCGCAACAGCGCACCCCTAGCGCGCCCGCGCGCGGCGGGCAGGAGGCGCCTAAGAACGCGGCCCGCTTCACCCGCCCGAGCCAGGCCCGGTCCGCGTCGCCCGAGGCCCAGCCCGCGCGCGCGGCCGAAACGGGCGCGGCCGAATCGGATTCGGGCACGCGGCAGGCGCCCCCGGACGACGACATCCCGCTCCCGGACGGACCGGACCTCCCGGACGACCCTGGACCCGAGGGCTACTCGCCGGTAGGTTATGTAGGTGTCCCACCCGCGTCGACGCCGGAGGAGGAGCGGGAGATGCTCGCGGAGTCGGCCCGCCCGGTTCCGGCGGGCGATCGCCGCGACCCCGATGAAATGGCGTTGGAGCTACTTCGAACTGAGCTGGGCGCCACAGCGCTCGACGGTTGACAGCCACCTGCCCGACCACGTTAAGTTAACCAGAGTTCGCATCCGGCGGTACACTACGGGTGCATCGGGCCGATGCCTGCCGCTTTTTGTACAGCGTTATGCGGTGCGAGCGACGGGCGAGGGCCGCCAACTGAACACGGACGGTCGGACTCCCACGAGCCGGTCGGCGAGGTTACCCGCGGCGGTACCGCACCCCACGGTGTCGGCGCACCCCAAGGAAGGAAAACTCCGATATGACCACAGAGGCCTACATTTACGAGGCCATCCGCACCCCGCGCGGCCGCAACAAGAAGGGCACGCTGCACTCGGTCAAGCCGATCGACCTGACCACCGGTCTGGTTCGGGAGCTGCGCAACCGCTTCCCCGATCTGGACGAGGAGCGCATTTCGGACGTCATCCTGGGTGTCGTGTCGCCGGTCGGTGACCAGGGCGCCGACATCGCCCGCACCACCGTGCTGACCTCGGGCCTGCCCGAGACCGTCGGCGGTACCCAGATCAACCGCTTCTGCGCGTCCGGCCTCGAGGCCGTCAACCTCGCCGCCCAGAAGGTCCGCTCCGGCTTCGAGGACCTGGTCATCGCCGGTGGCGTGGAGTCCATGTCGCGCGTGCCGATGGGTTCCGACGGCGGCGCGATGTTCGCGGACCCGTGGACCAACTACGAGAACTACATTGTGCCGCAGGGCATTTCGGCCGACCTGATCGCGACCATCGAGGGCTTCACCCGCGAGGACGTCGACGCCTACGCCGTGCGGTCGCAGGAGCGCGCGGCCGCGGCCTGGACCGGCGGCTACTTCACCAAGTCCGTGGTGCCCGTCAAGGACATCAACGGCCTGACCATCCTCGACCGGGACGAGCACATGCGCCCGGGCACCACCCTCGAGGATCTGGCCAAGCTGAACCCCTCGTTCGCCGGCATCGGCGAGATGGGCGGCTTCGACGCGGTGGCGCTGCAGAAGTACCACTTCGTCGAGAAGATCAACCACGTCCACCACGGCGGCAACAGCTCCGGCATCGTCGACGGCGCGGCGCTGGTCCTGGTCGGCAACGAGGAGGCCGGTAAGGCGTCCGGCCTGACCCCGCGCGCCCGCATCGTCGCGACCGGCATCAGCGGCGCCGACGCCACCATCATGCTCACCGGCCCGACCCCGGCCGCGCACAAGGCCCTGGCCAAGGCGGGTCTGTCGGTGGACGACATCGACCTGTTCGAGATCAACGAGGCGTTCGCGTCGGTCGTCCTGAAGTTCCAGAAGGACCTGAACATCCCGGACGAGAAGCTCAACGTCAACGGCGGCGCGATCGCCATGGGCCACCCGCTCGGCGCCACCGGCGCGATGATCACCGGCACCATGGTCGACGAGCTGGAGCGCCGCAATGCCCGCTACGCCCTGGTGACCCTGTGCATCGGCGGCGGCATGGGCGTGGCCACCATCATCGAGCGCGTCTGACGCCTGGCATCGGAATTCAGGAGAACCCAAAGACTATGACCGACAACATGATTGCCTGGGAGAAGGACGCCGACGGCATCGTCGTCCTGACCATGGACGACCCGAATCAGGGCGCCAACACCATGAACGAGCTCTACAAGAGCTCGATGCAGGCCACCGTCGAGCGCCTCGAGGCCGAGAAGGACGACATCACCGGTGTCGTCATCACCTCGGCCAAGAAGACCTTCTTCGCGGGCGGCGACCTGAAGAACATGATGAAGACCGGCCCCGAGGACGCGGCGGCCATCTTCGAGGAGCTGACCGTCATCAAGTCCGCGCTGCGCCGCCTGGAGCAGCTGGGCAAGCCGGTCGTCTCGGCGATCAACGGCGCGGCGCTCGGCGGCGGCCTGGAGATCACCCTGGCCACCCACCACCGCATCGCGGCCGACGTCAAGGGCCTCAAGATCGGCCTGCCCGAGGTGAAGCTGGGCCTGCTGCCCGCCGGCGGCGGCGTCACCCGCACCGTGCGCATGTTCGGCATCCAGAACGCCCTCATGCAGATCCTGTTGCAGGGCAACGAGTTCGACGCCAACAAGGCCAAGAGCATCGGCCTGGTCGACGAGGTCGTCGGTTCGGTCGAGGAGCTGGTCCCCGCGGCCAAGGCGTGGATCAAGGCCAACCCCGACAAGGGCGTGCAGCCCTGGGACGTCAAGGGCTACAAGATCCCCGGCGGCACCCCGTCCACCCCGGCGCTGGCCGCCAACCTCCCGGCCTTCCCGGCCAACCTGCGCAAGCAGCTCAAGGGCGCCAACATGCCCGCGCCGAAGAACATCATGGCCGCCGCGGTCGAGGGCGCCCAGGTGGACTTCGACAACGCGTCGCTGATCGAGTCCCGCTACTTCGTCAACCTGCTGACCGGCCCGGTCGCGAAGAACATGATCCAGGCGTTCTTCTTCGACCTGCAGTCGATCAACAACGGCGGGTCGCGGCCCAAGGACATCGCCAAGCGGGAGATCAAGAAGGTCGGCGTGCTGGGCGCGGGCATGATGGGCGCGGGGATCGCCTACGTGACCGCCAAGGCGGGCATCGAGGTCGTGCTCAAGGACGTCACCATCGAGGCGGCCGAGCGGGGCAAGGACTACTCGGTCAAGCTCGAGGAGAAGGCGCTCTCGCGCGGCAAGACCACCGAGGAGAAGTCCAAGGCGCTACTGGACCGCATCCACCCGACCGCCGATCCGGCCGACTTCAAGGGCGTCGACTTCGTCATCGAGGCCGTGTTCGAGAACCCGGAGCTCAAGGGCAAGGTCTTCCAGGAGATCGAGGACATCGTCGACGCCGACGCGCTGCTCGGCTCGAACACCTCGACCCTGCCGATCACCCTGCTCGCGAACAACGTGAAGCGGTCCGAGGACTTCATCGGCATCCACTTCTTCTCCCCGGTCGACAAGATGCCGCTGGTGGAGATCATCCGCGGCGAGAAGACCTCGGACGAGGCGCTGGCCCGCGTGTACGACTACACCCTCGCGATCCGCAAGACCCCGATCGTGGTCAACGACAGCCGCGGCTTCTACACCTCGCGCGTCATCGGCAAGTTCATCAACGAGGCGATCTCGATGCTCGCCGAGGGCATCGACCCGCAGACCATCGAGCAGGCCGGTCTGCAGGCGGGCTACCCGGCGGCGCCGCTGAAGCTGTCGGACGAGCTGAACTTCACCACCATGCAGAAGATCTACAAGGAGACCGCCGAGGCCCTGAAGGCCGCGGGCGCGGAGTCGCAGATCGACGCCGCCTCGCAGGCGACCGCCGAGATCCTCGACCGGATGGTGGGCGAGTTCGACCGCAAGGGCAAGCTGGGCGGCGCGGGCTTCTACGACTACGTGGACGGCAAGACCGCGGGCATCTGGTCCGAGCTGCGCTCGATCTTCAAGACCTCGACGGAGCTGCCCGAGGGCGTCACCTTCCAGGATCTGAAGGACCGCATGCTGTTCGCCGAGGCGATCGAGACCCAGAAGTGCTTCGACGAGGGTGTGCTGACCACCACCGCCGACGCCAACATCGGCTCGATCTTCGGCATCGGCTTCCCGGCCTGGACCGGTGGCACGCATCAGTTCATCGTGGGCTACCCCGGCGGCCAGGCGGGCTTCGTGGCCCGGGCCGACGAGCTGGCCGCGAAGTTCGGTCCGCGCTTCCAGGTGCCGGAGTCGCTGCGCAAGTAAGGTTCCCCGGCTCGGCCCGGACCAGGAAGTCGCTGGTCCGGGCCGTGCTGTGTCCGAAGGCGTTTCGGGCCCGCGACGCGGGTACGCCACGCCTGGAAATGGAATTTCGGACGCGTGCGTCCGGACCGCGCTACGTTGGAGTCAGCGCGGAACGTTCGAGGTGGTGCCATGAACCCACATACGGGCAAGGTCCGCGGCACCGAGACACACACCGACTCGAACACCCAGCGTCATCTGCCCCTCGGTATCGCCGACGAGCTCGAGGCGATGGGACTGTTCGATGCGGAGGAGATCGGACGCGGCGGCTTCGGGGTCGTCTATCGCTGTGCCCAGCGCGCCCTGGATCGCGTTGTCGCCGTGAAGGTCCTGTCCTCGGCGATCGACGAGGAGAGCCGTGAGCGATTCCTGCGCGAGGAACACGCCATGGGCCGGTTGTCCGGCCACCCCAATATCGTCGACATCCTGCAGGTCGACGTAACCGCGAGCGGGCTGCCGTTCATCGTCATGCCGTACGCCGCGCACGGGTCGCTGGAACGGCTCATCCGCGACCACGGCCCGTTGAGCTGGGCCGAGACCCTGCGGGTCGGGGTGAAACTCGCCGGGGCGATCGAGAGCGCGCACCGGGTGCACGTGCTGCACCGGGATGTGAAACCGGCCAACGTCCTGCTCAGCCGGTACGGCGAACCGCAGCTCACCGACTTCGGCATCGCCCGGATCCCGGGCGGGTTCCGCACCACCACCAGCATGATCACCGGATCGCCCGCGTTCACCGCGCCGGAGGTGCTGCGCGGCGAGGAGCCGACCCGGCACTCGGATGTGTACGGGCTCGGCGCGACGCTGTTCGCGCTGCTCACCGGTCATGCCGCGTTCGAGCGGCGGTCGGGGGAGAAGGTCGTGGCGCAGTTCCTGCGGATCGCCACCCAGCCGGTTCCGGATCTGCGCGAGCGGGACATTCCCGCCGATGTCGCCGAGGTCATCGAACGCGCCATGGCCCCGGAGCCGCGCGATCGCCCGGCCTCGGCCTTCGAACTCGGCGAGTCGCTGCGCGCGGTGCAGCGGGCGCACGATCAGATGCCCGACGAGATGGCGTTGCCGGATCCGCGGCTCGACGTCGACACCGACGATTCGGATTCGCCCGCGCCGCAAGGCAATTCGTCGGGACGGACCGGCTCGATGGTGGGCGGTCCGCGCTACACGGCGGCGCTGCGCCCGCCCGGGGAGGTCACGCCGTCGGGGCACAGCCTGCCGCCGACCCCGACCACCAAGTTCCGCCCGCCGACGCCGAGCCGCGAACCGGTGCCGCGGCCGCGCCTGCTGGAGGTGTTGCGCGCGGGCGGGCGGAGGCGGCTCACGGTCGTGCACGGGCCGGCCGGATTCGGCAAGAGCACCGTGGCGACGCAGTGGCGCAACGAATTGACCGAACGCGGAATCGCGGTGGCGTGGATCGGCATCGACCACGACGACGACAACGAGGTGTGGTTCCTCGCGCATCTGGTGCAGGCCATCCGGCGGGTGCGGCCCGAGATCGGCGCCGGGCTCGAACAGGTGCTGGAGGAGCGGCCGCCGGAGGCGGTCTCGTACGCGATCTCCACGCTCATCGACGAGATCCACGCGAGCGGGCGGCCGGTGGTCGTGGTGGTGGAGAACTGGGATCGAGTCACCGACGCGGGCGCGCACCGGGCCATGGACGCGTTGCTGGACAACGGATGTCATCATCTGCGGTTCGTGGTGACCACCCGCGAGCAGGGCGGGCTGCCGCTGAGCCGGATGCGGGTGCGCGACGAACTGGTCGAAATCGATTGCGAGGCATTGCGTCTCACGGTGCCGGAGACGCGCGAGATCCTGGTGGAGCACAACGGGTTCGAGCTCACCGACGCGCAGATCGAGCGGATCCACACCGCCGCCGACGGGTGGCCCGCGGCCATTCAGCTGGTGAGCCTGTCGCTGCGGCGCGGGGCCGATCCGGATCGGCTGATCGAGCAGCTGGCCGGGGGGAACCAGGCGATCCGGGAGTATCTGTCGGAGAACGTGTTCGACGCGCTCGAGCCGGGGTTGCTGGATTTCCTGATGGCCATCTCGGTGACCGAGCAGGTGAACGGGTCGCTGGCGGCGGCGTTGAGCGGGGAGTCCGATGCCGAGGCGCTGCTGGAGCAGGCCGAGCAGCGGGAGTTGTTCATCAGCCGGGTGGCCGACGATCCGGAGTGGTTCCGCATTCAGCCGCTGTTCGCCGAGCAGCTGCGCACCCGGCTCGAGCGGGTGCGGCCGGGGGCGCTGAAGGCGCAGCACCGCAAGGCCGCTCGCTGGTACGCCGAACATCAGCTGTTGCGCAAATCCGTCGATCACGCGTTGCTGGCCACGGATATGAAGCTGGCGCTGGATCTGGTCGAGAGCGGCGGCATGGACCTGATCGACACCTCGAAGCTGGCGACCCTGCTGGGCACGGTGTCGAAACTGCCGGTGCAGCACGTGACCTCGCGGTCGAAGCTGCTGATGGCGTTGGCGCGGGCCAATATCACGCTGCAACAGTCCGGGGCGGCGCGGACAGCGCTGGGACGGTTGACGAATATGCTGGCGCGCGGGGAGTCCAGCGATGCGGACGTGGTGCGGCAGCGGTGTCAGGCGGCGGTGCTGGGCGCGGCCGATCAGGTGGCGCGCGACCGCACCGACGGTGTGCTGGAACGGGTTTCGGACTGTCTGGAGCTGGCCGACGAACTGCCCGCGTGGACGGTGTCGACGGCGGCTAATCTGGTGTCGTTCGTGCGGTTGTGCGATTTCGATTTCGAGGGCGCCCGCGGGATGCAGCGGTGGGCCGCGCCCTATCACGCGCGGTCCAAGGATCCGCTGGGCATGGTGCTCGGGCTGCTCGGCGAGGGCGCGGCGGCCTACGAACAACTCGAGATCGCCACGGCCACGGACTGTTTCGAGCGGGCGTGGCAGACCGCGCGGGAACGCTCGGGTCCGCGCTCACACGCCGTGCGGGTGGCGGCGGCCATGCTCGGCGAGCTGACCTATCGGCGCGGCGATCTGGACGTCGCCGAACGCCTGCTCGACCAGAGCCATCAGCTGGTGGCGCGGGTCGGCCCCGTCGACTTCCTGATCACCACGTTCGTGATCGGTGCGCGCGTCAAGGCCGTGCGCGGCGACCTCCCCACCGCCGCCGCCCGCCTCGACGAGGGCGCCCGCATCGCCGCCGACCGCCGCCTCCCGCGCCTGGCCGCCCACCTCCGCGCCGAACGCCTGCGCCTGCACCTGCCCAGCGAATTCCCTTCCGCCCCAGCCGATCCCGCCCCCCGCCCGGTCCGCCACGTCACCGGCCCCGCCGCCCTCACCGCCGAGGCCGAGGAACTCGCCACCATCCGAGCCCTCCTGTCCCGCCCCCGGTACGGCTACGACCCCGCCGACGCCCCCCTCGGCACCGCCGACTCCGCCGTCAAACGAGCCCGCGCCCTGCACACCCGCATGACCGAACAACACCGCCCCCGAGCCGAACTCGACACCGCCCTCCTGCTCGCCGAATCCCTCTCCGCCGCGGGCTGGACCGGCGAAGCCATCGCCACCCTCACCCCCACCGTCCTCCACTGCGCCGAATTGTCCTGGCCCAGACCCCTTCTCGACGCGGGCCCCGGCGTCCTGGCCATCCTCCGCACCCTCCGCGACGAATTACCCTTCGGCACAGGCCAACCCGACGGGCCGCAGATCCCGAGGAATTTCCTGGTGAACCTGCTGGCGTAGTGGCCGGGTGGATCAGGCGCGCCACCAAGGCCGCAGTGGGACCGTCCACTCTTCCTTCGGGCCCAGTTTCATGCCCAGGACCTGGTGGAGTTGGACGACGTTGCGGTCGAAGCCGAGGCGGCTGCCGGCCATGTAGAGGCCCCAGACCTTGGCGGTGCCCTCGCCGGCTTCGGTGACGCAGGCGTCCCAGTTGGCGACGAGGTTCTTGCACCATTCGGCGAGGGTGAGGGCGTAGTGGGGGCGGAGGTTCTCCTCGTGGAAGACCTCGAGGCCGACGTTCTGGATCTCGGAGATGATGCGGCCGGAGCCGATGAGTTCGCCGTCGGGGAAGACGTAGCGGTCGATGAAGTCGCCCGCTCGGGTGGTGCGGGTGTTGTCGGGGCGGGTGATGCAGTGGTTCAGGAACAGGCCGCCGTCGCGGAGCTTGTTCTTGATGAAGGTGAAGTAGGCGGGGTAGTTGGCGACGCCGATGTGTTCGGTGAGGCCGATGGAGGACAGGGCGTCGAAGCCGGACTCGGGGACGTCGCGGTAGTCGGAGTGGCGGACCTCGGCGAGGTCGGACAGGCCCTCCTCGGCGATCTTGGCCTGCGCCCACTCGGCCTGTTCCTTGGACAGGGTGGCGCCGATGACCTTCACGCCGCGCTTGGCGGCGTAGCGCACCATTCCGCCCCAGCCGCAACCGATGTCGAGCAGGCGGTCGCCGGCCTTCAGGTTCAGCTTGTCGAAGACCAGGCGGTACTTGTTCTCCTGGGCCTGCTCGAGGGTCCAGCTCTCGTCCTCGTAGCACGCGCAGGTGTAGGTCATCGAGGGGCCGAGGACGTGCTCGTAGAAGGTGTTGGAGACGTCGTAGTGGTGGTGGATCGCCCCGGCGTCGCGGGCCTTGGAGTGCCGCAGGCCCTCCAGCGCTATGCGCCGCCAGCGCGGCAGCGTCTCCTGCGGCGGCGGGGCGATCGGCTTGAGCGCCTCCCAGCCGAGCGACCGCGCGATGGTCACCAGCGCGAGCGCCGACGGACGCCGGAACTTCAAATCGCTCATGGCGCGCAGGAATTCGTAGGGGTCGCCCGGATGGGTGCCCTCGGCGATCATGTCACCGGAGATGTAGGCCCGGGCCATGCCCAGGTCGCCGGGAGCGGTCGCGATGTAGTTGATGCCGCGCGGGGTCCGGATGTCCAGCCGGAACTTCGAATCGGCCGGGCCGGTGCTCGAACCGTCGTAGGCGGTGAACCGGATCGGCACCTCGCCCTCGACGAGCGTCTCGAAGATCTCCGCGATGCTGAGTTTGGTGCCCAACTCCGCGAGTACGTCGGAGCGGTCCTTGAACGTGGTCATTTGCGTTGCACCGCCTTCGAATACAAATCCAGCAAACGATGATCGGGGTCGTATCGTTTCTTCAGGTCGGGATAGACGTCGCCGCCGTAGAGCCGGTCGAACTCATCCTTGTCGTAGTACGCGTCGGAGTACAGCGACTTGTGCCCGTCGAGCTCGCTGACCTCGCGCTCGATGGCCCGGTTGGCCGCGCCCTCGGGCTGTCCCGGCACCGTCGGCACCGCCGACCAGAAACCGACATTGACGTAGTCGCGGCCGGGCTCGAGCGGGTACAGCGGCCACGGCCGCGCCACGCTCTCGTCACGCAATCGCAAGGGGCACAGCCACACCGGCTCGATCGGGATCTCGGTCAGGAACCATTCCAGGAAATCCGCGGTGCGCTCGATCGGCACCTCGATGTCCTGCACCACGCGCTCGCGCGGCGGATTCCCCTTGCGGGCCTCGAGCCGGTCCGCGATGTCGTACCTGTGATCCAGCGCCACGAGCTTCCAGTAGAAGCTGGACCGCCGATACCGGCGCGGCCAGAACCGGCGGATCGACGGATTCTGGGTGCCGAAGGCGCGCGAGCACCAGAACCAGTCGGTGTCCCAGCGCCACAGGTAGTCGTGGATGGTGAGCCGATCGCGCTTGGGCCGCGCGGAATCGTGCTGAATGGACCGGTAATAGACGTCCATCCCGGTGTAGTCGCTGACCGGGCCCGGCTCGTCGGTCTGGCGGCCCAGCACCAGATAGCTCTCGTCGGCGCTGAACACGACCCCGTCGAGATAGTCGACCCGCTCGCCGTCCCAGGCGCGCTCGGCGATGATCCGGCCCATCACGGCCTCGAGTTCGCGCAGGTCGTGGAAGCGCACGTGGCGCAGCGCCACATAGGGCGGCACGGGTTCCAGCTCGATCTTCAAACGCGTCGAATAGCCCAGCGTCCCATAGGAATTGGGGAAACCGCGGAACAGGTCGGCGTGCTCGCCGTCGGGCGTCGCGGTGACGATCTCGCCCGCGCCGGTGAGCACGTCGATCTCGAGCACCGACTCGTGCGGCAGGCCGTTGCGGAACGAGGTCGACTCGATGCCCAGGCCGGTGACCGCGCCGCCGAGGGTGATGGTCTTGAGCTGCGGGACCACCAGCGGGGCCAGGCCGTAGGGCAGGGTCGCGGCGACCAGATCCTCGTAGGTGGTCATGCCCGCGACGTCGGCGGTGCGCGCGTCGGGGTCGACGGCGATGACCCGGGTCAGACCCGAGACGTCCAGGCCGGGGGCGGTGTTCTTGGCCCGGGCGCGGAACAGGTTCGAGGTCTTCTTGGCCAGTCGGACATTCGCGTCGCGCGGAATCGCGCGATAACTCGCCAGCAGCCGATCCACCCCCGCCCGGTGCGCGGCGAATCCCGATTCGCGTGCGGCCGGTCCGCGTCCGGCCTTCCCCAACAGAGTGACTGCCACCCCCTGACGCTATATCGCACCGATTCGGGGGGCCACTGTGAGGGTACCTACGCGTCGGATTCTTCACCCATATGTTGCATAGCGTTCCGTTAGCTGGGACAGGCTTGCCGAGGTATGGGAAGACCCTGGTCAAGCGGTCGCGTCGGCGGCGTAGCATGACCCGGCGGCAGGGTATGTGGACACAGCCGAGTCGATCAAGGAGTTCACAGTGGGACAGGTCAACGCCTCCAGTTCGATCGTCGTTGCGGCGGATTCGCAGCGGACGCTCGAGGCGATCGCCGATTACGAGACCGTGCGGCCGCGCATTCTCACCGCGCACTATCGCGACTACAAGGTGCTCGAGGGCGGTAAGGGGGCGGGCACGGTGGCGGAGTGGACGTTGCAGGCCACCCAGAAGCGGTCCCGCAACGTGCACGCGGTCGTGTCGGTATCGGATTCGATGGTGACCGAACGGGATTCGAACTCGACCATGGTGACCACCTGGACGGTCACGCCGTCCGGCGCGGGGTCGCTGGTCACGGTCCGGACCAGCTGGAAGGGCGCCGGCGGTGTGGCCGGATTCTTCGAGGGCATCTTCGCGCCGTTGGGGCTGAAGAAGATTCAGGCCGAGGTGCTGGAGAACCTGAAGCGCGAACTGGCCTAGGCGCTGTCAGCCCTGCGCGACGTCGAAGAGGTTGCCCTCCGGATCGGCCAGCGTCGTCCAGCGCACGCCGTACTCGTCGAAGTCGCCGATGTGCCGGGCGCCCGCCGAGATCGCGCGGCGCACGGCCTCGGCCCGGTCCGGGGCGGTGAGGTCGAGGTGGACGACGTTCTTGCCCGGCGTCTTGTCGGGCACCCGCAGGAACATCAGCGTGGGCGTCTCGGCGGCGCGGTCGACGGTGGCGAAGAACTCGTTGGCGTCCGCGTCGACCTTGCGGTCCAACAGGTTCGCCCAGAATCCGGCGAGCGCGGCGGCGTCGGCGCAGTCGAAGACGATATTGGCGAGGGTGAGGGACATGGGTTGCCTTTCTCTGGTCACGGCCGGCCGATGGGCCAGCACACTTCGGTGAGGTAGGAGTTCTCCGTCGCGGTGTCGCCGGGGCCGACCAGGTAGATCTCCCGGATCGGTTCGTCCAGTGACGAATCGTGTTCGGCCACATGGCTACCCAGCGCGCCGTAGGTCCGGTCGAAGTCGACGAACGGGCCCGCGTGCACGGCGACGGCGAAGCGGCGGGCGGGCAGCTCGACGACCGTCGCGGGATCGAGGGCGGTCCGATCGGCCGCGGCGATCGGCACGAAGGCGCGCACCTCGCCGATCTCGTTCTCGAAGAACGCCGTCGAGTAGGTGGCCCCCGCGGGCCCGGCCGGTGCGATGCCGCGGGCCGCGAGGGTGCCGTACAGCGCCGGGAACGTCTCGCCGCACCAGCGGCCGCAGTCCGCGCGCGCCACCTGATCGCCGCGGGAGAGCGCGAAAAACGCCGCCGCGGAACGATATTCGACCTCGATGGGCGCGGCGGGCAGCAGCAGCGCCCGCAGCGAGGCGACCACGTCGCGGGTGCGCAGCAGCTGTTCCTCCATGCGGGTGAGGTGGGCGCGCAGCGCGGCGTCGCGGGCCGCCTGGTCGGGGGCGGCGAGCACCGCGCGGATCTCGGGCAGCGGCATGTCCAGTTCGCGCAGCCGCCGGATCAGATGCGCCTGCGCCACCTGGTCGGTCGAGTACCGCCGATATCCCGACGCGGGGTCGATCGCCGCCGGGGTCAGCAGCTCGACCTCGTGGTAGTAGCGCAGGGTCTTCACGCTCAGGTACGTGAGCCGCGCGAACTCGCCGATGGAGACTGTCGCCGTCATGTCTTCAGCGAACACCCTCCAGCGAGGGGAGGGTCAAGCGCCTTAGCGCGTGAGCACGAACGTCAGCAGCAGCGTGTTCTGGAAATAGCCGCGCCACCACGAGTATCCGAACCACACGCCCGGCGCGATCTCGCGGACCTCGTCCCAGATCTGCGGGGTGATCGAGGGGGCGTAGTCGAAGGCCCAGACCGGCTGGCCGTCGAGTTTGGAGGGCGCGACGTACACGTTCGCCGGGAAGCCCTCGATACCGGCGGGGGTGATGCGGTTCATCAGCCGGCCGCCGTCGGGACCGGTGTAGAAGTTCTTGCCGATCCAGAAGGGCGGGGCCACGGCCTGCATCACCGGCGGGCGGGTCACCCAGCCGTTGGTCGTGCCCGTGGGCATCGCGCCGGGCGCGGCGTCGCGGAAGATCTGGTCCTGCTGCTCCGGGGAGCAGCGGCTGCCCAGCGCCGCGACGGTGGCGGCCGGATTCGCGTCGTAGACGACACAGCCGCCGCCGTAGTCGGAATCGGCCCGGGCCGTCCCGGGGGCCAGGGCCACCGCCGCCGCCACCCCGGCGGGCGCCAGCACGTATACGAGGGATTTGCGAACAAGGTCACGGTATGTCTGCATCGCTGCCTCCACCGATCTCCCGACCCTCTGCCATGGTATTTCGCTATTGCCGGGTCGATAGGGTCCTAAACCCAACCGTGACTACGCTGGTACACAACCACTTCCCGAGGAGAGGACAGGCCGTGCAGCCAGGTGGAGAGTTCGATATGGGGGCGCTGCTCCAACAGGCCCAGCAGATGCAGCAGGCGGTGCTCGAGGCGCAGGAGGAGATCGCGGCCGCGGAGGTGCCGGGCGAGGCGGGCGGCGGTCTCGTGCGGGTGACCATCCGGGCCACCGGCGAGGTGCTCTCGCTGCGGATCGACCCCAAGGTCGTCGACCCCGAGGACGTGGACACGCTGCAGGATCTGGTGGTCGGCGCGCTCAACGACGCGATGAGCCGCGCCCAGCAGCTGGCCGCGGAGAAGTTCGGCCCGCTCGCGGGCGGCGGCGGCATCCCGGGCCTGCCGGGACTCGGATAGAGGCGGGAGCATTTGTACGAGGGTCCGGTTCAGGATCTGATCGACGAACTGGGCAAGCTGCCCGGCGTCGGTCCGAAGAGCGCCCAGCGCATCGCCTTTCATCTGCTGTCGGTGGAGCCGCCGGAGATCGACCGGCTCCAGGCCGCCCTGCAGAAGGTGCGCGACGGGGTGCGGTTCTGCGCGGTCTGCGGCACGGTCTCCGACGGTGAACTGTGCCGGATCTGCGCCGACCCCCGGCGCGACCGCACCATGATATGCGTGGTGGAGGAGCCCAAGGACGTCCAGGCCATCGAGCGCACCCGCGAGTTCCGCGGCCGCTATCACGTGCTCGGCGGCGCGCTCGATCCGCTGTCCGGCGTCGGACCCGATCAGCTGCGCATCCGAGATCTGTTGGCGCGCATCGGAAATCAGGACGACGGCGTGGACGTCACCGAGGTGATCATCGCGACCGACCCGAACACCGAGGGCGAGGCGACGGCCACCTATCTGGTCCGGATGCTGCGCGACTTCCCCGGCTTGAGCGTGACCCGGCTCGCCTCCGGCCTGCCGATGGGCGGCGACCTGGAATTCGCCGACGAGCTCACCCTCGGCCGGGCGTTGTCTGGGCGACGCGCGCTCTGAGCGGTTACTCTCCGCCTGATGAGCCTCGCTTATCTGTTGACGACACTCGTCGTCGTCGCCACCCCCGGTACGGGTGCGCTGTACACCCTCGCGGCCGGACTCCGCCGCGGTAGCCGGGCGAGCCTGGTCGCCGCGTTCGGTTGCACCCTCGGCATCGTGCCGCACATGGTCGCCGCGGTGACCGGGCTCGCGGCGCTGCTGAACACGAGCGCCGTCGCGTTCCAGACGCTGAAGTACCTGGGCGTGGCCTATCTGCTGTACATGGCCTGGATGACGCTGCGGGACAAGGGAACTCTCGCGGTCGCCGAC
Organism: Nocardia sp. NPDC003482; assembly: GCF_053588115.1. Taxonomy (NCBI): domain Bacteria; kingdom Bacillati; phylum Actinomycetota; class Actinomycetes; order Mycobacteriales; family Nocardiaceae; genus Nocardia; species Nocardia sp. NPDC003482. The sequence goes on from NZ_JBSFPI010000002.1 coordinate 453,121, forward strand.
GAGCGGACCGGTGCGCCGCCGTCGGTGCCGCGCGTGATCGGCGCGGCGGTGCTGCTGAATCTGCTCAATCCGAAGCTGACGATCTTCTTCCTCGCGTTCCTGCCGCAGTTCGTGAGTCTCGCCGAACCGCACGCGGTATTCCGGATGCTCGAGCTCAGCGCGGTGTTCATGCTGGTGACGTTCGTGGTGTTCGCGGGCTACGGCGTCTTCGCGGCGGCTCTCCGCACGCGGGTGATCGATCGGCCCGCGATCGGGGTGTGGGCGCGGCGGGTGTTCGGCGCGTCGTTTCTGGCGCTGGCGGGCCGGTTGGCGGTCACCAGCCAGTGATCACAGCTCGACGGGTTGCCAGGCGAGTGCATCGAAGCGGGTGCGGTCCGCGCGGGCCCAGTCCCAGACGAGGTCGGCGACCAGGGCGGAGTCGGGGGTGTGGGTGCCGAAGTGCCGGTCCGGGGAGCCGTCGCGGTATTCGAGGGTGTACTCGCCGGAGTCGTCGCGGTAGGTCTGGATGTAGTGCTGGGGGCCGCGTTCGGCGATGAGGTAGGGCGCGGGTGCGTCGAGGGCGGGGAGCCACAGGTCGAGCAGGGCGCGGGTGAGATAGGGGAATTCGCCCGCGCCGCCGTGGGTGACCGCGAGCGGGATGTGTCCGGCCGGATCGATGAGCCAGGCCAGCTGTGGATCGTAGAGCGCGTAGTCGCGCGGGGTGGCGAGCTCGAACAGCAGGGCGCGCAGGTGACCGATGGCGTCGTATTCGCTCGAAACATACAGGGCCGCACCGGTTTCCGCGCCGCCCGCCGGAGGGTCGGCGAGGAAGGCGTCCCGGTCGGGCAGGGCCGCGTTGCGGCGGTTCAGCTCGGCGGCGATCGCGGCGACCAGCTCCGCCTCCGGGCGGCCCTGCTGACCGGTCAGGTAGGCGTCGACCTCCTCGAGGGTGGTGGCGACGCCGGAGGGCAGCAGGACCTGGTCGTAACTCACCCGGCCAGGCTACGCGGATCCCGCGTCGGCTCCGTGACCGAGCAGCGGCAGCCGCCCGCCAGGTCGAAGCAGTCGACGACGAAGGCATGCCGGGTGTGGTCGTGGTCGGAACAGTCCGGCTCGGTGCATTCCACCGAGCGGTCGGAGTGCACGATCAGCGTGCCGTGGCAGTGATCGAGCGCGGCGTCGCAGGACAGACAGAGCCGAGCGGGCATGACACCTCCTGGGAGAACGTCCGCATTCGGTCTTACCATCACCGTCCGACAGGCCGGCGACGCACGCCGCGTGTCGCAGAGCGTGTCGGGATCGTACGACCCGGAAATGGTCGAGGCCCCGAAATGGAAGCATCGTGGCGAGGACTCGAAAACCGCCCGGTGCGCGTTGTCCGGTCCCGGGGCCGCTCGTAGGGTCGGGCCAGGGGTGGAATCACCGAAGTTCGCAATGTCCCGTTGGGGGGCCGAAACGCTTGGGAGACAGGATGATTGCCTACAGCTGGAAGGTCACGCGCATCGGGTCCGCCGGCGGGGAGCGGATCCTGGAGTCGGGGGAGGGGATGTTCGGCGTCGCCGAGCCCACCACCGGGCGGACCTGCCAGGACTACATCGAGGTCGGCACGGCCGTATTCGACCGTGTCTGTGGCGAACTCGTCGAGGAGCAGCACGCGGCGGTGCTCGACGCCCGGATCGAGGGCTGTCCCGATCCGGAACCGGAGGTGCGCCGGGCGGCCATCGTGGTGCACGACGCCACGGGCGCCGAGCGCATGACCGCGGCCGCCGAGCTGTGCTACCGGGAGGTGGGCAACAAGGAAGTGGAGGAGTATCGAAAGGACTTGGCGCTGTGGGAGAAACGCGAGCGGCAACGCAACGAACGCTGCCTGCGCGCCATCGCCGCCGCCGGTCGCCGGATGCCGAAGGAGGGCGAGCTGCCCTACCTCGAGGTCGCCGATCCGCGCCTGCGCGGCCTGGTGCTGGCCCTGCGGGTCGAGGCCGACACCGTGCGCCACGAGGTGCCCGATCTCGACCACTGCCGCGAACAGCTCATGCTCGCCGAGAACACGGTCGCCGCGGCCCGATCCGCCGAACGTGTGGCACGGGCGAAGGGCGATCCGGCCGAGGCCGTGCACGCCCGCGCCTATGCCGCCCGCTGGACCCCGCGCGTCGCCCGCTGGGCCAGCTTCCTCGAACTCACCACCGAGGCCTACGCCGACGCCGCGTCGGTCGACGCCCTCGCCGACCGGTTGAGCCTGGTGACCCCGTCTCAGGAGGACTGTGGCTGATCAGGCCGAGGACGCGCGGCGCAGGTCGTAGTTCCGGCGTGCCGCGTCGACTCGAGTGAGGTTGGGGGACCATTCGGCGAGGGCGGCGAACAGCGGGCCGAGGCTGCGGCCGAGGTCGGTGATCTCGTAGACGACGCGGGGCGGGACCTCGGCGTGGTAGGTGCGCTCGACCAGGCCGTCGCGCTCGAGCTGGCGCAGACGCTCGGTGAGGACCTTCGGGGTGATCGAGGCGATGCGGCGCTGGAGTTCGACGAATCGCTGCGGACCGTACTCGTTGAGCGTCCACAGGATCGGCGTGGTCCAGCGGCTGAACACCACATCGACCACGGGGGCGATGGGGCAGGCGGTCTCGGGTGTCGTGTCGCTGCTCACAATCCCATTACTTTCCTCTAGGTACCTACTACCTCCACGATAGTAGCGTTTCTCCTGTTCGAAAGATCCACTCGGAGAGGGAAAGACATGATCGTGGTGACCGGAGCGACGGGCAATGTGGGGCGCGCGCTGGTGGGGGAGCTGAGCGCGGCGGGACACCGGGTGACGGCCGTGTCCCGGTCGGTGACGGCCGCCGATGTGCCGGACGGGGTCGTCCCGGTGCGGGGCGACCTCACCCGGCCCGACGACCTCGTGCCCGCCCTGGCCGGGGCCGAGGCGCTGTTCCTGCTGACCTCGGGCGAATTCCTGGGCAGCGGGGCCGGACTCGACGGTGTGCTGAAACTGGCGCGGGACAACGGAATTCGCCGGATCGTGCTGCTGTCGTCGCAGGGCGTGGGGACGGGGCGGCATCCGGCGGGATTGGAGGACGCGGTGCGGCGGTCCGGGCCGGAGTGGACGATCCTGCGCGCGGGCGGATTCATGTCCAACGCGCTGCAATGGGCGGAAAGCGTTCGCGCGCAACGGATCATCGCGGCGCCGTTCGCGGATGTCGCGCTGCCGCTGATCGATCCGGCCGATATCGCCGCCGCGGCCGCGACGACCCTCGTCGACGACGGGCACGCCGGGCGGGTGTACACCCTCACCGGGCCCGCGCCGATCTCGCCGCGCGAGCAGGCCGCCGCCATCGGTGCGGCGATCGGGGAGCCGGTGCGCCTGGTCGAGTTGACCCGCGCGGACGCCGCCGCGGCCATGCGCGCGTACCTGCCGGAGCCGGTGGTCGAGGGCACGCTCGACATCCTCGGCGACCCGACCCCCGAGGAGCGGCTCGCGGATCCGGCGGTGGCCGAACTGCTCGGCCGTCCCGCGGGTGGTTTCGCCGCGTGGGTGGCCCGGTACGCCGACGCGTTCCGGTAGGGCGTTCGCCCTGGATGTGTAGGCTTCGAACCCGGACATCCAGGTCGGAGGAGGTGCGCATGACCACGAGCGAGACCGGCACCGCGGTCGACATCAATCGCTACGATCCCGTCCACCGGCAGTGGCTGGCCCGGGCCGTCGCCAAGGTTCGCGCCGACGCGCGCCGCTCCTCGGACACCCATCTGCTGCGCGTGCCGATCCCGGCTGTGCCGGGGGTGGACCTGTATCTGAAGGACGAGTCCACCCACCCCACCGGATCGCTCAAGCATCGGCTGGCCCGGTCGCTGTTCCTGCACGCGCTGTGCAGCGGCTGGATCCGGCCGGACCGCCCGGTGATCGAGGCGTCCAGCGGATCGACCGCGGTGTCGGAGGCGTACTTCGCGCGGCTGATCGGGGTGCCGTTCATCGCGGTCATGGCCCGCGGCACCAGCCGGGAGAAGGTGCGGCTGATCGAATTCCAGGGCGGCCGTTGCCATTTCGTGGACAATGCCAACGAGGTGTACGACGTGGCCGCGCGGCTGGCGCGCGAGACCGGCGGCCACTACATGGACCAGTTCACCTTCGCCGAACGCGCCACCGACTGGCGGGGCAACAACAATATCGCCGAGTCGATCTTCGACCAGCTCGCCGAGGAACCCCATCCGGAACCGGCCTGGGTGGTGGCGACCGCGGGCACCGGCGGCACGTCGGCGACCATCGCCCGCTACATCCGCTACACCGGCCGCGCCACCGGACTGTGCGTCGCCGATCCGGACAACTCGGCGTTCTTCCCGGGGTGGCGCGACGACGATCCGGAGCTCACCACCGAAATCTGTTCGCGCATCGAGGGAATCGGCCGCCAGCGCGTCGAGCCGAGCTTCGTCTCCGCGGCCATCGACCGGATGATCCACGTGCCCGACGCCGCCGCCATCGCGGCCGTGCACGTGCTCGAGGAGCTCATCGGCCGCAAGGCGGGCGCCTCCACCGGCACCGGGCTGTGGGCGGCGTTCCACATCATGTCCGAGATGGCCCTGCTGGGCAGCACGGGCAGCATCGTCGCGTTGCTGTGCGACCCGGGCGACCGGTACATCGACAAGTACTACTCCGGCGAGTGGCTGGCCGCCCAGGGGCTCGACGTCGAGCCCTATCGAATCCGGTTGCGCGCCTTCCTCGAGACGGGGCGGCTCTAACCGGCGAGCAGCCGCACCACCGCGACCACGCCGACCACCACGATCACCGCGCGTAAGGCGTTGGGCGGCAGGCGACGTCCCACGGTCGCGCCCAGCTGGCCGCCGATGATCGAACCCACCGCGATGAGCGCGGCCGCCCGCCACGACACGTCCGCGACACAGATGAAGATCAGCGCCGACACGGTGTTGGCGAGCAGGGCGAGATAGTTCTTCACCCCGTTGAGCCGCTGGATGTCCTCGTGCACGAACACCCCCAGCAACCCCATCAGCAGCACCCCCTGGGCCGCGCCGAAGTAGCCGCCGTACACACCCGTCCCCAGGACCGCCAGCCAGAGCAGCAGCCCGCCGTGTTCGGGCGCCGCGCCCCCGGACTCGCGGCGCCGCTTGACCCACGCCGACAGGCGCGGCTGCGCGACCACCAGCACCAGCGCGAGGATGATCAGCACCGGCACGATCGCCTTGAACGCGCCCGGCGGCAGTGTCAGCAGCGCCACCGCCCCCGCGATCGCGCCCAGCAGCGTCGCCGAGCCCAGCCGCAGCAGGCGCGAGCGCTGCCCCGACAGCTCGCGGCGATAGCCCAGCACGCCGCTGAGCCCGCCCGGCACCAGGCCGATGGTGTTCGAGACATTGGCCGTGACCGGCGGGAAACCCAGGGCGAGCAGGACGGGGAAGGTGATCAGCGTGCCCGAGCCCACGACCGTGTTGATGCCGCCGGCGGCGATGCCCGCGGCGAAGACCGCGAGCTGTTCAGTCAAGGTCATGGGTCCACCTCACGTCCCCGCCCGGTTCCGGCGCCAGAGGTGGGACGAATCTCACGCTCGTCGACCTGCCTTTCCGTCCTCGATTTCGGAGCGGTAAACTCGCGACCATCATGCAGCGGGCACTTCTTCTCGGCCGCCGCGACGGGGTCTGATCCGACCGGCTCCCGTCGCGGGGTTCAGCCGCGCCGGTCGATCCATCCTTGGCAGACCCACCAGCCCACATCACGGAGAAACGTATGTCACCCGCTGACGCATTCGTATCCGCCACCCGGACCATCAGCGCGCCCGCCAAGCCGGCGCCCGCGGACCAGCCCGCGTGGAACAAGCAGAAGAACTCCTCCATGCCGACCTTCCGGTATCGCCCGTTCGCGGAGGAGGTCGAGCCGATCACCCTGCCCGACCGCACCTGGCCGAACACGGTCATCGATCGCGCGCCGGGCTGGTGCGCGGTGGATCTGCGCGACGGCAACCAGGCCCTGATCGATCCGATGAGCCCCGCCCGCAAGCGCCGCATGTTCGACCTGCTGGTGCGGATGGGCTACAAGGAGATCGAGGTCGGCTTCCCCTCGGCCAGTCAGACCGACTTCGACTTCGTCCGCGAGATCATCGAGGACGGCGCGATTCCCGACGACGTCACCATCCAGGTGCTGACCCAGTGCCGCCCCGAGCTGATCGAGCGGACCTTCGAGGCGTGCCGCGGCGCCGGGAACGTCATCGTGCACTTCTACAACTCGACCTCGATCCTGCAACGGCGGGTGGTGTTCCGCGCGGATCGCGAGGCGGTCAAGAAGATCGCCACCGACGCGGCGACGCTGTGCCTCGAGATCGAGCGGCGCTATCCGGACACCAACTGGCGCTACGAGTACAGCCCCGAGTCCTACACCGGCACCGAACTGGAGTACGCCCGCGAGGTGTGCGACGCGGTCACCGAGATCATCGCGCCGACCCCCGACAAGCCGATGATCATCAACCTGCCCGCGACCGTCGAGATGGCCACGCCCAACGTGTACGCCGACTCGATCGAGTGGATGAGTCGCAATCTGGCGCGGCGGGATTCGATCGTGCTGTCGCTGCACCCGCACAACGACCGCGGAACCGCCGTCGCCGCAGCCGAATTGGGCTATCAGGCCGGGGCCGACCGCATCGAGGGCTGTCTGTTCGGCAACGGCGAGCGCACCGGCAATGTGTGCCTGGTGACCCTGGGCATGAATCTGTTCTCCCGCGGCGTCGATCCGCAGATCGACTTCTCCGACATCGACGAGATCCGCCGGACCGTCGAATACTGCAACCAACTGCCCGTGCACGAGCGGCATCCCTACGGCGGCGATCTGGTCTACACCGCGTTCTCCGGCAGCCACCAGGACGCCATCAACAAGGGTCTGGACGCGATGAAAGCCGCTGCGGACGCGGCGGATTCGGATGTCGACGACATCACCTGGGAGGTGCCCTACCTGCCGATCGACCCCAAGGACGTGGGCCGCACCTACGAGGCGGTCATCCGGGTCAACTCGCAGTCGGGCAAGGGCGGCGTCGCCTACATCATGAAGACCGATCACGGGCTGGCGTTGCCGCGCCGGTTGCAGATCGAGTTCTCCCAGGCGATCCAGCGCATCACCGACGGCGAGGGCGGCGAGGTCACGCCGAAGGAGATGTGGGACGTCTTCGCCGACGAGTACCTGAATCCGATTCTGCCGCTGGAGCGGATGCGGCAGAAGGTCACCGCGTCGGAGACCGACGGCGGCACCGACCGGATCGACGTGGTGGTCAAGGTCGACGGCGTCGAGCAGGAGATCACCGGCACCGGCAACGGCCCGCTCGCCTCGTTCGTGGACGCGCTGTCGACCATCGGCTACGACGTGCGGGTGCTGGACTACTCCGAACACGCCATGTCCTCCGGCGACGACGCGCAGGCCGCGGCCTACGTGGAATGCGCGATCGGGGACAAGGTGACCTGGGGCGTGGGCATCGCCACCTCCATCACGACGGCCTCGCTGCGCGCGGTCGTCTCGGCGGTCAACCGCGCCCAGCGCGCGCACTGAACTCGGTCCGCCGCCCGGTCCGCGCCGGGCGGCGGCCCTGTGGATCACATGTGGATAACTCCGCGCGGCAACGGGTATGGACTCGCTCGGCCGGAGCACGGGTAATCGGACAGCGTGCTAGCTTGGAGCTGCATTAGCGCCGAGCTCTCTGCTCGAACTCCGAGCAGATGGGGGAAACGTGACGACTGACGACAACTCGACCCAACCGCCCTGGTTGCAGAACCACGGAGTGGACGTGGCAGCCGAGCAGGACGATTCGAAACCGGCGCACGAGGATCCGGCCGAGGACGCCGCGGCGGAGGCCGCCGCGGGCGAGGAGACCGCCGAATCGGAACCGCCCGAGGGCGGTGAGCCGGCGGCGTCCGGAGTGTTCCCGCCCGTGCCGGAGTCGCTCGGGCAGGAGCCGTTCGGATCGTTCGCGCCGAGCGGATTCGCCGGTCCGGGTGTCCCGTCGAACTCCGGCAGCTTCCCGATTCCCGAGCAGTACGGGCAGCCGGGCGATCCGAATCCGTTCGTGCCGAGCGGTCCCGGCGACCCGAACCAGTTCGCGCCGCCCCATTTCGGCGCCCCCGGCGATCCGAGTCAGTTCGCTCCCGGTGGTCCCGGGCAGTACGCGCCCGGTCCCGGTGATCCGAATCAATTCGCGCCCGGGCAGTTCGCGCCCGGTCCGGGTGATCCGAATCAGTTCCCGGGCGACCCGCAGGGATACGGGGCCCCGAACGCGTTCGCGCCCGGCCCATCCGGTGATCCCAACGCGTTCCCCGGCTACGGCGAGGCGCGGCAGGAGACGCCGTACGGCGAGATCCGGCAGGAGATCGGCCCGGACGGCATGGTGCGCCGCGTCTTTCCCGAGGACGGCGGCCAGCAGGGCCCGCCGCCGGAACCGATGGGCGGCAATCAGGAGCAGTACAGCTGGGCCCCGCCCCCGCTGCCGCCGGCCCCGCCCCCGCAGCAGCTGTACTCCCAGCCGCCGCTGCCGCCCGGTCCGCCGGGCTGGCCGGGCGGCGGACCGGCGAATCCGCCGCAGCCGCAACAGTATTCGGGCTTCCAGCCGCAGCACATGGCCCAGCCCGGCCAGCCCGCGCACTCGCTCAACGATCTGAACCTGCTCAAGCGCGCCCGCAAGGCCCCGCGCAGCGGCTGGCGGCGCGCGGTGCACAAGATGACCGGCGGCACGGTCAATCCCGGCGAGTCCCCGGCCGACGTCGTCCACCGCGAACTCGTCGAACGGGTGAATCAGCCGGTGCGCGGCGACTACCGGATCGCGATCCTCTCGCTCAAGGGCGGCGTCGGCAAGACCACGACCACGGTCGGGCTCGGTTCGACGTTCTCCTCGCTGCGCGGTGACCGGGTCATCGCCATCGACGCCAATCCGGACCTCGGGACGCTGGCGCACCGGGTGCCGCGCCAGACCCGCTCCACGGTGCGAAACCTGTTGGAGGACCAGCACATCGGCCGCTACTCGGACGTGCGGGCGCACACCTCGCAGGCGCCGAGCCGGTTGGAAGTGCTTGCCAGCGAACAGGATCCGGCGGTGTCGGAGGCGTTCAGCGAGGAGGACTACCGCCGCGCGATCGCCATCCTCCAGCAGTTCTACAACATCATTCTCACCGATTGCGGTACGGGACTGATGCATTCGGCCATGAAGGGCGTGCTGGACATGGCCAGCTCGCTCATCCTGGTGACCTCCCCGGCCATCGACGGCGCCCGCAGCGCCTCGGCCACGCTGGACTGGCTCGAGCATCACGGCTACGGCAAGCTGGTGGAGCGAACCGTGGTGGTGGTCAACGCCTCTCGCCGCGGCGCCTCCACGGTCGACCTGGATCAGCTGCGCAAGCTGTTCCTGGACCGCACCCGCGCGGTGCAGGTCGTCCCGTTCGACGATCATCTGGCCGAGGGCGCGGAGATCGATCTGGAACTGGTCGGCAAGCCCACCCGGCGGGCGCTGCTGGAACTGGCCGCGATGGTCGCCGACGACTTCGGCTATCACGTGCCGCAGCCGCCGTTCCCGAGCCCGCAGACCAACTATCCGGGCGGCCCGCAGGGCTATCCGCAGGGGCCGTACCCGGGGCAGTGACCCGGATGCCTTGCGCGAGGCCGGATTTCGCGGTCGGTCAGCGCGGTCTGCCCGTGGCGGCCACGTCGCGGGCGGCCGTCTCGAAGGCGGCGAGGACGGCGGCGATGGCGGGCCGGGCGGCGGCGTCGGGGCGGGCGGCGAGTTCGTAGAGCCGGGCGGCCCGGACCCCGGCCAGCCGCAGCACCACCAGCTCGGGGTGCCGGACCGCGTAGCGGGGCATGAGCGCGACCCCGTAGCCGGAGGCCACCAGCTCCTCGATCACGCCGAAGTCGTTGAGCCGCTGGGCGATTCGGGGCTGCACGCCGGTGACGGTCGCGATCGAGCGGAGCACGTCGTCGACCGGGAAGCCGCCGCGCACGCTGAGCCAGGTCTCGTCGGCGAGTTCGGCGGGCACCACCGCGCCCTGCCGGGCCAGCCGGTGGCCGGGGGCGACGACCACATCGATCGGCTCGCGCATGAGCACCCGCGCGGTGACCCGGGGACCGGTCAGCGCGGGCGCGCGTTCGTCGCGGTGGGTGAGCACGACGTCGTAGTCGGCGAGCAGGCGCGACACCTCGGTCGGGGGCACGTCCTCGTCGCGGGCCACCACCTCCACGCCGCTGCCGTCGAGCGCGGCCAGCACCCGCGCGAGCAGCAGCACGGCCCCGGACGGGAACAGCGCCACCCGCACCTGACCGCGCGGGGAGCCGCGATACAGCGCCATCTCCGCGGCGGCGCGCTGCATGGCGGCCAGCACCTCGTCGGCGCGGACCACCAGCGCGCGCCCGGCGTCGGTGAGCCGCACCCGCCGCCCGTCCGGTTCCAGCAACGCCACCCCGGCCTCCCGGGTGAGCACCTTGAGCTGCTGGGAGACCGCCGACGGGGTCATCGACAGCGCCTCGGCCACCGCGGCGACCGTGCCGCGGTCGGCGAGTTCGCGCAGTACCCGGAGACGTTCGACCGCCATGAATCCCGCTGTGTCCACTCTTCAGTTGTACTACATCGACATTCCATAATTATTCGATGGTGCTTATCTGTCCGATGCTTCGATGATGGGCGGCGTGAGTAACCGTGATCGTCTGCTCGGCCTGGCCGTCGTCCTGCTGTGGGGGCTGAACTTCCTGGCGTTGCATGTGGGCCTGGAGCACTTCCCGCCGTTCTTCTTCGCCGGGCTGCGCTTCGCGGTCCTCGCGATTCCCGTGGTGCTGCTGGTGCCGCGGCCGCGGGTGCCGGTGCGCTGGCTGGTGTTGTACGGGGCGGGGTTCGGGATCGCGCAGTTCGCCTTCCTGTTCACCGCGATGCGGGCGGGCATGCCGACCGGGCTGGCGTCGCTGGTGTTGCAGAGTTCCGCGCCGTTCACCGTGGTGCTCGGCGCGGTGCTGCTGCGAGAACGCTTGCGGCCCAGCCAGTTCGCGGGCCTGGGGGTGGCCGTGCTCGGCATGGCGGTGATCGGCTGGGATCGGGCCCAGCACGCCACCGTGGCGCCGGTGCTGCTGACGCTCGCGGCCGGGCTGGGCTGGGCGTTCGGCAATATCGGCTCGCGGCTGGCCGCGGCGAGCGATGCCGGGCATCGGGTGGATCCGCTGCACCTCACCCTGTGGATGGCCGTGGTGCCGCCGGTGCCGATGTTCGCGCTCTCGGCGGCGGTGGAGGGTCCGGCGACCGGCTGGCGCGCGCTGGCCGACGCGTTCACCCCCGCCGGGTGGCCCGCGCTGGCGGCCCTCGCCTACACCGCCGTGCTGGCCACCCTCGTGGGTTCGGGCCTGTGGACGTATCTGATGGGCCGCTACCCCGCGGGCGCGGTCGCGCCGCTGTCGCTGCTCGTGCCCGTGGTCGGCATCGGAACCGCCTGGCTGTTCCTGGGCGAACGACCGTCCGCCCCGGCGCTGGCGGGTGCGGTCGTGGTGATCGCCGGAGCGTTCGCGGCCACCTCCCCCCGGTCGGGGTTGTGGTTTTTCACACCCCATCCGGCACGTCGGCGGGTTCCACCGCTTAGAGTTGGCCGCGGCGTGGAGGTCTCGACAGATGGCAGATCGGCAATCGACCGTGTCGCGGCGGCGGGTGCTGCGCGGGATGGTGGCCGCGGGCGTGCTGACCGCGGGTGGATCGCTGCTGCGCCCGGGCCGGGCGGCGGCGGATCCGGGACGGAGCGTGGCGATCTTCGGCGGCGGGGTGGCCGGGCTGACCGCGGCGCACGAACTGGCCGAGCGGGGTTTCGCGGTGACCGTCCACGAGCGGCGCGCGCTCGGCGGTAAGGCCCGCAGCATCCCCGTCCCGGGGTCCGGCCGCGACGGGCGACCGGATCTGCCGGGCGAACACGGGTTCCGCTTCTTCCCGGGGTTCTACAAGCACATTCCGGACACCATGCGGCGAATCCCGTTCCGGGACAACCCGAACGGCGTGTGGGACAACCTCGTCCCCGCCGTCGAGGCGCGCTTCTCCCGCGCCGGGACCGACGACGTGTTGCTGCCCATGGGTCAGGTCGCGAAGCCGTGGTCGACTCCCGACGACTTCCGGCAGACCGTGGGTTCGGTCATCGCGACCTCGACCCGGATGCCGATGACCGACGCGCTGTACTTCGCGAACCGGCTGCTGGTCTTCAACACCAGCTGCGACGAACGCCGCCTGGGCCAGTGGGAGAACACGGCGTGGCGCGATTTCGTCGGCGCGCGCGGGCGATCGGCGGAGTTCCGCGTGCTCATGTCGCGCACGCTCACGACGCTGCTGGTGGCCGCCAAGGACGATCACGCCAGCACCCGCACGATCGGCAGCATGGGCGAACAGTTCCTCGGCAATCCGCTCGAGACCGGCAACGACGGCCCGCTGGACCGGCTGCTGAACGGGCCGACCACCGAGGTGTGGATCGATCCGTGGGTGAATCGCCTGCGGCAGTTGGGCGTTCGGTTCGAGACCGCCGAACTGCGCGGGCTCGACGCGGCCGGCGGCCGGATCACGGGCGCGCGGATCGCCGACGCCGCGGGCGCGGCGCGCACGGTGACCGCGGACCACTACCTGCTGGCCGTGCCGATGGAGGTCGCGCGCGGGCTGTGGACCCCCGAAATTCTCACGGCGCGACCGGAACTGGCCGCCATGAGCGATCTGGTCACGAACTGGATGAGCGGCATCCAGTTCTATCTGCGCCGCCCCACCGAGATCGCCCGCGGCCACACCGCCTACGTCGACTCGCCGTGGTCGCTGACCTCCATCGCGCAGAACCAGTTCTGGTCGCGCACACCGATTTCCGGCTACGGCGACGGCACCGTGCGGGACTGCCTGTCGGTCGACATCTCCGACTGGAACACCCCCGGCATCGTCTACGGCAAACCGGCCGTCGAATGCACCCACGAGGAGATCGCGCACGAGGTGTGGGCCCAGCTCCAGGCCCATCTGGACGGCGCGGCGACCCTGCGCGACGAGGACCTGTGCTCCTGGTTCCTCGACACCGGCGTCGCCTGGGACGCGGCGCGCGGGCGCAACACCAACGCCGATCCGCTGCTGATCAACACCGCCGGTTCCTGGGCGGCCCGCCCGCAGGCCCACGGCGGACTCGAAAACCTGTATCTGGCAGGCGATTACGTGCGGACCAACGTCGACCTGGCGACCATGGAAGGCGCGGCCGAGTCGGCGCGCTCGGCGGTGAACGCGCTGCTCGACGTCGCCGGTTCGGACGCGCCGCGCTGCGCGCTGTACACCCTGTACCGGGCGCCCGAGCTGGAACCGCTGCGGCGGCTCGACGTCGGCCGCTACGCCGCCGGACAGCCCAATATGTTCGACGGTCCCGCCTAGCGAGAGCGCGGCGGCGACAACACATAAACTCACGTCGTGGCAGACATCTCGGTACGTGGGCGGCTGGCGCTGCGGGCGGCGGCGGGCGCCTCGTGGGCGTCGCAGAAGGCGGGGCGGGGCAAGGGGTCGATGATCGGCGGCCTGATCGCGCTGCGGATCGATCCGTCGATCATGACGCAGCTCGGCCGCGGTCGCCGCACCGTGCTGGTGACCGGGACCAACGGCAAATCCACCACCACCCGCATGACCACCGCCGCGCTCGGCGCGCTCGGACCGGTGGCCACCCAGGCCGACGGCGCGAACATGGACGCGGGCATCGTCGCGGCGCTCACCGCGCATCGCACGGCCCCGCTGGCCGCGATCGAGGTGGACGAGCTGCATCTGCCGCACGTGGCCGACGCCCTCGACCCCGCCGCGGTGGTGCTGCTCAATCTGAGCCGCGATCAGCTCGACCGGGTCGGCGAGATCAACATGATCGAACGCAAGCTGCGCGCGGGCATGGCCCGCCACCCCGACACCGTGCTCATCGCCAACTGCGACGACGTGCTGGTCACCTCGATCGCCTACGACCACCCGAACGTGGTCTGGGTGGCCGCCGGGAGCGGCTGGTCGGTGGACGCCACCAGCTGCCCGCGCAGCGGCGAGCCGATCGTGTGGGAGGGCGCGCACTGGCGCAGCACGGGCGCGGACTTCCGGCGCCCCGAACCCGACTGGTGGGTGGACGAGGAGTTCCTGTACGGCCCCGACGGCCTGAAACTGCCGCTGCACCTGGCACTTCCGGGCCGGGCCAATCGCGGCAACGCGGCCCAGGCGGTCGCGGCCGCGGTGGCCCTGGGCGTCGAGGCGGAGAAGGCGGCCGTCGCCACCGCCACCGTGCGTGAGATCGCGGGCCGCTACCGCACCGCGCGGGTCGGCGAGCACACCGCGCGGCTGCTGCTGGCGAAGAATCCGGCGGGCTGGCAGGAGGCGCTGTCGATGATCGATCCGGAGGCCACCGGCCTGGTGATCGCGGTCAACGGGCAGGTGCCCGACGGCGAGGACCTGTCCTGGCTGTGGGATGTGCGCTTCGAGCACTTCGAGGGCACCCAGGTGGTCGCGGCCGGGGAACGCGCCACCGATCTGGCCGTGCGGCTGACCTACGCGGGCGTCGAGCACACCACGGTCGCCGATCCGCTGCGGGCCATCGCGTCGTGTCCGCCGGGACGGGTCGAGGTGCTCGCCAACTACACCGCGTTCCGCGACCTCAACCGGGATCTGGAGGCAGCCCGATGACCGACTCGACCGTGCGCATCGGCCTGGTGCTCCCGGACGTCATGGGCACCTACGGCGACGGCGGCAACGCGCTGGTGCTGCGGCAGCGGCTGCGCATGCGCGGCCACGCCGCCGAGATCGTCGAGATCACGCTCACCGATCCGGTCCCCGAATCGCTGGACATCTACACCCTCGGCGGGGCCGAGGACTCCGCGCAGCGGCTCGCCACCCGGCACCTGCAGCGCTACCCCGGTTTGCAGCGCGCGGCCGCGAAAGGCGTTCCGGTGCTGGCGATCTGCGCGGCCATCCAGGTGCTCGGCAACTGGTACGAGACCTCCTCCGGCGAGCGGGTCGACGGGGTCGGGCTGTTCGATGTGACCACCTCCCCGCAGACCAAGCGGGCCATCGGCGAGGTCGCCTCGACGCCGCTGCTGCCGGGGCTGAGCGCCGCCCTCACCGGCTTCGAGAACCACAGGGGCGGAACGGCTCTGGGCCCCGACGCGACCGGTCTGGCCCGGGTGACCCGCGGCGTGGGCAACGGCGTGGGCGACGGGCTCGAGGGCGTGGTCCAGGGGTCGGTGATCGGCACCTACATGCACGGCCCCGCGCTGGCCCGCAATCCCGAACTGGCCGACCATCTGCTGCGGCGCGCGCTCGGGGTGGACGACCTCGAACCGCTGACCCTGCCCGAGGTCGATCAGCTCCGCCGAGAACGCCTGCGCGCGTGAGGGGTTGTGACATGTGCGAAGACTCGAAGATCGCGTTGTTCGGTGACCGCCGACGCGGTACTCTCGCGCGGCCAGGCGTGGACTAGGGAGGTCACAGCGTGCGCAGACGCGCCTTTCTGAAGGCGGCCGGAGCGGCAGCGCTGCTCGGCGCGGCGGGGGCGGGGTTCCGCCCGGGATCGGCCGCGGCCGATCCGGTCTGGAACGACCTGTTCCGGCAGTGGGTGCCCGAGATCTTCGCCCCGCTGCCCGATCCGCCGGAACACACCGAGGCCGTCGTCGTCGGCTCCGGATTCGGCGCGGCGGTGGCGGCGCTGCGGCTGGCCGAGGCGGGGGTGAGCACCTCGGTGCTCGAGCGCGGCTCGCGCTGGCCCAACGACCCGTGGCGGGAGATCTTCACCGGCGACGATCTGCCCGACGGGCGCGGGTTCTGGCATCGCACCAGCTTCACCGGGGTCACCAAGGTGCCCATGCAGGTCGCCGACTTCGGCGGGGTGCTCGACGTGACCTCCTACGACGGCATCGACGTCTGGCGCGCGGCGGCGGTGGGCGGCGGTTCGATCGTGTTCACCGGGGCCATGATCGCCCCCGAACGCCGGTTCTTCGACGAGATCTTCGGCGGCACGGTCGCTTTCGACGAGATGGACCGCGTCTACTATCCGCGCGTGCGGCAGATGCTGCGGCTGAGCACCATGCCCGCCGACATCTACGCCTCCGCCCCGTTCACGCATTCGCGGATGTGGGACGAGCAGGTGCGCAAGGCCGGATATCAGCCGGTGCCCAACGAGTCGATCTACAAGTGGGACGTCGTGCGCGGCGAATTGACCGGCGCCACACGGCCTTCCGCGACCGCCGGACGCAGCAACCTGGGCAACTCCAACGGCGCGAAGTACGACCTGAACCAGAACTATCTGAAGGCCGCCGAGGACACCGGCCGCTCCCGCATCTATCCGGGCCACCGGGTCGACAGCATCGCCCAGGACGGCAACGGCCGCTACGTCCTCACCGTCACCAAACTCGATCCGACCGGCGCGGTGCTCGCCACCCGCACGCTCACCTGCGACCGGCTGTTCCTCGGCGCGGGCTCGGTCGGCACCACCGATCTGCTGGTGAGCGCGCAGGCCACCGGCGGCCTGCCGCATCTCAACGAGCACATCGGCGCGGGCTGGGGCACCAACGGCGACGCCGTGCTCGGCCGCGGCGAGAGCGCGCTCGCCGGGCTGGGTCAGGGCGTCGCGAGCGCCAGCCGCGTCTTCGACGACTCCGGGATGCCGCTGACCCTCGAAAGCTGGTATCTCCCGGGCTTTCCCATGGAGACCGGGGCGCTGGCCTCGCTCGGCATGGCGTTCGACCCGACCCGCGCCCGCTTCACCTACGATCCGGCGCGCCGCGCGGCCACGGTCAGCTGGCCGCGCAAGGCGCAGGACGACGTGGTGGCGGCGTGCCGCGCGGTCGATCGGCGCATCGCCGAACGGGCCGGGGCGCTGTTCGACTACGGGCCGATCGGCTACGACGCCAACGCGATCTTCACCGCCCATCCGCTCGGCGGCGCGGTCATCGGCAAGGCCACCGACAACTACGGTCGCGTCATCGGGCATCCGGGGCTGTACGTGGTCGACGGCGCGGCCGTGCCGGGCAGCACCGGAACGGTCAATCCGTCGCTCACCATCGCCGCGCTGGCCGAACGCAATGTCGAGGCCGTCATCCGCGCCGGGCGTTGATTACGCTCGCGACGATGGACGTCGAGGAGTATCCGCGCAAACCGCCCGCGCTGTGGACCGAGTTCGTGATGCTCGCGCTGGCCGTGGCGTCGGTGGCGCTGCTGGTGTGGATCACGTTCTTCCTCGTGCCCGCCGGGGCCGAGCACTGGATCGTGGCCGCCGACTACGCGATCTGCGCGGTGTTCGCCATCGAGTTCGCGTGGCGCTGGCGGCGCGCGGACTGGTCGTGGACGTTCCCGTTCGTCTACTGGTACGAGGTGCTGGGCATGATCCCGGTCACCAGCCCGTTCTTCCGCGGCTTCCGGCTGCTGCGCGTGGTGGTGATCGCGGTCCGGCTGGCCCGCGCGGCCGATCGCGCGTTCGGTGACCGGGTGACCGCGGCGCTGGTGAACCGGTTCGTGGGCACCATCGTCGAGGCCGTCAAGCGGCCGGTGACGATGGCGGTGCTCGAGGAGGTCGCGCAGGTGCTGCGCACCGGCCAGTACACCCGCAACATCGCGCTCGCGCTGGAGGAGAACCGCGACGAACTCGACGCCATGATCGTCGAACTGATCAAGAACGATCCGCAGATCGGCCGGGTGCGCTACCTGCCCTTCCACGAGGACGTCATCCGCGGCATCGCCAACACCAGCTTCCGCATCCTGTTCCAGGCCCTCGGCGATCCGCGCATCGACGAACTCATCGGAGATGTGTTGCGGGAGAACGTGAATCAGATGCGGATCGCGGTGCGCGAGGGTCTCGAGGTGCCGGAGACGGTGGACCACAAGGCGATTCGCTGAGCTCGGTGCCCCGTGCTCAGTGCTCGGTGCCGTGCCGGATCTCCGCGCGCGGTTCGGCGTAGCGCACGACCTCCCACGCGATGAGCGCCGCGAGCACCCCGAACAGCACCGCGAGCGCGGCCATCGCGGGCAGATGCGCGGCGAGCGGCACCAGCGCGATCAGCACGACGGCGGTGAGCACCCGCGGCCACAGCACCACCCCGGTGGCGTAGTGCCGGAAGCCGATCAGCGCGATCAGGTACAGCACCACGCCGCCGTACAGCGCGAACAGCGGTATGCCGGTGAGCCGATCGCGCAGGGTGTGTTCGGCCGCGCCGCCGAGGTAGCTCTCCACCTTCTTCAGGCCCAGCGAGAGCGCGATGATGCCGACCACCATCGGGAAGTGCCAGTAGGTGTAGCAGTTGCGCGCGATGCGCACGCGCCGCTCGCCGTGCGCCTGTTCCATCGCGTGCTCCACCACGGCCGCGCCGACATCGAAGTACGCCCACCACAGCAGCGCCGAAACACCAAGGGCCAGAAGCGATCCCACCGTGATGGGCCAGGAGATCGGCAGTCCGGCCACGCCCACCCCGATCGAGACGATGGATTCGCCCAGCGCGACGATCACGATGAGGCCGTGCCGCTCGGCGAAATGGGCGACGGAGTTGACCCGCCATTCGTTGCCCGCGAACATCGTCCAGAGCATGTCGCCCGCGATGGCCGCGAGCCACCACCAGATCTGCGCGCTGCCGTGGTTCACGGCCGCGACGATCAACAGCACGGTCCCGATCGTGATCGAGCCGATCGACCAGCGCGTGACCTGGCGGCGCAGTTGCTCGTCATGGCTACTGGCACACCAGAACACGTACAGGTGCACCAGCCGGATCACCAGGTAACCGATCGCGAACACCAGCGGCGCGTACCACCCGCCCGGAAAGTCGTGGAACGCTTCGGGAATCGCGAGCGCCATGATCAGCGCCGCGCCCATGGCCGCGAACATCGCTACCCGCGCGATGCCCTCGTCGGCCTTGATCACATTGCCCAGCCAGGCGTAGGCGATCCACACCCACCACATGACCGCCAGGACCAGCAGGGCCCGCAGCATGTTCGGCGCGGTGGTCTCGTGCGCGGCGAGATCGGTCACCTGCGTGAAGGCGAACACCAGCACGAGATCGAAGAACAGCTCGAGTTGGGTCACCGAGGAGTTCTCGGTGACGGCCTGCATGCGGCCCCGTCGGACACCCGTCATGGGGACATCGTGGCAGGCGATCAGCTCACTTCGTAGTTCTCGAAGCGAAATTTCTCGATGAACTCGATGAGGTTCTGCACGGCCTCGTCGTTGACCCGGTTGAGCGTCCGCTTCATCAGCAGGCCCGGCACCGGGATCGGCAACTGCACCTCGGTGTGGTACCAGACCTCGGTGCCCTCGGCCACTTCCTCGATCTCGAACCAGCCCTTACCGCCGCCGCCGATGCCGCTCTCGACCACCTCCCAGGCGATCCGGTCCTCGGCGCAGTCGTATTCGATGACCTGGCGGTCGTGGTTGTTCATCGGCGTCACCGTCGCGTAGACCCGCTTGGGCCGGCCGAACTCGTCGCGCGTCGCCACCCGCACGTCGTTGTGCCACGGTGACCATTCCGGAATCCGCTCCACCGCGAGCAATGCCTCCAGCACCTGCTCCGGATGGACCTCGACGAGAAATCGGTGGTCGGTCTTCGTGCGCATTGCCTGTGCCCTCCACCCCCCGTACTGGTACGGCCCGATTGTCTCCGTGGTCACAGCCGCCCGTCAACCATGTGGTCTGTTTCACACGTGTCGCTCACAGGGTTCCGGGGCGGGTTTTGTGTGCGCTGCCAGGGCCTTGACACCACTTCAGATGTAGTACTATATTCTGATCACTACATTCGGAGTACAACGGCCAAGGCGGTAACTACATGCGAAAACTCGTCTACTACGTGGGTGTCTCGCTGGACGGATACATCGCCGGGCCCGCGGGCGAATTCGACTTCTTCCCGGTGGCGGAGGACGTGACCGCGTGGATCGCCACCGACTACCCCGAAACGATTCCCGCGCACCTGCGCCCGCATCTGGGGATGGCTGTGGACACTCCGAACACGCGGTGGGACACGCTGATCATGGGTCGCGGCACCTACGAGCCGGGACTCGCGATCGGGGTGGCCAGCCCGTATCCGCATCTGAAGCAGTACGTCGTGTCGACCACGCTGCCCGAGGTCGAGGATCCGGCGGTCGAGATCGTCCGCGAGAATCCGGTCGCGCTGGTGCGGCGACTCAAAGCCGAAGAGGGCCGCGATATCTGGCTGTGCGGCGGCGGAACGCTCGCCGGGGTGCTCGCCGACGAGATCGACGAGCTGATCCTCAAGACCTATCCGGTGCTCGCGGGTACGGGTGTGCCCGTCCTCGCGGGCGCGTTCCACCCGACGCGGTTCACCCCGACCGCCAGGCGCGAATTCGCCAGTGGCGCACAGGTGAGCTGGTACACCCGCGCCTGAGCGTCAGCCCGCGAGGAACGACAACCGGACCTCGCGGACCGGGTTGTCCACATTGAGGTCGACCATCGCCACCGATTGCCAGGTGCCCAGGGCCATTTCGCCGCGCAGCACCGGCACGGTGGCGTAGGGCGCGATCAGCGCGGGCATGACATGGCTGCGCCCGTGCCCGCGCGAGCCGTGCGCATGCCGCCAGCGATCGTCGGCGGGCAGCAGATCCCGCAACGCCGCCAGCAGATCGTCGTCGCTGCCCGCGCCCAGTTCGATCAGCGCCACCCCGGCGGTCGCGTGCGGCACGAACACGTGCAGCAGGCCGTCCCGCCCCGCGGCCACCTCCCCGAGGAAGCGCGCGCACTCGCCGGTGAGGTCGCGCACGACCTCGTCCCGGCCGGTCTTCACCTCGACAACGGTGCTCTCCATATCCGAGTCCTTCCCGAATCACGCACCCGTACGCAGCAGCGCCGCCACCCGCTGCGATGTCTCGTGCAGGCGATCGAAGACGTCCAGGATCAATTCCAGCTGCTCGACCGTGTAGTCGCCCAGCAGTTTCCCGAACTCGCGGGCCAGCGGCTCGTAGTGCGCGCCGATCTCGGCGACCCGATCCTCGGCGAGGGTCACGATGACGCGGCGGCGGTCCGCGTGGTCGTGTTCGCGGCGGACGAAGCCCGCGGCCAGCAGCCGGTCGATCATGCGCGTCACCGCGCCGGTGGTCAGGCCGGTGCGGGCGGCCAGCTCGCCGGGCGTCGCGGAACCGTTGAGCCGCAACAGGTTCAGACAGCGCAGGTCGGTCACGTGCAGGCCCAGTTTGTCGGCCACGGCCTGATGCATCATCACCGCGTCCGTCGCGTTGCGCT
This sequence comes from Nocardia sp. NPDC003482, assembly GCF_053588115.1. Classification (NCBI taxonomy): domain Bacteria; kingdom Bacillati; phylum Actinomycetota; class Actinomycetes; order Mycobacteriales; family Nocardiaceae; genus Nocardia; species Nocardia sp. NPDC003482. The sequence continues at coordinate 474,283 of NZ_JBSFPI010000002.1, forward strand.
GCGCCGCCACCGTGAGCCGCTCGCCCAGTTCCGCCTTCGTCGTCATGCTTGACAGCATAGCCGCTTTGGCTCAGTATCTTACTCAATCAACTATTTCTTGACGCAGTTGATGTGTCGATCAGAGAAAGGCCCACCATGACCACCCAGCAGCTCGCCGACGAAACCGCGATCCGCACCCTGTTCGACGACCTGAATCGTGCCTGGGCCGACGGCGACGCGGCCGCCTTCGCGGCCTGCTTCACCGCCGACGCCGACTACGTGACCTTCTTCGGCCCGCACTACCGCCGCCGCGCCGATATCGAGGAGATGCACCGCCCGGTGTTCGAGAAGTGGCAGAAGGGCTCGCGGCTGGACGGCGAGATCACCTCGCTGCGCTTCGTGACCCCGGATGTCGCGCTCGTGCACGGCAAGGGCGCGGTGGTGAAGGGACGCGGGCGGCGCAACCGGTTCAACACCAAGGTGAACCTCTTCGTGGCCGTGCGCGAGGACGGGGAATGGCGGTTCACGGCCTTCCACAACACCAAGCAGAACTGGTTGCTCACCGCGCTGACCACCCGTCATGCCCCCGCGCCGGTTTCTTGAGCCCGGTCACAGTCGGAGGTGGGCCGGAAACGGGTAGACATCGATCGGTACCCTTAGTTGCTGGTAACAGCCAGCTCGTCGATCTTGGAGGACCCTGTCGTGGCTCTCGTCGTTCAGAAGTACGGAGGATCCTCGCTCGAATCCGCCGAGCGAATCCGTCGCGTCGCTGAACGGATCGTGGAGACGAAGAAGCAGGGGCACGACGTCGTCGTCGTGTGCTCCGCCATGGGTGACACCACCGACGAACTGCTGGATCTCGCCCAGCAGGTGGCGCCCGCCCCGCCCGCCCGGGAACTGGACATGCTGCTCACCGCGGGCGAGCGCATCTCGAACTCGTTGGTGGCCATGGCCATTCACTCACTCGGCGCGGAGGCCCGGTCGTTCACCGGCTCGCAGGCCGGGGTGATCACGACCGAGGCGCACGGCAACGCGCGCATCATCGACGTCACCCCCTCGCGGGTGCGGCAGGCCCTCGACCAGGGCACGGTCGTGCTCGTCGCCGGTTTCCAGGGCGTCTCGCAGGACAGCAAGAACGTGACCACGCTGGGCCGCGGCGGTTCCGACACCACCGCCGTCGCGCTGGCCGCGGCGCTCGAGGCCGACGTCTGCGAGATCTACACCGACGTGGACGGCGTCTTCACCGCCGACCCGCGGATCGTCCCGGACGCGCAGAAGCTCGACCAGGTCTCCTTCGAGGAGATGCTGGAGATGGCGGCCTGCGGGTCCAAGGTGCTCATGCTGCGTTGTGTGGAGTACGCCCGCCGCTACAACGTGCCCGTGCATGTGCGCTCCTCGTACACCGACAAACAGGGCACCTATGTCTACGGATCGATGGAGGACATCCCCTTGGAGAAAGCAATCCTCACCGGCGTCGCGCACGACCGCAGCGAGGCCAAGGTGACCGTGGTGGGCCTGCCGGACGAGCCGGGCTACGCCGCCAAGGTGTTCCGGGCCATCGCCGACGCCGAGATCAACATCGACATGGTGCTCCAGAACATCTCCAAGGTGGAGACCGGCAAGACCGACATCACCTTCACCCTGCCCAAGACCGACGGTCCCAAGGCGGTGGAGTTCCTCACCAAGCGGCAGACCGAGATCGGCTTCTCCCAGGTGCTGTTCGACGACCACATCGGCAAGGTGTCGCTGGTGGGCGCGGGCATGAAGAGTCATCCCGGCGTCACCGCCACCTTCTGTGAGGCGCTGGCCGAGGCCGGGGTCAACATCGATCTCATCTCCACCTCCGAGATCCGAATCTCCGTGCTGGTCAAGGACACCGAACTGGACGAGGCGGTGCAGGTGCTGCACAAGGCGTTCGATCTCGGTGGCGACGAGGTGGCGGTCGTGCACGCCGGAACGGGGCGTTGATCATGGGAGTGCGCGTAGGAGTCGTGGGCGCGACCGGACAGGTCGGCGCCGTCATGCGAAAACTGTTGGCGGAGCGGGACTTTCCCGCCGACGAGGTGCGTTTCTTCGCCTCGGCGCGTTCGGCGGGCAAGACCCTGCCGTGGCGCGGCGGGGAGGTTGTGGTCGAGGACGCCGAGACCGCCGATCCCAGCGGACTGGATATCGCGCTGTTCTCGGCCGGGGCCACCATGTCCCGGGTGCAGGCGCCGCGGTTCGCCGCCGCCGGTGTCACCGTGATCGACAACTCCTCGGCGTTCCGCAAGGATCCCGAGGTGCCGCTGATCGTCTCCGAGGTGAATCCGGAGCAGGCGCGGAATCTGCCCAAGGGCATCATCGCCAATCCGAACTGCACCACCATGGCCGCCATGCCGGTGCTCAAGCCGCTGCACGACGAGGCCGGGCTGCACCGCCTGATCGTGTCCAGCTACCAAGCGGTTTCGGGCAGCGGTCTGGCCGGTGTCGAGGAACTCGCGGGCCAGATCCGCGCGGTCGCCCCCGAGATGGAGAAGCTGACCCACGACGGTTCCGCGGCCGAGTTCCCGGCTCCGAACAAGTACGTGGCCCCGATCGCCTTCAATGTGCTGCCGCTGGCCGGTTCGCTGGTCGACGACGGCTCCGGCGAGACCGACGAGGACCAGAAGCTCCGCAACGAGAGCCGCAAGATCCTCGGCCTGCCCGATCTGCTGGTGAGCGGAACCTGCGTGCGCGTCCCGGTCTTCACCGGTCACTCGCTGTCGATCAACGCCGAATTCTCCCGCCCGCTGTCGGTCGAGCGCGCCCGCGCGATCCTCGCCGACGCTCCCGGCGTGAAACTCACCGACGTGCCCACCCCGCTGGCCGCCGCCGGTATCGACGAATCCCTCGTCGGCCGCATCCGCCACGACCCGGGCGTCCCCGAGGGCCGCGGCCTGGCCCTGTTCGTCTCCGGTGACAACCTGCGCAAGGGCGCGGCGCTCAACACCATTCAGATCGCCGAGGTGCTGCTCCGCCGGAGCTGAGGCTCAGCGGGGGCGCATGCCGTCGAAGACGATGGCGAACGTGTGGCGGCGTTCGTCATCGGTGATCTCCGGGGAATGGGTGGCGAGGAAGACGCCCCGGATGATCCGCTTGAGATCGGTCGGGCGCAGGTCCGCGCGGATCGCGCCGTCGTCCTGGGCGCGGCGCAGCAGGCCATCGATCTCGTCCCACAATTGCTGTGTGGGAGCGGAACATTCGACGGTGTCGTGGCTGCCCAGGGCCTCGGCGAGGTCGCGTTTGAGGCCGCCCTCGGCGACCATGCGCTCCAGGAAGGCGAAGAAGGCCGGGCCGGGTTCGGCGGCGCGCGCCGCCTCCCGGGCGAAGTCGATCATGCGCTCGAGATTGTCCACGATCGCCGCGTGGAACAGCGCCTCCTTCGTCGGGAAGTGCCGATAGACCGTGCCGGGGCCGACCCCGGCGCGGCGCGCGATCTCGTCCAACGGAACCGAAATGCCCTCGGCCGCAAAGGCTTCCCGCGCCGCGTTCAACACCCGCTCGCGATTGCGGCGGGCGTCGGCGCGCAGGGGACGTGTCTCGGTCACGGCGCGAGTCTACCGAGTCGGGCCATTGACAAGCGGGGCGATCGTTCCGGAAGATAAGCGGGGCGTTAATTCCGTTTATTGTCGAAACGAGGTTGCCATGGTCGAGACCCCACGCGAACTGGTCGAGAAGCTGCTCCGGGTACTGCCCGCCCGCGACGCCGACGCCTTCGCCGCGCTGTTCGCGCCGGACGCGGTGTTCGAGATCCCGTTCACCGTCCCCGGCCTGCCCGAACGGCTCGCGGGCCGCGAGGCCGTCCGCGACCATCTGCGGCGGCGGTGGGCGGGCACGAGCGGAATCGAGGTGCACGGCATCGACTTTCAGCTGCACGAGTGCGCCGACCCGGAACTGTTCGTCACCGAGATCGATGTGGACATGACCCGTCCGGGCGCCGAGCGGGCGCGAATTCGTACCTCCGTCAATGTGATCCGGATTCGCGACGGCGCGATCGTGCTGTTCCGCGACTACATGAACACCGCCCTGCTGGCCGGACTCGACGCCTGACTCAGCGGATGCCCGGCGTGCGCGGATCGGGCCCCAGGCACACCACGACGAAACAGCCGGGCGGCGCGTCGGTGAAGGGCGCGGCGAGCGGAGTCTGCAAGCAGGACAACACATTACAGCCCGGATAGGCGGCCGGGCCGAGCCCGAACACCGACGCGGCGATATCGGGATCGATGTAGTCGCCCGGATTCAGCTCGATCGCCTGCTCCACGTACGGCCCGGGGTCGAGGACCGGCGGCCGTTGCATGGCGGCCACCAATCGGCGGAAGAACTCCCAGGACAATTCGTCGGTGGTCTGCAACACCCCGGACACGCCCCGCCCCGTGCGATTGCCGAACACGCCCGTCCACACCACGGTCAGATCCCACTCCGGCACCACGAACACGTTCTGCAACCCCAGTCCCGACATGAGATACGTGTCGCGCGGCAGGAACGCGGGCATCTCCACGCATCCGGCGCCGACCCAGAACAGATAGCCGTAACAGGGATTGGCCGCCGAGGGCCGCCGCGCCGCGCGCAGGAACTCGCTCGACACCACCCGCCGATCGCCCCAGCGCCCGTCGTCGGTCACCAGCAGGCCCAGCCGCGCCAGATCGTTCGGCGGGATCAGCAGGTGGGCGTAGCCGTAGGTGTGCCCGGAACGGTCGCGGGCCCAGTAGTAGTCGCCGCGCGCGATGCCCAGCGGATCGAACAACTCGCGCTGCGCGAAGCGCTGGAACGGCTCGCCGACCGCGAGTTCGATCACATAGGTCAACAGGTCCACATTGCGCTGGCTGTAGGTGAATTCGGTGCCGGGCGGATTGTCGAACGGCGTGCCCAGCGCCTGCACCGCGCTGTTGGGATCGATCGGGACGACCGCGGTCAGCCCCTCGGTCAGCGCGCCGATCCGCAGTCCGGAGGTCTCGGTGAGCAGGTTCTCCACCGTGATCGCGCGGTGGGCCGGGTCGCCGAGCCCGGGCGGCAGGTACCGATCGATCGGGGTGTCCAGGTCGAGCAGCCCACGGTCCCAGGCGATTCCGGCGACGAGCGCGACGACGCTCTTGGTCACGCTCCACACGTTCCAGGCGGTGTCGCCGGTGGCGGCGTTGCTCGGGCCCTCGCCCACCAGGCAGTTGTGCCGGAACACTTGCACATTGAGCCGATTGCGCTCGCCGGTGAACGCCAGCGCGGCGGCCAGCCGGTCGGCGTCGAATCCGGCGGCCTCCGGTGTCGCGCGGGCGAACTGCCGTCCGGCCGGGACCGCGCACCGGATCTCGTCGCCCGACTCGGCCCATCCGGGGGCGGCCACGAAGACGCCCGCCAGCAGTGCGGCGACGACCATGCCCGAAATCCACGCGCGGATGCGGCCCATGCCGGGAGGCTAACGCGCCGGGCGACACGCGGTGGCCAACACGCCAGTGTCGCAATGGAATCGAGAGCGTTCCCGCCGATCAGCGAAACATAACTATCGGTCTTTTCTTGTCTTGTTCCAGAAAAGCTGGACACTGGAGTCATGCACACCGACCCCTTCGATCCGCGTGCGCGCCTGCGCGAGGCCGGGCTGCGCGTCACCGCGCCGCGCGTCGCGGTCCTGGATGCCGTGGTGGCCCAGCCGCATTCCGACGCCGATCGGGTGGCGGCCGCGGTCCGCGAGCGTCTCGGCACGGTGTCCACCCAGGCCGTCTACGACGTGTTGCGCGCCTGTGTGCACGCCGGTCTGCTGCGGCGGATCGAACCCGCCGGATCCGCCGCGCTCTACGAGGCGCGCACCGGCGACAATCACCACCACCTGGTGTGCCGGCAATGCGGCACGGTCGTGGACGTCGACTGCGCCGTGGGTCACGCCCCCTGTCTCGATCCGTCGGACGCGCACGGGTTCGTGATCGACGAGGCCGAGGTCGTCTATTGGGGTCTGTGCGCGAACTGCCGTCGCGTCGACCGATCTTAGGAGCCGGGCGCCAGCGTGGCCGCCAACCGCGCCGCCGTTGCCTCGTCCAAAGGGGCGTGCCCGAGCAGGAACCGATACCAGAACACGCCGTAGACCTGGTCGACCACCAAGTCCACATCGGTGTCCGATGCCAGTTCGCCCCGCTCCACCCCGCGAATCACGATGCGCCGCAACGCCGCTCGCCGGGTCAGGGCGAACTGCCGCAGCAACTCGGCGGTGTGCGGATCGTCCGCCGCCTCGCGCACCAGGGTCCGCAGCGCCGAGGCGGTCGAATTCTCTTGCGCCCCAGTGAAAGTCGCCGCGATCATGGCCGTGAGATCGCCGCGCAGCGAACCGGTGTCCGGTCGCGGGACCGATTCGTCGGCGCGTTCGAGCATGGCCGCCAGCAGGACCGCGCCCTTGGAGGGCCACCACCGGTAGATCGTCTGCTTGCCGACCCCGGCCGCGCGCGCGATGGCGTCGATGGTGATCGGGGCCCCGTCGGCGGCGGCGAGCAGTTCCACGGCGGCGCTCAGAATCGCCTGCCGCACCGCCTCGTTGCGGCGGCGCCCCGTGTGCGGGCGCGGCGGGCGGCTCGGGGATGCCATGGGAATACCGTACCGCCGTCTCCGGTTGTCGAGACTGTCAGTCTTGACAACAGATCTCGAGCAGAAGAGAGCAGCAGATGAACGCTCCGCACGTCGTCGTCATGGGTGGTAGTTCCGGGATCGGCGAGGCGACGGCCGCGGCCTTCGCCGCCGACGGGGCCGAGGTCACGGTCACCGGACGCGACCAGGCCAAGCTCGACGCAGCCGTCGCCCGGATCGGCGGCGCGACCACCGGCTTCCGGATGGACGCGAGCGACCGTGCCGACATCGACCGGTTCTTCGCCGCGTGCGGCCCGATCGATCACCTCGTCGTCGCGGTCAGCGGCGCGGCGGGCAGCGGTCCGTTCGCGGAGCTGGATCTCGACGACCTCGCCGCGGGTTTCGAGGCCAAGTTCTGGGCGCAGCTGCGGGTGGTGAAAGCCGCACTGCCGCATCTGGTTCCGGCCGGTTCGATCACCCTGGTGACCGCGGCCTCGGCGCACGCGGCGTTCCCGGGCACGGCCGGACTGGCCGCGATCAACGGCGCGCTGCACGCGCTGGTGCCGCCGCTCGCGGTGGAACTCGCGCCGCTGCGGGTGAACGCGGTCGCGCCCGGTGTCATCGATACGCCGTGGTGGGACCGGGTGCCCGCGGAGCGGCGGGAGGCGCTGTTCGACGGGTTGGCCGCCACCACACCCGTCGGCCGGGTCGGCCGGCCCGAGGAGGTCGCGAGCGCGATCCGCGCGCTGGCCGGGAACGGATTCGTCACCGGGGTGGTGCTCGACGTCACGGGGGGAGCGAACCTGCCCACCGGGCGCTGAGCGATCTCGGCGAGCGCCGGCACTCGGTCGGGATGCTCGGGCTCGATGACGTTGCGCCGCTTGCTCATCCGGGCAGGCGGCGCAGCTCCAGGGCGTCGAGGACGATGCCGAGTTCGGTGTCGAAGTGGGCGTCGCGGGTGCGGGCCGGATCGGCGTCGTGGTGGTCGGTGTAGCGGCGGTGGATGCGGGGATACGGGCTCGAGGCCGCGCGGGCGGCGGAACGCAAGCGCCGCAACCACTCCGGTTCGGCCAGGCCGCTGTGGGCGAGGGTGGTGAGCATGGCGGCCTCGGTGGAGGTCGCGCCGATGACGTAGCCGAGCAGGACGTTCGCGCCGCGATCGGCGGACTCCTCGTCGAAGCCCGCCGACTCCAGGATCGTCAACAGGGCTTCCGACAGGCGCATCATATTGGGGCCCAGGTGACTCAGGCCCGCGGTGCTCAGCACGCCGGTGATCCACGGGTGGCGCAGCAGCACGGCCCGGATGTCGCGGCCGAGCCGCAGCAGCGCGGGCCGCCAGCGCTGCGGGGGTGCGGCGGGAAGCCGGATCTCGCCGAAGGTTTCGTCGACGACGAGTTCGAGCAGTTCGTCCTTGTTCGCGACGTGGGTGTAGAGGGAGGTGGCCCCGGCGTTGAGTTTGGTGCCGAGGCGACGCATGCTCAACGCCTCGAAACCCTCCGTGTCCAGGAGTTCGATCGCCTCGGCCACGATCTGTTCGCGGCTCAGCACGGGTGTGTCACGGCGGGGGCGCTGCGGGCGGGTCCAGACCGATGGGATCCCTCGCGCGTTCGCGGCCATCGCGGTCTCTCCTCTCCTGTCCGAGCCAGCATAGTGGCATTCGCACATATGTTCGCCCGCACGGATTCGCGTGCGGGACCGGAGAGGTTAGGCCGCTTTCAGAGCATGCCCCACCAGTACAACAGGCAGGCCAATACGAAGACGACCACGGTTTCCATCGTCGCTCCCAATCTCCTTGGCGCACTTGTCCACCATCATTCCTCGAGATGGCGCGAAACGCTCAGGACCATGATCACAACGTGGCAACGGACAACGGTCCGGACGTGCCCGCCACCCCTCGCGAACGGGCACATCCGTACGAGAGCACGATGCCGCCCGGGGCTTGGTTCGGGCTTAAGAAGCGCTTGCAGTCGCGCCGCGTCGCCTACTCGACGATGACCACCACGAGGTGGCGCGGGCCGTGGCCGGCCGCGGCGATCGAGACCAACTCGTCCTCGTCGGGCGCCGCCGCGGGTCCGCGGAACCAGGTGATCGGGCGGCGGGAGTCGAGTTTGTCGAGGACGTCGGGCAGCGCGGGTTCGATCTGATCGGCCCGCACCACGCAGATGTGACAGCCGGGGGCCAGCAGCGACGCGCGGCCCTGGCCCGGCCCGCCGTCCAGCACGATGGTCGCGGGCTCGACGACCGCGCCCGCGCAGCCGGTCACCACGGCGTCGGGCGTCTCGGTCGACACGAGCGGATGGTCGGGCACGACCCGGTGACGGTCGGTGTCCGCCCAGACGGTCAGCCACTCCAGCGGCAGGCCCTCGGGGGCGACGACCGAACCGATGTCGTGGGTGGTGAGCGCCTCGGTCACGGCGTCGGCGATCTCGCTGTCGGAGATCCGAACCACTTGCGCGCCATCGTTTTTCACGCGTTCGGCGAACATGTCGACGAGTTCGGCGCGGGCGGCCGGATCCAGATCGGGCGTGTGACGGCGGTGGCGGCCCAGGGTGACCGTGCGCTCGTCGTCGGGCAGGGCCTTGAGGGCGTCGGCGACCCGGCGCAGCATCTGCTCCCGATCGGTCATTTTCGCTTCTCGCCCGGAATGCCCGAGGTTTCGTCCCACCGGCGAGAACTTCGACTCGATTGCACCGGCAGCCTCACGAAAACCTCCAGATCCAGCCGGGTCGGCCTGGTCCCTTGTGCCGATCCCCGGTCCAGGGTAACGGGAGGAACCGGGCGGGCACGAGATCACCTTCCGGCGGTGCGGATGTTGTGCAGGAATTCGGCGTTGGTCTGGGTGCCGCGCAGTCCGGTCAGCAGGAGTTCGGCGGCCTGGCGGGGTTCGCGGCCCGCGAGGGTGCGGCGCATGGACTCGACGGCCGCCAGTTCGGCGGGGTCGAGCAGCAGTTCGTCGCGGCGGGTGCTGGAGCGGTTGACGTCGACGGCCGGGAAGACGCGCGCGTCGGCGATCTGGCGGTCGAGTTTGAGTTCGGCGTTGCCGGTGCCCTTGTACTCCTCGAAGATCACCGAGTCGGCGAGCGAGCCGGTCTCCACCAGCGCGGTGGCGATGATGGTGAGCGAGCCGCCGCCCTCGATGTTGCGGGCCGCGCCGAGGAACCTCTTGGGCGGGGCCAGCGCGGCCGCGTCGACGCCGCCGGAGAGGACGCGGCCCGAGGCGGGGGCGGCGAGGTTGTAGGCGCGGGCCAGGCGGGTCAGCGAGTCGAGCAGGACGACCACGTCGCGGCCCATCTCGACCAGGCGCTTGGCGTGTTCGATGGCCAGTTCGGCGACCGCGACGTGTTCGCGCGGCGGGCGGTCGAAGGTGGCGGCGGCGATGTCGGCGGGCACGGCCCGCGACAGGTCGGTGACCTCCTCGGGGCGCTCGCCGATCAGGACCATCATGAGCTGGCATTCGGGGTGGTTCTTCGCCACGCCGTGCGCGACCGATTGCAGCACCGAGGTCTTACCCGCCTTGGGCGGGGCGACAACCAGGGCGCGCTGGCCCTTGCCGATCGGCATCGTGAGATCGATTGCGCGGGTGGTCAACTCGTGCGGTTCGGTCTCCAGGCGGAGCCGGTCGCAGGGATGGATGGGGACCAGCTCGGCGAAACGCGGTCGCTTGCGGGCCTGTTCGGGCGCGAGCCCGTTGACGGTGTCGACGCGCACCAGCGGATCGAATTTCGCGCCCGCCCGCCGGGTTCCGACGGCGCCGGTGACGGAATCACCGGGGCGCAAACCGTTCTCGCGGATCAGGCGGGTGGATACGTGGACGTCGTGCTCGCCGGGCAGATAGCCCTCGGTGCGCAGCGACGCGTGGTTGTCGGAGATGTCGAGGATGCCGGTCACGGTCGTCGCCGGGACCGCATCCTGAATGTCGTTGTGTGTCATGGTGTTTCCCCCTCCGGGAAATGTCGCGTGGGTACGGCGAACGGCCGTGACCGCGGCCTGGTGCCGCGAATGAGAACTCCGGCGGAACCGGAATGAAGACCTTGCGGGGCGGGATCAGATCAACCTGCGTCCACAAGAAGAACGATGCCTACGTTAGCGGCACCCACGACAACACGCAATCCCTTCGGATTGTTCCCGGCCCGAAAAGCAGGGCCGGGAACAGGAAGGGAGAGGGCGCAGGAGAGGCGCGGCCGCCCGGAGGGGCGGGGCGGCCGACCGGTATCAGGAGGCGCTGATCAGCTCCGCGGCCTTCTCGCCGATCATGTAGCACGGCGCATTGGTGTTGCCGCCGGTGATGCTGGGCATGATGGAGGCGTCGGCGACGCGGAGGCCCTCGATGCCGAGGACGCGCAGCTGCGGGTCGACGACCGCGCGTTCGTCGACGCCCATGCGGCAGGTGCCGACCGGGTGGTAGACGGAGTGGACGCGGTTGGGGAGTTCGCGGCGCAGGGCGGTCTCGTCCCGGTAGGCGGGGCCGGGGGAGAACTCCTCGGTGACGTCGCCCGCGACGGCCTTGTTCGCCATGATGTCGCGGATGATTTTGATGCCCTCGACGAGGAATTCGGTGTCGGTCGGGTCGGACAGGTAGCCCGGGTCGATCAGCGGGGAGGCCAGCGGATCGGTGGAGGCCAGCCGCAGCTCGCCGCGGCTCTTGGGGTAGATGAGCGTGGGGAAGATGGTCAGTCCGGCGCGCCGGTCGACCATGTGCAGCTTGTCCTCGTCCTGGTTGGGCACCGGATAGCTCCACGGCAGGGTGTGGATCTGCATATCCGGAATGTCTTGCGCGAACGAGGTTTTCACGAAGCCGACGACCTCGAACACGGTGCGGCCGAACCACGAGCTGCCGGGCCGGACCAACTCGCGCATCAGGCCCGCGGCGAAATGCGAGGGGATGCCGCGGTGGATGGCCTTCTTCGAGATGAAGGTCATCGGCACGAACAGGTGGTCGTGCAGGTTCTGGCCCACGGGCAGATCGGCGTGCACGTCGATGCCGAGTTCGCGCAGCTGACCCGCCGGGCCGATGCCGGAGAGCATGAGGATCTGCGGCGAGCCCATGACGCCCGAGGACACCACGACCTCGCGGGCCGCGCGGATGATCCGCGTCCCGGACTTCTCGATCACCTCGACGCCGGTGGCCCGGCCCTTCTCGATGACAACGCGCGCGACGTGCGCGTTGGTCAGCACCTTCAGGCCCGAGTTCGGCCGATTCGTGATGAATCCGCGAGAGGAGCTGTAGCGCAACCCGTCTCGCACGCTCTGCTGGAAAACGCTGATGCCCTCCTGGGATTCGCCGTTGTAGTCGGCGATCCGCGGCACCCCGAGGGTGTCGGTGGCGGCCTCCATGAACTGCTGGGCGATCGGGGTCAGCTCGCGCTGGCGGGTCACCTCGATGGGTCCGCCCGCGCCGCGCAGTTCGCTCGCGCCGCCCTCCCAGTTCTCCAGCCGCTTGTAGGCGGGCAGCACGTCGGCGTAGCTCCAGCCGGTGCAGCCCTCGGCGGCCCAGGAGTCGAAGTTGGCCTTGTTGCCGCGCACGAACAGCATGCCGTTGACCGAACTCGAACCGCCCAGCACCTTGCCGCGGGTCATCGGGATCTCGCGGTCGTTGGCGTGCTTCTGCGGAACCGAGTTCTGCTTCCAGGTCACGCGCTTCTTGAGCTGGGGGACCGTGTGCACCATCGTGATCATGCCGGGGGTCGTCACCAGGCGGGTGTCGTCCTTGCGTCCGGCCTCGATCAGGATGACGCTCGCGCCGGTTTCGACGAGCCGGCCGGCCACGGTCGCGCCGGCGCTGCCCGCGCCCACGACGATGTAATCGGCCTCGCTGGTATCCGCGCTGCGGTCGGTCATATTCGCATACCTCATCCTCGAAGTGGCTCCGGACACACTGTAGAACAAGTTCTAATCCGAGAGAAGATCCGGGCCGCGCCGGGATCGCCCTCGGGGCACTCGGACATGTGGTAGATCATCTCCCGGAAACCCGGGCGAGGCGGTGTGGAGCGGCGTCTCCATCGAGGTAGAACTCGTTTCAGTTGTCCGCGTGCGGGTGACCCATCGGGAGCCGCGGGATCGAGCAGCGGCCGGTCGCGGTTCGTAAGATCGGATTGTGAGCATTCGTGACATTCCCGTCCGCACCTTGTCCGACGAACCCACCACCCTCGCCGACCTGGCCGGGGACCGGGCCCTGCTGGTGGTGAACGTGGCCTCCAAATGCGGCCTCACCCCGCAGTACACCGGCCTGGTGGAACTCCAGAAGACCTACGGCCCACGCGGTTTCAGCGTGATCGGCGTGCCGTGCAACCAGTTCATGGGTCAGGAACCCGGCACCGCCGAGGAGATCCAGGAATTCTGTTCGGCCACTTACGGAGTCGACTTCCCGCTGCTGGAGAAGGTCGAGGTGAACGGCGAGGACCGGCATCCGCTGTATCGGGAACTCGTGGAGACCGCCGATGCCGAGGGCACGGCGGGCGATATCCAATGGAACTTCGAGAAGTTCCTGGTGAATCGCGACGGTGATGTCGTGGCCCGCTTCCGCCCGCGCACCGAACCGAGCGACCCGGCCGTGGTCACCGCGATCGAATCGGTGCTCTGATCCGAGGGATTCAGCCCCGCAGCACCCGTAACGCCGATCTCTCCAAACGGTCCGCGATCTGCGCGTACGAGGCGTATCCGACGCCCGCGCGCACGAGCGCGCCCGCGTAGAGCAATTCCAGGGTCTCGACGATATCCGGATCGGCGTCGGGACCGAGCGCCTCGATCAGGCGGCGGCGGATCTCGGCGCCGATGCGCAGGCGCAGATGCGCCACATCGGGATCGGTGCCCAGCAGCGCGCTGGTGACCGCGCCCGCGAGCGCGGGTTCGTCGGCGACCAGCATGGCGGTCTGGCGCAGCACGGCCAGGACCCGCTCGGTGCGGTCGGGGGAGTCGACGACCGGCGCGGCGGTGGCGGCCAGGCGCCGCCAGAAGACCTCCGCGACCAGGTGCTCCTTGGAGGAGAAGTAGGTGTAGGCGGTGGCCGTGCCGACGCCCGCGGCGGCGGCGACCATGCGCACGGTGAGCCCGGCGAATCCCTCGCGCGCGAGCACCTCCAACGCGGCCCGCGTCAACCGGTCGACGGTGTCGGCCTGCTTCTCGGTGAGACGGCGGCGCGTGGCCTCCATATTCACCGCGGGCGGCTCGCTGGAAAGGGGATCAGACACGTGTCCGGATGCTACTATCTCAAAGCTTCGGGGGCAACTGGACACGCCTGACGCGGGCGGACGGAAAGGTATTCATCGTGACTCGTGCCGATTCGGCGATCTCTGAGGATACGGCCCGATTGTTCGAAATCGCCGAGGCGACAACGGGTTTCATGCCGCCCGACGAGGGTCGCGCGCTGTACGAGGCGGCGCTGCGCTACGGCGGTTCCGGAACGATCGTGGAAATCGGCACCTACTGCGGCAAGTCGTCGATCTATCTCGGCGCGGCCGCCCGGCGGACCGGGGCGACGGTCTACACCCTCGACCACCATCGCGGCTCGGAGGAGCATCAGCCCGGCTGGGAGTATCACGACACGTCGCTGGTCGATCCCGAGACCGGCGTCTTCGACACGGTCGCCACGTTCCGGCGCTCGATGGTGAAGGCCGGGCTCACCGATACCGTGGTCGGGGTCGTGGGGGCCTCGGCCACCGTCGCGCGGATCTGGCGCGAACCGATCCGGTTGCTGTTCATCGACGGCGGGCACACCGAGGAGGCCGCCCAGCGCGACTACGACAACTGGGCGCACTGGGTGGCCGCCGGGGGCGCGCTGGCCATCCACGACGTGTTCCCGGATCCGCGCGACGGCGGCCAAGCGCCCTACCACATCTATCGGAAAGCTTTGGACGGCAACGGTTTCCGCGAGGTGTCGGTGACCGGTTCGCTGCGGATCCTGGAGCGGTCCGCGGGCTGCGGCGGCGCGGCCTGAGCCGGGCTCAGGACAGCGTCGACACGCAGTCGCAGGCGAAGCCGGTGCTCATATCGGCGGTGGCGGCGAGTTCCCGGAACACGCCGTTGCCGCCGGAGGTGCGCGACAGCGCGTCGGCGGCCAGGATCATCGCGGCCCCGGTCCAGGTGGTGCGCTCCTCGGGCCAGTGCTTGCCGTCGGCGAAAACCAGTCCGGTCCAATAGGATCCGTCCTCGGTGCGCAGATGCTGCATCGCGGCCAGCAGATCGCGGGCGCGGTCGCGATCGCCCACGGTGTCCAGCGCGAGGGCCAGCTCGCAGGTCTCCGCCCCGGTCACCCACGGCCGGTCGCCGACGCAGCGGATGCCGATGTCGCCCACCACGAAATCGTCCCAGCGCGCGGCGATCCGGGCCTCGGCGGCGGCGCCGCGAAAGGCGCCGCACAGCACCGGGTAGTACCAGTCCATCGAGTACCGGTCCTTGAGCGCGAACGCCTCCGGATGGTGCCGGATAGCGTGCCCCAGCCGCAGCGCCGCGACCTCCCACTCGGGCTGGTCGATGTCGAGGAACTCCGCCAGCGCCAGCGCGCACCGGATGCTGTGGAACATGCTGGAGCTGCCGGTCAGCAGGGCCTCCGGCAGGATCTCGGAATCGGTTCGCAGCCAATAGATCTCGCCGCGCGGGCCCTGGAGGGTGAGCACATGGTCGATGGCGGCGCGCACGGTCGGCCACAGCCGGGTCGCGAAGTCCCGATCGCCGGTGCAGCGCACGTAGTGCCACACACCCGTGGCGATGTAGGCGCAGAAGTTGGTGTCGGCGTCGGCGATCTCGATCGCGCCGCACCGGAACTGACTGGGCCAGGACCCGTCCGGGCGCTGGGTGCGCGCCGACCACTCGTAGGCCGCGCGCGCCTCGGTCAGCAGCCCCGCGACGGTGAGGGCCATGGCCGATTCGACGTGATCCCACGGATCGGTGTGCCCGCCGGGAAACCAGGGGATGGCGCCGTCGGATTCCTGTGCGGCCGCGATGGATTCGGCCGTGGCCAGGGTTTGCGCGCCCGTGAGGACGCCGGGTACCGCCGGGAGCTCAGCACCCGGCACGGCGCACCGCCGGTTTCGTGAAGTACAGGGCCACGCTCTTGCCGATGAGCGGGTTGAGCAGGTCCTCGGCGAGCCGGGTGACGCGGGGCGCCTTCATCATGTCCCACACCAGCAGCCGGTGATAGGCGCGCACGGCCGGATGGTCGTTCGCCTCGACGCCGACCAGACACTTCAGCCACCAGTACGGCGCGTGCAGGGCGTGCGCGTGTTCGGTGCGCACGAAACGCAGTTCGCGGGCGGTGATCTTGGCGCGCAGTTCGTCGGCGCGGTAGATCCGCACGTGCCCGCCCTCGTTGGCGTGGTATTGGTCCGAGAGCAGCCAGCAGATCCGTTCCGGCAGCCAGCGCGGCACCGTGACGGCAAGGGCCCCACCGGGTTTGAGGACCCGGACCAGTTCGGCGACGGCCCGGTCGTCGTCCGGGATGTGCTCGAGGATCTCCGAGGCGATCACCACGTCGAATTCGCCGTCCTCGAACGGCAGCGCGAGCGCGTCGCCCTGCACGGTCTCCGCGCGGGCGTGCGCGGGCACCTCGCCGGCCTCGGCCATGGCCCCGAACATGACCTTCACGTCGGCGAGGTCGGCGGCGTTCTGATCGAAGGCGACGATGTCGGCGCCGCGGCGATACGCCTCGAAGGAGTGGCGGCCCTGGCCGCAGCCCACATCGATGACGCGGGTGCCGGGCCGGATGCCCAGCCGGTCGAAATCGACGGTCAGCATGCGTTCGCCTCCTCGTAGTGATCACCGGACGAGCGGGCGATGGCCCGCTCGTAGACCGAGACCGTCTGCGCGGCGACGGCCTCCCAGCTGTACACCGCCAGCGCGCGGGCGCGCCCGGCGGTGCTCAACGCGGCCCGTCGCGTCGGCGAGTCCAGCAGACCGCCGACGGCCGCGGTCAATTCGTCGACATTGCCCGGCTCGACCAGTTCGGCGCAGTCGCCGACCACCTCCGGCAGGGCTCCCGCGCGGCTGGCCACCAGGGGTGTGCCGCTCGCCAGCGCCTCGACGGCGGGCAGCGAGAAACCCTCGTACATCGAAGGGATGCAGGCCAATTCGGCCGAGGCCAGCAGTTCGGCGAGGTCCTGATCGGACAGTCCGCCCGCCACTTGCACGATGTCGGAGAGCCCGAGTTCGGCGATCAGCTTCTCGGTGGGTCCGTTGGGTTCCAGCCGCGCCACCAGCCGCAGCTCCACCTCGTGCGTGGCGCGCAGCCGGGCCAGCGCGTGCAACAGCACCCCGATGCCCTTGAGCGGTTTGTCGGCGCTGGCGACCGCGACGACGCGGCCGGGCACCCGGCGCCCGCGCGGACGGAACAGTTCGGTGTCCACGCCCAGCGGCACGACCCGCAATTGTTCGGGGGCGACGCCGAAGTCGCTCGCGATATCGGTGGCCGAGGACGACGAGACGGTGATCAGGTCCGGGATCTCGCGTGCCACCCGCCGCTGCATGCCGAGGAATCCGTACCAGCGCCGGACCAGCGGCGTGCGCCACCACTTCGCGGCGGCCAGATCCACCTCGCGGTCGCGGGTGATCGGGTGGTGGATGGTCGCGACCAGCGGCAGGTGCCGCGCGATGTCGAGCAGGCCGGAGCCGAGGCACTGATTGTCGTGCACCACATCGAATTCCGCGGCGCGCTCGCGCAGCAGGCGGGCCGCGCGCAGGCTGAAGGTGCGCGGCTCGGGGAATCCGGCCGTCCACATGGTGGCCACCTCGAGCAGATCGATGCGATCGCGGATCTCGCTCGGGCGCGGCGTGCGGAACGGGTCGGGCTCACGGTAGAGATCCAGGCTGGGCACCTCGGTCAGGCGCACCCGCGGGTCGAGCAGTTCCGGGTACGGCTGCCCCGACAGCACCTCGACCTCGTGGCCCAGTTCGGCCAGGCCGCGGCTCAGGTGCCGCACGTAGACCCCCTGTCCGCCACAGTGGGTCTTGCTGCGGTAGGACAGCAGGGCGATTCGCACGTTCTCGGCTCACTCTCCGATAGGCGACACAAGAAAGATCAGGATATTTCAGATCAGGCCGAGCTTCGCGGCGAGTCGATCCAGATAGCCCAGAACCTCGGCCTCGCTCCGATCCGGCAGGCCGTAGATCGCGTCGGTGACGCCGTGCTCGTCCCATTCGGCGAGTCGCGCCGGGTCGGGCTTGCCGTCCAGGGCCACCACGCGCGGCGCGCCGGACCGGCCCTCGTCCCGCCAGATCCCGTGCAGCAGGGCCAGCCGCTTCACCAGCAGGTCGGGTTCGTACGGGGTGGTGATCCAGCCGTCGGTGTGCCGGGCGACCCAGCGGAAACCCTGTTCGGTTCCGGCGGTTCCGATGAGCACCGGCAGCGCGGCCTGCGCGGGTTTGGGCCAGGCCCAGCTCGGGCCGAAGTTCACGAATCGTCCGTCGTAGCTCGCCTCGTCCTGGGTCCACAGCGCGCGCATGGCCTCGAGGTACTCGCGCAGCGCGGTGCGGCGCTTGTCGCCGGGGATGCCGTGGTCGGCGAGTTCGTCGGTGTTCCAACCGAATCCGGCCCCGAGGGTGACCCGGCCGCCGGACAGGTGGTCGAGGCTCGCGATGGTCTTGGCGAGGGTGATCGGATCGTGTTCGGTGGGCAGGGCGACGGCGGTGGCCAGTTCGATGCGCTCGGTGACCGCGGCCGCGGTGCCCAGCGCCACCCACGGATCCAGGGTCCGCAGATAGCGGTCGTCGGGCAGGCTGGCGTCGCCCGTGACCGGATGCGCCGCTTCGCGTTTCACCGGAATGTGGGTGTGCTCGGGCACGAAGAACGAGGCGAAGCCCCGATCCTCGGCGGCGCGGGCGGCCGCGGCGGGGGTGATGCCGCGGTCGCTGGTGAACAGGACGATGCCGAAACGCATTGGGCCGCCTACCTTCTCAGTTCGTCGCGGCGGCGCGCCCGGCCCGCCTGCCGTAGAAGCTGCCGTCGCCGAGCGACGACCCGCTGGCGTATCCGCCCGCGCAGATGCCCGAGGTGCAGCGGCCCGCGGCGTACAGCCCCGCGATCGGCTCGCCGGACACGTGCAGCACGCGCGAATCCAGATCGGTCTTCAAGCCGCCCAGGGTGAATCCGGCGGTGAAGTTGCGCATGTCGAAACCCGCCAGCGGGGTGCCGATCGGCCTGACCCATTCGGGCTTCTTGCCCAGCACCGGGTCCTCGCCCGCGGCGGCGTGCCGGTTGTACACCTCGACGGTGGCCTGCAACGCGCCCGCGGGCAGGCCCATATCGCTCTCGAGTTCCTCGACCGTCTCCGCGGCCCAGGTGGGTGGCTGCCGGAAGTACGGGCTCGACGTCTCGGTGGCCATGCCCTCCTCGAGCGCGGCCTCGTCGATGATCAGGAACGCCTGGTTGTCCTGCTGGATGAGGGTGGCCTGGCCGATGCGCCCGGGGTAGGTGTCCTCGGGGATGTAGCGCTGGCCGCGGCCGTTGACCAGGATGCCGCGCACCAGCAGCTGCGGATCGCCGAAGAAGGCGACCTCGGTCGCGTCCATGTGGGCCAGTTCCGCGCCGAGCGCCTGGGCCACCCGGATGCCGATGCCGTCGTGCTGTTCGATGGCCGCGGCCGGGCGGCCGATCAGCCGGGGCGCGTAGTTCTCGACCATCTTCTGTTCGTAGGCGAAGCTGCCGGTGGCCAGCACCACGCCGCGGCGCGCGCGGACGTGCACGAGGTCGCCGTAGCGCTTGGCGACCACGCCGACCACCCGATCGTCGTCGTCGACGATGAGGCGTTGCAGCCGGATGTCGTATTCGGCTGTGACGCCGAGCCTTTCGGCGGTGTCGGTGAGCGGCTTCATGAGCATGTAGCCGCCGCCCCGCTCGCCCAGTCGCTTGTCGGTCATCTGCGGGAGATGCCCGCGCGGCGCGGGGGGCACGAGGGTGTTGAACGGCGCGGCGTTCTCGCCGCCGGAGTACATCAGGCCCTCGTCGTGCGGCGGCTCCCAGCCGGGCTGGCCCCAGAACTCCTCCTTGAACGGGACGCCCTGATCGACCAGCCAGGTGTAGTGCTCGACGCTGCCCTGGCAGTAGTCGTGGATCTTGGCCGCGTCCACTCCCGGGCCCAGCGCGGCGAGCAGGAACTTCTCCATGTTCTCCGGGGTGTCCTCGAAGCCGAGGGCCTTCTGCAACGGCGTGCCGCCGCCGAGGTAGATGAAGCCGCCCGACTGCGAGGCCGCGCCGCCCCAGCCGCCGGTGCGTTCCAGCACCAGCACCTCGGCCCCGGCACGGGCGGCCTCGATGGCGGCCGCGGCCCCGGCGATCCCGTAGCCGACGATCACCACGTCGGCCTCGAAGTCCCAGTGGGTGACGGCGTTCGCCCGCAGCGGTCGCACCGTGGCGGTCTCGGTCATGATCGGTTGCTCCTCGGCGCGCGGCGGTGTCTGGACACGTGTACGGACTATATGGTCGGGGGCGTGGGCGATGCAAGAACTTGTTTCAATTCTGCCGTCCTCTCGTGCGCTCGGCCCGCGCTTCCCGCTCATCGGGACCGGTGCCGGAAAGTGCCGACGACCTCCCGAGAACGTGTTCTACTTGGGCGGAGAAACGCCCGGGAGGTTCGATGACCGAGACAGCACTGGTGACGGGCGCGGCCAGCGGTATGGGCCGCATCGTCGCGCGACGACTGGCGGCGGCCGGATACCGCGTCGCCGCCGTGGATCTGAACGAGGCCGGGCTCGCCGAGACCGCCCGCCTCGCGCCGGGCACGCGCACCCACGTCTGCGACGTGTCGGACGCGGCCGCGCTGCGGACGGTCGTCGACGAGGTGCGCGCCGAACTCGGCCCGCTCGCGCGCGTGGTGCACGCCGCCGGATTCGCCCGCGTGGGCGGCGCTCTGACACAGGATGTTTCGGACATCCGGCGGCTGATCGAGGTGAACTACCTCGGCACGGTGAATCTGTGCCAGGCGGTGATCCCGGCCATGAGAGAGGCCGGGACGGGCACGGTGGTGCTGTTCGCGTCGATGGCGGGCTGGCTGTCGTCGCCCGGCCTGTCGGCCTACGCGGCCTCGAAGTTCGCGGTGATCGGCTACGTCGACGCGCTGTACCAGGAGCTGCACGGCAGCGGGGTGCGGCTGCTGTGCGTCTGCCCGCCGCATGTGGAAACGCCCTTCCTGGAAGGGGTTCGGGCCGTCGATCCGGCGGTGCTCGCCGGTCAGCGCGGGATGTCGCCCGACCGGGTGGTCGACGATATGGAGAAGGCGCTGGCCGGGCGGCGGACGCCGCTGTACATCTTCCCCGGCCAGGCGCACGCGCTGGTGCTGGCCCGCCGCTTCGCCCCGAATCTGCTGCGGCGGCAGATCGTCCGCATGGTCAAGCCGACGGTGTGAGAACCTCAGCGCCCCTTGAACTCCGGCTTGCGCTTCTCGGCGAAGGCGCGCGGACCCTCCTTGGCGTCCGCGCTACGGAACACCTCGAGACCCAGTTCGGCGTCGATCTTGAACGCCTCGTTCTCGGGCAGGCCCTCGGTGTCGCGGATGGTCTTCAGGATGGCCCGCACGGCGAGCGGGCCGTTGGCGTTGATCTGCTCGGCGAGTTCGAGGGCCTTGTCCAGCGCGGTGCCGTCCGGCACGACGTGTCCGATCAGCCCGATCTCCTTGGCCTCGGTCGCGGTGAGGTGGCGGCCGGTCAGCAGGATCTCGGCGGCGATGGTGTAGGGCACCTGCCGCACCAGCCGCACGGCCGAGCCGCCGATCGGGAACAGGCTCCAACGCGCCTCGGACACACCGAATTTCGCGCTCTGCCCGGCGACCCGGATATCGGTGCCCTGGAGGATCTCGGTGCCGCCCGCGATGGCCGCGCCCTCGACGGCGGCGATCAGCGGTTTGGTCAGGCGACGGCCCTTGAGCAGGCCGGGCATGTAGGTGGGATCCCAGCCGCCGCCCTCGCTCATGTTGTCGGCCGGGCTCTGCCGATTCATGTTCTTCAGATCGGCGCCCGCGCAGAACGCCCCGCCCGCGCCGGTGAGGACGCACGAGCGGATCTCGGGATCGTTGTCGACGGTGTCCCAGGCCGACACCATGATGTCGAGCATCTCGGCGGAGAGCGCGTTGCGCACGGCCGGGCGGTTCATGGTGACGACGAGCGTGGCGCCGCGGCGCTCGACCAGGGCGTGCGGTTCTGTCATGGGGACGAAGTTACCCGGCGACATTGTCGGAAACAATAACGTGTTCTAGTTTGGATCCTGGGTGACCGCTGGGACGGGCGGCGAGTGGACGGAGAGATCGGCGATGGAGACAACCACGCAGGGCGGCGCGACCACGCTGCCGCCGCGGATCACGCAGGCGCTCATCGATCGACTGACCGCGATCGTGGTCGCGGGTACGGGCGGGGAGACGCGCGAGCCCTACCCGCTGACCGAGGTCTACACCGGCGACGTGGTCGGCGCGCTGCCGCAGTCCACGCCCGGTGATGTCGCCGAGGCGGCCGCCGAAGCCCGTGCGGCGCAACGGGATTGGGCAGCGCGCCCGCTGCGGGAACGGCTGGCGGTGTTCGCGCGGGCGCACGAGCTGCTGCTGGCCGAGCACGAGACGATCGCCGAACTCATCCAGCTCGGCAACGGCAAGACCCGGCGCATGGCGGTCGAGGAGTCCTGCGACGTACCGATGGTCATCAGCCACTACCTCAAGGTCGCGAAGCGGGTGCTGAAACCCGTGCGGCGCGGCGGTCCGATGCCGTTGATCACGACCTCGACCGAACAGCATCGGCCCAAGGGCGTGGTGGCGGTCATCTCGCCGTGGAACTTCCCGTTCGCCATCTCGCTGTCGGATTCGGTTCCCGCGCTCATCGCGGGCAACGGGGTCGTGCTCAAGCCGGACAACAAGACCGCGTTGTGCGTGCTCTACGGGGTCGAGTTGCTGTACCGGGCCGGGCTGCCGCGCGGGCTGTTGCGGGTGGTCTGCGGCGGCGGGCCGGATGTGGGTCCGGCCATCATCGACAACGCCGACTTCGTCATGTTCACCGGATCGACCGCGACCGGGCGGGTCATCGGAGAGTTGGCCGGGCGCAACCTGATCGGGTGCAGCCTCGAGCTCGGCGGCAAGAATCCGCTCATCGTGCTCGACGACGCGAAGCTCGACGACGTCATCCCGGGCGCGCTGTTCGCGGTGTTCGGCAACTCCGGGCAGGCGTGCATGCACATCGAGCGGATCTATGTGGCGGACAAGCTCTATGACGAGTTCCTGCGCCGCTTCGTCGCGGCCGCCGAGGAATTGGGCGCGAGGGCGGGCGCGAGTTACGACTACGGTCCGGAGTTCGGCTCGCTGGCCTCGGTCGAGCACATGGAGAAGGTGGCCGCGCACGTCGAGGACGCGCGGGCCAAGGGCGCGACGGTGCTCACCGGCGGGGCGCCGATGCCCGATGTGGGTCCGGCGTTCTACGCACCGACCGTGCTCACCGATGTCACCCCGGACATGCTGCACGCCACCCAGGAGACGTTCGGGCCCGTGGTCACGGTCTACCGCTTCACCGACGAGGAGGACGCGATCCGGCGGGCCAACGCCACCACCTACGGCCTCAACGCCAGCGTGTGGAGCGCGGATCTCGCCCGTGCGCGGCGGGTCGCGGATCGGCTCGAGGCGGGCAATATCAATGTCAACGACGGGTTCGTGACCACCTACTCGGCCAAGGGCACGCCCTCGGGCGGGGTGAAGCAGTCCGGCGTGGGCGTGCGGCACGGCGACGCCGGACTGCTCAAGTACACCGACACCGTCAATGTCGGCGTGCAGAAGGTGCAGGTCATGGCGGCCCGCGCCAAGCAGCCGTTCGACAAGCAGCTGCGGCAGACGATGGTCACGCTGCGGCTGATGCGCAGACTGCGCGTCCGCTGAGGCGTCAGCGCACGCCGATCGGCTTGCCGAAGAACGACGCGAAGGTCTCCCCGAACGTCGCGGTGAGCAGCTGGAAACCGTTGGGGTCCAAGGCGAGCCAGCCCGCGTCGGTGGTCGTGCACCCGGTCGGCGCGGGCACGCCGTCGAGCCGGTCGCGCAGCCACAGCATCGCCGGGCCCGCGCCGGAGACCTCGCTGGCGATGTGCTCGCCGAAGTGCTCGCGGGTGTAGGCGACCGACGCGCCGTTGCGGCAGTAGGTGTCGACGAGGGTGTTCACCTGGCCGACCGGGATGATCTCGTCGGGGTTGGCGTTCCAGATGTACATCGGCATATCGGGGACGCGGGCGCCCATCCGGGTGCGGTCGAGCACGTCGGCCACGACGGGATCGCGCATCGGATCGCCCGGAACCCGAAGCAGCCCTTTGAGATTCAGGAACGGCAGCAGCATCGAGACGTACTGCACGCACAGCCCGCTCTGCACGGTGGTGACGGCCCGGCCGAGCGGGTCCAGGTTGTCGGCCATGAACCGCGCGAACTCCGGATACTCGTGGGCGAGTCCCATGACCGCGGCCAGGACCAGACCCGAGGTGAGCTGGCCGTTTGCCACATCGAGCACCCGGCCCAGATCGGCGGGAACGCCGCCCTCCGCCACGCCGACCACGTTCAGTTCCGGCGCGTAGGAGCCCTTCAGCTCGGCCGCGTGCCCGGTGGCGATCGCGCCGCCGGAATAGCCGTAGAGACCGACGCGGGCGTCCGGGGTGATGCGCATGGGCGTGAAATCCCGTGCGGCGCGGATACCGTCGAGCACGATGCGCCCGGCCAGCGGACCGGCGGCGTAGGCGTTGTTCGGGCCCTGGTGATCGGGGATCACCACGCCCCAGCCCTGTTGCAGCGCGCCCTGGGCGATGACGAATTCGGCAGGGGCCACGATCTGGCCGAGCAGCGGACCGGCCGAAAGATGTTGGATCGCATACGACGGCGCGCAGTACCCGGCCAGCGAGTCCTCGGCGATCTGCATCGACACCAGTTTGTCCGGGGCGGAACCGCGCGGTTTCAGAACCGTCGCCACGGCCGCGATGGGCGCGTCATGGCTGTCGGTGGAGCGGTAGGACAGCTGCCAGGCGTCCACATTGACCGGGATCAGGCCCAGATTGGCGACCGTGACCTGCCGGGCGGCGAGGATCTCGCCGGGCGCGGCGGCGGCCACCGTCTCGGCCGGGGGATGGTAGAAGCCCGGATCCAGTTCCGGCGGAAGGGGAATCGCGGCGGCGGGGGCTACCGGCGGATCCTCCGGTGCGGCGGTGGCGACGGCGGTCCACGGCGTGGCCAGGGCCACCGCGGCGGCCAGCACCAGCGCGAGACGATGGGTGCGGCGGGCTCTCGACTCGGTCAACTCGGGCTCCTTCGGCTATGTGAGACCACCTCGTCTCACATAGTCGGGAACTATGACACGCGGTGATCCGGATCGCAAGAGCGCCGGCCGGTCGCGGCCCCGTACGGTGGAGGCGTGACGATCGTGGAACGGCAGTACGGTGGACGCGCCGTCACCGAGCGCAAGGCCGAGCGGCGGGACCGGTTCCTGCGCGCGGCGACGCGGATCTTCGCCGAGCGCGGCTACGCGAACTGTTCGCTCGCGGACGTGTGCGCGGCGGCCGGGCTGTCGAAGCGGCAGTTCTACGAGGAGTTCTCCACCCGCGAGGACGTGCTCATCGCCGCCTACGACCGCATTCAGGACGAGGCGGCCGCGGCGGTGACCCGGGCGATGGGCGAGGTCGGCGCGGACGCCGATCCGCGCACGGCGATCACGGTGATGTTCGGGGCGTATCTGGAATCCATTGCGGCCGAACCCCATCGGGCCAAACTCGCGTTCCTCGAGGTGGTCGGGGTGAGCGAGCGGATGGAACGGCACCGCCGCGAGCGCCGCCACATGTGGGCCCAGGTGATCGAACGCGTGGTGATGCCGCTCGCCGCATCGTCGGGCCGTCTGCGCGGCGGCCCCGGCATGGCCACCAGCGCCCTCATCGGCGCGGTCAACGGCATCGCCCACGAATGGCTGCTCACCGACCCCCGCCCGCCGGTCACGGAACTGACCGATCTCCTGGTTCCGGTGGCGCTGGCGCTGATCGAGAGCTAGGCGCTCCCGGGCGCGGTCGTGAGCGGGGGGACCAACGAATTGGGGTCCGGCCTGTTCGGGGGCGGCGGGCTAGGCTGCGGAAGATGAACCGCGGCAGGCGAATTCGCCGGAGATTTCCGATCGCGGCGCCCGTGCCGGTGCGGTGGGCGGCGTTCGGTATCGGGGTTCACGCGGTCGATCATCTAATTGTGCCGTTGGTCCCGCCGTCCGGGTGGAATGTGGGCACGGTCTATCACCTGGTCAGCGCGCCGGTGTACGCGGCGATGATCCTGCCGGTGCTGGCCGGTCGGCGGTGGGCCCGGATGGTGATGACGGTGTTGCTGGGTGGTCAGTTCGCCGGGCGGTTCGTGGTGTGGGTGTTGTTTCCCGAGACGGGCGCGCGGCTGGCCCTGCTGGCCGGGTGGGCGGTGTCGATCGCCGTGCTGGTGTTGCTGTGGGCGCCCGGCTCGGCGCGGCGGTATTTCTCCGGGACGCCCGGGTGAAAACCCTTGTGGGCGTGGGTAATACGGGCCGACAAAGAGTAAGATCCCTGACCGGCGATGCCGGTCAGGGACCCTGTCGTGTCTCCACACACGAGTCGGGGTGACAGGATTTGAACCTGCGACCTCCTCGTCCCGAACGAGGCGCGCTACCAAGCTGCGCCACACCCCGTGGTCGAGCCTGTCGTAGCTTACAGCAGGGGCGGGGCCGACGTTAAATCGGCTGGTCATCGGACCGGGAGCGGGCGGATGCTGGCGAGGATCCGCTTGGCCGTCTCCTTGTCCACGGATTTGGCGACGCCCTGGTCGGCGGCGATGGTCATGACGAAATTGCTGTTCTCGCCGGGGAAGGCGAAGGTGAAGACCGAGAACGCCTTGGCGCAGCCGGGGGCGGGGGTGGCGCCGCCGCCGGTGGTCTCGACGAAGGCGCCGTGCAGCTGGCCGTCCAGCGATGTGAGTGGTTCGGCCGCATTGGAATTGGCGCCGGTGGCGGCGGGCCAGCCGACCTTGATCATGCGCATGCCGACCTCCTTGGCCGCGGCCGCCGGATCGGACTGGCCGGACAGGGTGAGGAAGGCGCTGGTGCGCACCGAGCGGGGACAGTAGTTCTCGCCGTCGGTGGTGCGGCCCGCGATCTCCACGGTGTCGGGTGGGTTGCCGAGCGTGGTGGTGGCGAGCGGGTCGATCCGCCAGTCCGCGGGCACGTCGTAGACCGCGCCGCGATCGGGGATCAGAACGGTCTGGTAGCCCGGGATCACCGGTTCGGCGGCCACGGCCGCGGCGGCCGCCGCGGTGGTCGTGGGCCGGGTGGTCGACGGGCGCGTCGTACTCGGCGCGGCGGCGCGTCCGGTGGTCAACGCGCTCACCATGGACGGGGACGGTGCCGCGTCGGTCGCGGGGGCGTCGGTGTGGTGCCGGGTGGAGACCAGGGCGACGGCCCCGGCGACAGCCGCCACGACCACCACCGCGGCCCCGGCGAGCAGCCAGCCCTTGCGTCCGCGCCCGGTAGGGGGTTCGTCCGAACCGCCCGTCGCGGGGACGCCGACCATGGTGTCGGGATATCGCGAATCCCCTTGTGTGGCAGCCGAACTGCGGCGAGATTGGGTGGAACCGCCCGCCGTGTTCGCGCTGACCGTCGTCTCCGGGTAGCGCGAATCCGGCCGTCCCGCGGCGGGAGTGCGGCGGGGTGGTTCGGCACCGGTCGCCGGATTCGCGCCGACGGCTGTTTCCGGATACCGCGAATTCGCCTGTGCCGGGCTCGCGCCGACCGTTGTGTCCGGGTACTGCGAATCCCGCCGTGCCACAGGGGGAGTGCGGTGGGTCGGCTCCGAGCCGCTCGCCGGGTTCGCGCTGACGTTGGTCTCGGGATAGCGCGGGTTCGCCTGTGCCGCAGGGGAAATCCGGCGGGTGGTTTCCGAGGCGGATGGCTCCGGGTATCGCGGGTCGGCTGGCCCGGCGGGTGGGGTCCGGCGGGCCGGGCCTTGCGGTGGTCCGGCCGGAAACCGTTGTCCGGGAGGCGGATTCCGGGGGTGGCGCTGTGGCGGGGCGGCATCCTGGGCGGGCGGGACCTCGGTGATCGGGCGGGTGGGGTCCTCCGGTGGGGTGGCCGAGCGGCCGGTGGCTCCGGCCAGCGACTGGAGGGCGCGGGTGGCGGCGTCGTGGTCGAGGCCGGGGCGTGATTCGCGCGGCGGCGCCGGGGCGGGGCGGTTACCGCCGCGCGGCATCACCTCGGTGTGGTCGGCCGGTTCGCGGGCGGCCCAGTCCTGCCAGTTCGGGCGGGGGAGGGGTGGTTCGGGCTGGGCGAACATCTCCGTCTTGGCCGTGTCCGCCGGCGATTGCACGCGGCGGATGGCTCTGGTCGCCGCGGCGTCCTCGTCCTCGGGCCGCTTGTCGAACCCACTGCTCACCCTCGTCCCCTACCTGACGTTCCGGCTCGGCGCGCAAGACTAGCGCGCGACGGCCTCCGATGCCGAGACTCCGTGCCCGGTATCGGCCGCCGGGCGGCGCGGGGGCGCGGCCACGAGCGTGAGCAGGGTGGCCTCCGGACGGCAACAGAACCGGTAGGGGGCCCACGGGGAGGTGCCCAGCCCGGCGGAGACGTGCAGGAGAGTGTGCGAACCCCAGCGTGAGGGGCCCTTGACGCGGGAGCGGTCGATGCCGCAATTGGTGACCAGCGCGCCGTAGCCCGGCAGGCACAGCTGGCCGCCGTGGGTGTGCCCGGCGAGCACGAGGTCGTAGCCGTCGGTCGCGAACCGGTCCAGCACCCGGGGCTCGGGGGAGTGGGTGAGCCCGATACTCAAGTCCGCCAACGGATTCGGCGCGCCCGCGACGGTCTCGTAGCGGTCGCGGCGCAGGTGCGGATCGTCCACGCCCGCGGTCGCGATCTTGATTCCGGCGACCTCGAGGTCGCGGCGCACATGGGTCAGGTCCAGCCAGCCGCGTTCGGTGAAGGCGGCGCGCAGATCCTGCCAGGGCAGGGGGGCGCCGTGGACGCGCTTGTGGTTCTTCTTGAAATACTTCAGCGGGTTCTTCGGCACCGGGGCGAAGTAGTCGTTGCTGCCGAAAACGAACAGCCCGGGGCGCGCGAGCAAGCCGGACAGGGCCTGCACGACGGCCGGGACCGCGCGCGGGTGGGCCAGGTTGTCGCCGGTGTTGACGACCAGATCCGGTTCCAGCCGTTCCAGTTCCCGGACCCACGCCTGTTTCAGCTTCTGGCCCGGGGTCATGTGCAGATCGCTCAGATGCAGCACCCGCAGGCTCGACGAGCCCGGATGCAGCACCGGCAGGGTGGCCTCGCGCAGGACGAAGGCGTTGCGTTCGATGAGCGAGGCGTAGCCGATTCCTGCTGCTGCCGCCCCGGCGGCGCCCAGCGCGGCTCGTCGGAGTACGGAAGACGAGAGTTCGGGCATTCGCTCAGGATAGGCGACGGCCGCCGACCGCGCCGAGTGCTGTTCCGCACAGGCACATCCGCGACCGGATACCGTGAGCGCATGACGGAACTCAAAGCCACGCTGCGCGCCGATCTCACCGCCGCCATGAAGAGCAAGGACGCGTTGCGCACCGGCACGTTGCGCATGCTGCTGGCCGCCGTCCAGACCGCCGAGGTCGCCGGTTCGCAGGCCCGGGAACTCTCCGACGCCGAGGTGATCGCGGTCCTCGCCAAGGAGGCCAAGAAGCGCAACGAGGCGGCGGTGGTCTACGAGCAGGCGGGCCGCGGCGAACTCGCCGCCAACGAGCGCGCCGAGGAGGAGATCATCGCCGAATACCTCCCCACCCCGCTCACGGAGGCGGAGATCGCCGACATAGCCGACACCGCCATCGCCGAGGTCGCCGAACAACTCGGCGAACGCCCCGGCATGAAACAAATGGGCCAGGTCATGAAAACCGCCACCCGCCTCGCCGCCGGCCGAGCCGACGGCTCCCGCCTCTCCGCCGCCGTCAAATCCCGCCTCTGACCCCCAGCCCTACGAACCCAGCCGCACCCCTTATCCGGATCCGCACCCCTTACAGGGCCCTACAACGAGTGCGGATCCGAATAAAGGGTGCGGCTGTGTTCGTAGACCTGGGGTAGTCCCCACTCTCCACGCTGTTCCTGGTCTTTCGGCCCCCCAGGGCCGAAAGACCAGGATTACCAACGGTTATCGCGGAACCGGGATGGGGATGGGGATCGGGGGGAGGCGTGGGGGAGGAGGTAGGCCCGGCAAGCCCGGGGGAAGCGGGGCGGGGCCCGGTGGGGGTGCTTCGCGTTGGGTGCCGTCGCTGACGTTGACCGTGATGACCGAGCCGGGGATGGCCGAGCCGTTCGGGGTGGTGTTGATGACCGTGCCCTTGGCGGGGGAGCCGGGGACGGTGACCATCGTGACCTGGAAGCCCGCGCCGATCAGGGCCGAGCGGGCCTCGGCCTCGGACATGCCGGTGACGTCGGGGATCTGGGAGTTGTTGGCGCCGCGGACGTACTTGTCGTCCAGCGGGGGGAAGGCGGGCGGGGGGAAGTGGTCGAGGACCGGTTTGATGCCCTGGAACCAGCTGCGCGCGGGTTCGTTACCGCCGTAGAGGTTTCCGTCGCCGCAGCTGCGGAGCGGGAACGAGCAGATCTCGCCGGGGGTGGGCGAGTCGCCGTAGATGTAGGCCGCGCCCGCGAGCGAATTGCTGAAGCCCAGGAACGCCGAGGAGCGGTGCGATTCGGTGGTGCCGGTCTTGGCCGACAGCGGCGCGTTCCAGCCCACGGCGCGCGCCGAACCGGCCGCGGTACCGCTGACCGCGTCCTGTCCCAGCGCGTTCGCGAGCGTATTGGCCAGGCCGGGCTCCACGACCTGCTCGCACGCCTGCTGGGTGAGCGGGACCTGATGGCCCTCGCGGTCGACGACCTCCTTGATCGGATTCGGCGGGCACCACTTGCCGCCCGAGGCCAGCGTCGCGGCCACGTTCGACAACTCCAGCGGGTTGATCGCGAACGGGCCGAGGGTGAACGAACCCAGATTCTGCTGCTTGACCATGTCGGCGAGGCTCTGGTTGCCGTGCCCGGAGGTCCCGGCCTGGGCGTAGGAGCGCATGCCCAGCCGGATCGCCATATCGACCGTCGGCGTCACCCCGACGTCCTGGATCAGCTTGACGAACGCGGTGTTCGGCGACTGGGCCAGCGCCTCGGTCACCGACATCGGCGACTTGTAGTTGCCCGCGTTCTTGACGCAGTACGCCTCGGCCGGACAGCCCGGCGTACCGCTGTTGCCCATGCCCTTGGCGACGAGGAAGCCGGGCACGTCCAGTTGGGCGTTGATGCCCAGGCCCTTCTCCATGGCCGCGGCGGTGGTGAAGATCTTGAAGATCGAGCCCGCGCCGTCGCCGACCATCGAATACGGTTGCGGCTGAACGGTTTGGTGCAGGTTCTGATCGAGGCCGTAGTCGCGGCTGGACACCATGCCCAGTAGCGGATGCGAATCCTGTCCGGCGCCGATGATGCTCATGACCTCGGCGATGTCCTCGAGATGCGGATTGGTCACCGAGTCGACCGACGCCTTGATCGAATTCTGCACGCCCGGATCGAGAGTCGTGCGGATCAGATAACCCCCCTTATCGATCTGATCCTTGCTGATGCCCGCGTTCTGCAGGTACTGCAACGCGTAGTCGCAGAAGAAGCCGCGGTCCGCCGCCGCGATGCAGCCGCGCGGCAGGCCCTTCGGCTCGGGCAGGACGCCCAGCGGGGTGGCCTTGGCGGCGCGGAACTCCTCGGCGCGGCTGGGGATGTTCTGGATCATCGTGTCCAGCACGGTGTTCCGGCGGTCCAGCACGCCCTTCGGGTTGGTGTAGGGGTTCAGCTTGGAGCTGGACTGCACCATGCCCGCCAGCATCGCGGCCTGCGAGACGCTCAGATCCTTGGCGTCCAGACCGAAATACGTCTGGGCGGCGTCCTGCACACCGTAGGACCCGTTACCGAACGGCACCAGGTTCAGATAGCGGGTGAGGATCTCGTCCTTGGTGAGTTCCTTCTCCAGCGTCAGCGCCATCCGGATCTCGCGCAGTTTGCGCGCGGGCGTGGTCTCGATGGCGGCGCGGCGCTCGGCGTCGGTCTTGGCCACGACGAGCAGCTGGAAGTTCTTCACGTACTGCTGGTCGATGGTCGAACCGCCCTGCTGCACCTCGCCGCTGGACTGGTTGCGCAGGAACGCGCGCAGCGTGCCCTGCCAGTCGACGCCGCCGTGCTCGGCGAAGCGCTTGTCCTCGATCGACACGATCGCCAGCTTCATGTCGTTGGAGATCCGGTCGCTGGGCACCTCGAAGCGCCGCTGCTCGTAGAGCCAGGCGAAGGGCGTTCCGGACGCGTCGACCATGGTGGACACCGCGGGGACGGTGCCCTCCACGAGTTCCGCGGAGACGTTGTCGACGGCGTCCGCGGCTCGGTTCGACACGAACCCGAAGCCACCGGCGAGCGGGAACAGCAGCCCGGCGAGCAGCACGGCCGCCAGGACGCACGCACCGGCCAGCCTCGCGAGCGTTTGTGAGATCGGCACGTACCCAAGCCTAAAGGCACGCCCGCCCAACGCGCGGTGGGCCGCCGCCGTTCGGCCCCGTCACCGCTTCCGGGCAATCGTCCAGTCATCCCCTACGGACCGCTCCGGCGCGTCGCGGCCACTGCTCACGGGCGTGTCGTCCGCTTGATGGGCGACTGTCCGGTTCAGTTCGGGATTTGCAGGGACGGCCGTACCAAAAATTCCAAGGACGGTCTTGCGCAGGCGCCATACCTTTACCTAGATTGAGAACCCAGTGTGATAGAGCTAACACTCAAAGTGGAATGTGGTGCAGGACGCAGCGGGGTTGGGTGGCTGCGCGATGCACGCGATTCTGGAGCGCCGTTGACCCGGTGTTCGGACTGCAAAGGGGCACACCAAATGCACATGACTACCCCCATCGCTCGATTGGACGTGGAGCAGGCCGAAGCGAGAATCGCCTGGGTGTCCCAGGCCCGATGCAAGGAAGTGGATCCCGACCAGTTGTTCGTGCGCGGCGCGGCGCAGCGCAAGGCGGCCACGATCTGCCGGCACTGCCCGGTGCTGATGGAGTGCGGGGCCGACGCCCTCGACAACCGGGTGGAGTTCGGCGTGTGGGGTGGCATGACCGAGCGGCAGCGGCGTGCGCTGCTGAAACAGCATCCCGAGGTGACGTCCTGGGCGGACTTCTTCCGCGCCCAGCGCCAGCAGAAGGTTGCGATGTAGCCGATCGCAGCCCAGCGATGGTCCGAGCCCGCGATTGCGGGCTCGGGCCGTTTTCAGGGCCGCCGCGGGCCGACCAGTTGGTCGCCGACCGCGCGCAGCGCCTCGAGGTCGGAGACCTCGAACGGCAGCGCGGTCACCGCCACGAGCGGCACCCGGGGGTGGGCGCCGGTGAACCGGTGCAGCAGATGCTGTTCGCGCTTGGCGGTGCGCGCCCGCTGGGCGTGGATGCGCAGGACGTCGGCGGTCAGCTCGGCCGCCGAATCCTCGGCACCCTCGGCACTCTCGGCGCTGTCGGCGGCGAGCCGATCGGCCGCGGCGAGGGCGTGCTCGGGGGAGAGCGCGCACAGCACCGGATGGGTGCGGTTGAGCACCAGCCCGGCCAGCGGCATGCCGTCGGAGGACAGCCGGTCCACGAAGAACGACGCCTCGCGCAGCGCGTCCGGTTCCGCCGCGGCGACCACGAGGAAATGCGTGCCCGGCCGCGAGAGCATGGCGTAGGTGCGCTCGGCCCGGTCCTGGAAGCCGCCGAACATCGACTCCAGCGATTGCAGGAACAGCGAGGCGTCCTTGAGCATCTGCCCGCCCACGACCGTCGAGACCCCGCGCACGGCGAGGCTCATCGCCCCCGTCACGAACCGGCCCACGCCCCGGCCGGGCGCCATGATCACGCGAATCATCCGGCCGTTGAGGAAGTTTCCGAGCCGCTTGGGCGCGTCGAGGAAGTCCAGCGCGTTGCGCGAGGGCGGGGTGTCGACGACGATCAGATCCCATTCCCGCCGCCCGGCCAGCTGCCCGAGCTTCTCCATCGCCATGTACTCCTGCGTTCCGCCGAAGGAGGAGGCGACCGTCTGATAGAAGGGGTTCGAGAAGATCTGCTCGGCCTTCTCCGGGCTGGTGTGCTCGAGCACCATCTCGTCGAAGGTGCGCCGCATGTTCAGCATCATGGCGTGCAGTTCGCCCTTGGCGTCCGGACCCAGCTGGACCCGCTGCGGCTTGTTGCCGAGATCGCTCACCCCCAGCGACTGCGCGAGCCGCCGGGCCGGATCGATGGTCAGCACCACGACCTTGCGACCCTGTTCGGCCGCGCGCAGCGCGAGCGCCGCGGCGGTGGTGGTCTTGCCGACGCCGCCGGAACCACAGCAGACCACGACCCGCGCGGCGGGATCGGCGAGGATGCGCGAGATGTCCAGCGGCGCAAGGGGTGCGGGCGGTAGCGAACTCGTCATCAGCGGACCCCCTGCGCGCTCAGCTGTTCGGCCAGCTCGTACAGCCCGCCCAGATCCATGCCGTCGGCGAGCGTGGGCAGATACAGGCGGCTGACGTCGACCTTGGCCAGCTCGGCCGAACTGTCGTCCTGCGCCCGCAGCGTGGCCGAATGCTCCACGGCCTCCTGCACCAGGCCACGGAAGTCCTTGTCCGACAACGAGATTCCGGCCTTGTCCAGTCCGGCGCGCAGCGCCTCGGTGTCCAGTTCACCGGAGGCCACGCGGGCGCGCGACCCGGCGGGCAGATAGCCCTGCGCGGCCCGGTTGACGATCAGCGTGCCGATCCGGAAATCGGCCTCGGTCAGTTCCGCGATGGCGTCCGCGGTCTCCTGCACCGGCAGCGCCTCGAGCAGGGTGACCAGGTGGACGACGGTCTGATCGGAGTGCAGCAGCCGGGACACCCCGTCGGCCTGCGAGGCGATCGGGCCGCCCTTGGCGACCTCGGCCATGGCCTTGGTGACGTCGAGGAAGCTCGCGATCCGGCCGGTCGGCGGCGCGTCCACCACGACCTCGTCGTAGACGGGGGAGCCCGACTTGTCGACGCGCACCGCGCATTCCTTGATCTTGCCGGTAAGGATGACGTCGCGCAGGCCCGGGGCGATCGTGGTGACGAACTCGATCGCGCCCATCCGCCGCATGGCCCGGCCCGCGAAGCCGAGGTTGTAGAACATGTCGAGGTATTCCAGGAAGGCGTGCTCGATGTCGAGCGCGAGCGCCACCACCTCGCCGCCGCCGTCGGCGGTCGCGATCTTGGTCTCGGTGGGCGGCAGCGGCGGCAGATCGAACAGCTGGGCGATCGACTGCCTGCCCTCCACCTCCACCAGCAGCACGCGCCGCCCCCCGGCGGCCAGTGCGAGCGCCAGAGCGGCCGACACCGTGGACTTCCCGGTGCCGCCCTTGCCGGACACGTAGTGCAGGCGGGCCCGGTCCGCGCGTTCCGGCCACCCTCGTTTCAGCCCGGGTTCCTCCGAAACGGGCACTGCTGTCGGTACTCCCACGATCGCGAGCCTATAACCCGTTATGAAAGCGTGGCTATGGACTGGCCGCACGGGCGCCCCACTACGCTTCTGGCTCATGAGTGATCGGACCCAGTGGGAATACGCGACCGTGCCGTTGCTGACACATGCGACCAAGCAGATTCTGGATCAGTGGGGTGAGGACGGCTGGGAGCTGGTGACCGTGCTGCCCGGCCCGACCGGTGAGCAGCACGTCGCCTACCTGAAGCGGAACAAGCGCTGATGGCCGGGTCGTGGCGGGAGAATCTGGAACGGCTGGGCCTGGAACTGCCGCCGGTGGCCGCCCCGGCGGGCGCGTACATCCCCGCGCTGCGCTCGGGCGCGCTGGTCTACACCTCCGGGCAGCTGCCCTTCGTCGGCGGTGAGTTAACGGCCACCGGCAAGGTCGGGGCCGAGGTCTCGCTCGACCAGGGCCGCGAGGCCGCCAAGTACTGCGCGCTCAACGCGCTGGCCGCGGTCGGATCCGTCGTGGATCTCGACGAGGTCGTGCGGATCGTCAAGGTGGTCGGATTCGTGGCCTCCGCACCGGGTTTCAACGATCAGCCGCTGGTGATCAACGGCGCGTCCGAACTGCTCGGCGAGGTCTTCGGCGCGGCCGGCGTGCACGCGCGCTCGGCCGTCGGGGTGTTCGAGTTGCCCAAGAACACTCCCGTCGAGGTGGAGCTCATCGCCGAAGTGCGGTAAGCAGGGCTGACGGAAGTTCGTTGCGGCACTGTGCGTTAGGAGCGTCATGAGCCTCACCCATCCCGCGTACGGGCAGGTCCGCCCGGTCACTCCGACCGCCTCGGTGCTGCTGGCGAACAATCCGAATCAGATGACCCTGCAGGGCACCAACACCTGGCTGCTGCGCGCCCCGGATCGGTCCGACTACGTCGTGATCGATCCGGGCCCGAAGGACAAGGCGCACGTCGAGGCCATCGCGCGGGCCACCGACGGCCGGATCGCGCTGACCCTGATCACCCATCACCACCACGATCACACCGGCGGCATCGACCGGCTGGTGAAACTGACCGGGGCCCAGGTCCGTTCGCACGATCCGAAATTCCTGCACGGCTCGGCGGAGACCCTGACCGACGGCGAGGTGGTCGAGGCCGCCGGGCTGCGGATCCGGGTGCTGGCCACCCCGGGTCACACCACCGACTCGCTCAGTTTCGTCCTCGGCGACGCGGTGCTCACCGGTGACACGGTGCTGGGCAGCGGCACGACGGTGCTGGAATCGCGCGACGGCGCGCTCGGCGACTATCTGTCGTCGCTGGACCGGCTTTCCGAGGTGGCGTCCGGCCGGGCGCTGCTCCCGGCCCACGGTCCCGATCATCCGGAGGCGAAACCGGTGATCGACTACTACATCCGGCACCGGCAGGAGCGGCTCGATCAGGTCCGCGAGGCGCTGCGCGAACTCGGGCCGAACGCGCGCCCGCTGCAGATCGTCGCGAAGGTCTACGCCGATGTCGACAAGAAGCTCTGGCCCGCCGCGCGCAGTTCGGTCAAGGCGCAGCTGGCCTATCTGCGCGGCCGGGACCGATCCTGACGCCGGGCGCGATCGCCCGGCGTCACTCCCCGTTGGAGGCCGCGTCGGAATCGGGCCGGAATCGGTTCGGACTCAGCGGGCCCGGCGCGCCAACCGCTCCGAATCGGTGATCAGCACGCTCTTCCCCTCGAGCCGCAGCCAGCCGCGATGCGCGAAATCCGCCAGGGCCTTGTTGACCGTCTCGCGCGAGGCGCCCACGAGCTGGGCGATCTCCTCCTGGGTGAGGTCGTGGGTGACCCGCAGCGCGCCCGCCTCCTGCGTGCCGAACCGCTGTGCCAGCTGCAACAGCGCCTTGGCCACGCGGCCGGGCACGTCGGTGAAGATCAGATCGGCGAGGTTGTTGTTGGTGCGGCGCAGGCGGCGGGCGAGTACGCGGAGCAATTGCTCGGCGATCTCCGGCCGCTGATCGATCCACGACTTGAGCGCCTCGCGATTCATGGTGACGGCGCGAACCTCGGTCACGGTGGTGGCGGTGGAGGTCCGCGGGCCCGGGTCGAAGATCGACAGCTCGCCGAACATGTCCGACGGGCCCATGATCGTCAGCAGATTCTCCCGGCCGTCGGGTGAGCGCCGACCGATCTTCACCTTGCCCGATGTGATGATGTACAGCCGATCGCCGGGCTCGCCCTCGTTGAAGATGACGTGGCCGCGCGGAAAGTCCACGGGCTCGAGCTGTTTGGCGAGAGCCGCCACCGCGGTGGGCTCGACGCCTTGGAAGATGCCTGCTCTGGCGAGGGCCTCGTCCACGAATGTGCTCCTTATCGGAATTGAGTCTGTCGAAGACCGACGCGATTCGGCCGACAGTGCAGTCTACTTGGCACACGAGCAGCGTAGTGACAGACACCACGCACCGCGCGGTTTGTGGAACGCGCGCGGTGCCGAATCGGTTCCCGAGGGCGGAGCGGATCAGCTGGCGGCGGCCACATCCAACTCGTCACCGCTGGAGCGACGGCGGCGATTGCGGGCGGCGTGCGCGGGGACCCCGATCTTGGCCAACTCGTCGACCTCGGGGTTGGTGGCCTGGTCCAGATACTGCTGGACCTCTTCCTCCGGTTCGAGCAGCTTGCGTAGCCGATTTTCCACCCGTTCCATGAACAGCGCGAACAGCATCAGCACCACCGGGAAGAGCACCACAGCGAGTCCTTGCATACGGGTGAGTAAACACGGAGAAGGTCTCAGAAGGAACACGGGCCTCGGTCAACGGCTGCGCCCGCGTCGGGGTGGTTCCGTATGGTGGACGCGTGCGTGAAACCGGATCCGCCGCCGCGAACGGGCACGAATCGCCCGCCGACCTCGAAGCCACCGACGGCACCGCCGCGCCCGCCCGGCGTCGGCGCGCGACCCCTGCCCCGAAGAACAAATTCGCGGGGGAGACGCGGCTCGGACGCGTGCGCCGGGCCCGGCGGATGTATCGCGCACTGACCGAGGCGTTTCCGAACGCGCACTGCGAACTCGATTTCACCACCCCGCTCGAATTGGCCGTGGCGACAATCCTTTCCGCGCAGTGCACCGACGTCCGGGTGAACATGACCACCCCCGCGTTGTTCGCCCGCTATCGCGACGCCCGCGCCTACGCCGAGGCCGACCGCACCGAACTCGAGGAGTACATCCGCCCGACCGGTTTCTACCGCAACAAGACCACCGCGCTCATCGGCCTGGGCCGGTCGCTGCTGGAACGCCACGACGGGGTGCTGCCGCACACCCTCGAGGAGTTGGTGAAGCTGCCGGGCATCGGCCGCAAGACCGCCAACGTCATCCTGGGCAACGCCTTCGATGTGCCGGGAATCACGGTGGACACCCATTTCGCGCGGCTGGTCCGGCGCTGGCAGTGGACCGCCGAGGAGGATCCGGTCAAGATCGAGCACGCGGTCGGCGAGCTGATCGAACGCAAGGACTGGACGATGCTCTCGCATCGGGTGATCTTCCACGGCCGCCGGGTGTGCCACGCGCGCAAACCGGCGTGCGGGGCGTGCGTGCTCGCCAAGGACTGCCCCTCCTTCGGCGCCGGTCCCACCGATCCGGCTGCCGCGGCCGCGCTGATCAAGGGTCCGGAGTCCGAGCATCTGCTCGAGCTGGTGGGCCGGTGAGATCGGTTCCCGTCGCCTGGCGGTGGACGCTCGCGGCGCTGATCGCCGTCGTCGCGCTCGCCGTCGCGATCTGGCCGCGCTCGGCGCGCGAAACCGCCCCGGCCGCCACGGCTTCCGAGCGTCCCGCGGCGACCGCCGCCGCGGCGGACCGCGCGGCGGCGGG